>CALXMC010000002.1 GCA_944389385.1 uncultured Alphaproteobacteria bacterium | reverse complement strand
TTCTGGCGCGCCCTGCAGGATTCGAACCTGCGACCTGCGGATTAGAAATCCGATGCTCTATCCAGCTGGGCTAAGGGCGCGTTGCGCATATCTTACAACATATTCCAGGAAATTTCAAGCCAACATAAAAAATCGCCCAAACGGGCGATTTTTTTAATCATTTACCAATCTTTTCAATTTTAATATTTCAATGTACATATACACATCCGCCGCGGCATACAGTAATAATGTTATGGCCAAATAATACACCATAACAACTGCGCCCGCCATAGGATAGAACAGTAAAAATACCGCCAGCGCAATCAGTATAATTGACATAATCAAATCAAACCAATAATTGCCAAACCGCGCGCGTATCATGTTTATCGAGAATATCAGCGACAAAATCGCACGCAACGCAAACAAGATTACAAATATATAAACCAACGCCGCGACCGATCCCACCGGATATATACAGAACAATACACCCAACACAACCGTCAGCAATCCGAACACCACATCGAACCATCCGCCACCCATGTCACGCGAAACAACGAAACCTGCGATTGTGCGATACAATCCGAACAACACCAAAGCCACACCAATCACCAACGTCAGCGCAGTTAAAATCGCAACCGGTTTAATCACCATCAGTATTGCCGCCACGCCAAACAACAACGCTTCGCATATCAGCAAAGGCGCACTTTTGTTATACAAACGTTTAACCGACGACGCGATTGGATTATAATTCGCCGCGCGCGACGTGCGACGTGATTTTACAGATTTTGTTTTTTCAGACTTTGATTTTGGCATCATAAAACTCCCTTCCTTGGACACAAAGAATTATAATACCATTCGCCAAAAAATTCAACCATACATTTATGGGAAACTTTTACCGCGACTTTTGATTATCACGCGCAACGGCCTTCAAAATTCTTTCCATCGTATCAGATGGCAGACTGGATGTAATCGCAATCGTGTATTTATCTTTGCCGGTTTTTAAGTCTTTCCCAGGCATCAGACGCTTATATTCTTCTGCTGAAATATCGGTTACATACGGAACAATTTTTCGCCCCAATGTCCATAAATACGAATCCAGTTCTTTATATTCCACAACTCTGCAAAATCTGTTTATATATTTGCAGTATTCCATATAGTTATAATTTTTGCGTGTTTTTGATACAAGATTCGTGCCTTTATTTCTGTACCAAAAATCCAACAGCCCGGCAACCAAACTGTCATAAATTGGGAATTTATCATCATGAAACCGATACCGCGATATAATGGAAAAATATTTAGACGTAAATGAAAACGCCACACTGCGCAACACTGGCGCCCCATGCTCATCATGTTTTTCGCGTGCATCAACTTGGTCTTTTATCACGCTTTGAACAACATTTTTGTTACCGTTGTCCATTGCGCCCAAAATATCGCCATGGCGGTTATACAAAATTTTCGACAAAGCATAACAATCGTCCCCACCCATACGAGTACTGTAAAACGAGTTAATCAACGTGACCATGTGATAAACGTCTTCAAATTTTGAATTTTTGTTAATTAAAGAATTCGCGACATCACCCAACACCCGTTCATCACAGGCATACCGCCCACTCAACGGATTTTCTTTATTAAAGCGCCGAATGGTATCAGCGTTAATGATTAAATTTTCTTTTTTATCATCCCAGTATTTCATAACACCACCATATTTTTATACTAAAAACAGTCTAGACAAAATAACAAAATTGTCAAGCATTATAACGCCCCGCCCCACAAAAATCCGAAATCGACTATAAATTTTTTATCTTAAATACTTTGTTCAGTGGTATAAGAATAAACACCACCAATACCAAGAATATAAAGGATGTTATTTCCACACCAAAATTACTTAACAATGGCTTTGCCGCCATCAACACCGCCCCAGATATCCCCATATTAAACATTGAACTTACACTTAATACTGTGCCGCGCTCGTTTGATTGAATTCTGTGATGTATATAATCATTAAATACCAACACACACATCGTCTGAACGGCGGGTATAATCGCAACCATTCCGCATATCGCATACACCAACGGCATCATAAACCCATTTGAATTTATCATCAAAAGCACCGCAGAAAACCCCAACACCAACGCCCCAACACAACCCACCAATAACCTTTTGGCACCAAAAGCATTCAAAATTTTATGTGCAAATTTGGAAAACAATACCCTGCTTCCTTGATTGACGGCAAAGAACACCCCAAACAATGCAACAGGTACCAAAGCCAACTCCATCGCCGGCTGTAACAACCACAATAACACTATCGTAAATGTTGAATATATCGCGGGGAACAACATCAACCACTTTATTTCTGGATGTTTCACAGACATCTTTACTATACCAAGGCAATCTTTCAGTGGGCTTGCCTCTGGTACAACTTTGCGCCTGACTTCTTTGATTTCCGGCAAAAACAGCATCAACACAAACCCAAAGAATACCACAAGTGCCTCAACCCCCAACAATACATTCTCGCCCCTTGTCAACAATACCCCGCCTATGACCATGGAAACAAACGTCCCCGCCTGCGCGAATGACTTTATTGAACCATTTTCTTTTATATACTGATTTTCCTTACCGTCTCGCTTTAACAGGTCATACACATAGGCTTCACCCGTACCAGAAAGTAGTGCGCTGGCCATTCCCATAAGTGACTCACAAACCACAACAGCCCAAAACCCTTGCGCCCATATCAATAAAAACATTCCCAAAAATTGTAAAAGCGCGGCCAAAACCATAATTTTCTTTCTGGAAAAAACGTCAGCCAAATAACCACTGGGTATTTCAAATAAAAACGCCGCTATTCTGAAAATTCCCTGAATTAAAAAGAAATCCGCCAACGAAACACCCTTGCCCAAATACACCAATGTAATAACAGGTATCAAAGGCATAAAATACAGACAAAATCTAGATAATTTTAATATCAGCAACGCACCAGCATTAGACATTTTCATCTCGTTATTTTATTTAATACAACCTTGTCAAAGAATATTTTTACACAATACTTGACCTGTTTTTTCCAATTTTATTGCATTATCTTCATTAACAATTGCAAAAACCGCTGTATCACAGAAACGCTTTACCGATTTCATAAAGAAATCTTGATTATCTTTGACGTATTGCCACACAGCACTGGCATGCGACGATAAAGAACGGCGCAATTGCACCCGTTCACCCTTTATATAATCTGGTAAGATATTCATTTAGCAGCACTCTTTGCCAAAAGGATAACAAAAAAACATGTTAAAATCTACTTATTTTCACCACGCAAAATCGACTAAAACACATACACCACACAATAAGAAACAGGGAAAAACAGGGATTTTTTGCAAAAAACGGACATTTTGATCAAAACTCACACAATCTGCACCAGAACCCGCCCACAGTTTTCTAAGTACTTGCACCCCACCCACCCAAAAAAAATCCCTACAAAAACAACAGGGAATTTTTCAGACCATAACAGGGAATCATCAGCGAATATCAGGGAAAACTTAAATTTTATATTACAACACCAAAATATTATGCTAGGATTACACTTAAATAAGAATCAAGGTACATAAAAATGAAACTGCTTTTTATGCGCCACGGCGAAAGTAAATCACAAGCCAAATTGGTGCAAAACTCTGATCCAGACATTTTAAATAATTTGACGAGTGACGGTGCACAACAAGTAAAAGATGCATCAAAAAATTTTAAAGGGAAACTAAACGCTACATATTCTTCACCATACACCCGCACCAAGGAAACCGCGCAAATATTTCTTGATACAATCAAACAACCATTATCTATCATTACAGACGAAAGATTACGCGAAATAGATTACGGCTTTCATGGCGGTGACACAAAAAAACACCCAGAAATGATAGAAGTTGCTACTAAACAAATTGCAGGGGATTACGAAATACGATTTGGTCGTACAGGTGAAAATAAAAGAGAAATAGTCACACGTTTTTTCAATTTTATGATAGATATATTTAACAAGCATAATGCAGAGGATACAATACTTGCAGTAACTCATGGTCGCGCAATTTCAATAATTGAATACGAGTTCTGTAAAATCAATAATATTACATGCGAGCTTAGCGGGACAAAAAATGCACAAATTAAAGAAATTATATTAACCCAAGAAACAATAAATAAAGCTAAACAACATTTACAACAGATAAACAAAACATCAAAACAGACCAACCCCTCTGGCTATCTGAACAAAATTGTATCTGTCGTCATGGACAGACCATTGGGTACAAAGCACCCAAAGCATGGCTTTGTGTACGAAGTAAACTATGGCTATATTCCAAACACAGTTTCTGGTGACGGCGAAGAGCTTGACGCATATGTTTTAGGCATAGACAAACCACTAAAAGAATTCACAGGGCGTTGTGTAGCAATTATTCACCGTACAAACGATAACGATGATAAACTGGTAGTTGTTCCGGACGGCTTAAAGGTAACAAACCAATTCATAGAACAAAAAACAAAATTCCAAGAACAATGGTTCAAACACGAGATTATTAGATAGTCTTACATAAAAATTAAAATTACGAAACCTATCTTACCGCGCTTTATATTTATCACAAAGTGTCGCTATTTTACGTGCTGCACGCATCATCTCGCTGTGGAATCGATTTAACTCATACGTAGAAACGCAATTTTCTTCTTTTTCAGATATTTTCCACGTACCATCTTTACATAAAAACTCTTTTATTTGTTCACCACCTATGGTTGGGCAAGCCACCCTTTTTTCATCTTCATCATAATAGACATCAAAACCGAACTTACAATGTTCTTCACACCCCGTACAAAAATCGCAAACATCCGTATTTATTTTCTTTTCCTGCGTGAATCCCATATTTTTACCTCTTTTTTCAAAAAAAAATATTACAAATACGTACATTTGTCAACTCAAAAACGCCCTACATCTCAAATTGACTGTCATAAAATGTCATATCTGAGATTTGGGCGGATTTGGGGCTATTGCAAAATCACATACCGTGCATTTTTGAATATAAAATCCCACGTTTTCGGCACAAGCAGCATATTTTAATCGGGGCAAATCCGAGTATATGAGAACAAGCGTCAGCGCCGTTCGAATAACTACGAGGATACACGCAGGTCGCAACGCGACCGAGTGAAAGATTCGAACCCCGACAAACGAACGTTTGTCGTTTGAATCCACACGGGCCACCCAGAAAATTAAAACCGCCGCGAATGCGACGGTTTGAATTTTCTGGTCGGATTCAAATACCGCGCCCTGTGGCACATACAAAATCGGCTAAAACACATACGCCTTGCAATAAAAAAACAGGGAAAAACAGGGAACTTTTGCAAAAAACGGGCATTTCGGTCAAAAATCACACAACCTGCACTAGAATCCATCCACAGTTTTCTAAGCACTTGCACCCTACTCACCCCAAAATTCCCTGCAAAAATAACAGGGAATTTTTTATAACATATCAGGGAACTCCCAGCGAATAACAGGAAAAACTTAAAATTTATATTACAACACAAAAATAGTATCCATAAATCTTGCAATTCTTAAATAATCATGAAAGAATTACCAAAAGGTAAAAGACTTATATGTATAAAACAATTCGTATAATACTTTCCAAAAGACATACAGGCTTTTTTACACCAAAACAAACACTGCGCCTTAGGGAAATTATTAAAACCAGTTATTAAAATAAACAAAAGATTTAGAAAAAACAAAGTATAGAAAACGGATTACAAATGTATTTAGAAAAAGCATTAGAAATAAGAGAACAATCATTTAAAATACTACGCCAAATGGGCATTCCAAAAGAGCTACTGTATAGTATATGCTTAGTTCCGGATGACATCAAATCAATTCACGATGTAGCTAAAGATAAAAACATTTCATCTATATTAGAAATAGGTAGCTTTGTTGGTGTAAGCACAATGGTGCTATTGACCTTATTTAAAAACTCAAACATTTGCTGCGTAGACCCGAGTCTTTCAATAGCAAGCGATGCTGAAACTTACGGCGCAACAATACATGAAAGCACAGAATACTTTTTTAAAGCGCTAAGCAACCATTTTGGTTTTTGCGATAAAATTACCAAAATAAAAGCATTCTTTTCAAAACTACCAGATAACAATACAGTTGCTTATCATTTACCAAACAATCCAAACATATTAAAAACGCCTGTTGTTTCAACTATACAAGAAGGGAACAGAAAATTCGATTTAATTTTTATTGATGCAGACCACTACGCAAATTCGGTACAATCAAATTTGGACTTAACAACGAAATTGTTAAATACAAATGGTATAGTTGTCTTACACGACGTATACGGGAAATGGGGAGAAGAAGTTCAAAAAGGCATAAAGGCTTTTATTGATAAAAAACAAGAATATACCTTTCATATTCAAGGCACAGTCGGCGTAGTTTCAAAAAAATACTAAAATGGTATTTTCCAAGAAATATTAGAATATTTGCAAGTTTCTGATAACAATTTCTCTATAAACTTTATTCCTTCGATTCCGATAGTTCTATGGTGATTAACTATACCTACATTAAAATCTTTCCGTGAAAAGCATTGTAGTATTTGTTTCATTACAAAGCTATCATCTGAAAAACTTTCAGACTTGTTCCAATCTATTAGATCAACGTCAACATTATAAGTTCTTTTATTCATCGCAGAATAATTATAACCAGAGACTGCAACATATCCATTATCTAATAAAATACCTTTAAAAAATTTACTTATATTATTCCAAGGCGGAATATAGACAGGTAAAAACTTATTTTGAAATATATCTTTTAACATTATTCTACCAGCAATCAAGGCACCAAGAGAATCTGCCGAATCAAATTCACACTTATAGTCTATCGTATAGTTATTCTGATGATTTAAACCATGTTGGCAAACAATAGAATTAGGATGGGATTTTAGTATTTGTATAACATCATTAGTTAACAAATTAGGAATAACGCCACACAACACAGGAATTTTGTATTTTAAAAGAAGGTCCAGTATAATAACCAAGTTTTTGCTATCACAAGCAACGTCATCCTCACGCCACCAAAAAGAAATTGGTTGCCCAGAATGAGAAAAATCTAATAAAATTTCTTGAAAATACGCCCAATCTGTCATAACATATAAACTATATATACACGAATATCTTGAGTATGCAACACAAAATATTATTTTTATTAAAAAATGGTATTGGGTTTGGACATTTTCGTAGGGCTTTGGTTATTGCCGAAGATTTGCGAAAGCTGGGACATTCGGTATTTTTTCTTACTCAGGCGAAATCTACAGATTTATTTAAAAATAAAGGGTTCCCTGTCTTCAATATCCCTTTTATGCATAGACTTCCATCAAATTTATCAGAAATTTTTCTCAAACAACTAATAAATCTAATTGTAACGGAAATAGATCCAGACATTGTCATAGAAGACACAGATCCCGACCCCATATACGAGCAAATATCGTCTCTTAAATATCGTCATAGCGTTCTAATAATGCGCAGAATAGAGGAAGATGGACTTTTGTCTATGCTGATTAATAAAAAGTTCGATAGATTTGACAAAATAATATTTCTTCAACCCAAACAAGATTTATTTCGTGACATATCTAATCCTAAATTGCGTTTATGGCTAGAGTTTGAGCCCAAAATAACATTTACGGGACCAGTATTTTATGTTCCAACAAAACAAGAGATTAGCGACATATCTAAAAAATATACTTCAAATAACGATATCATCGTATTTAATGCAGGTGCAGGTGGCGAACATTTTGGCGAAGGATTTTGTAAAAAACTGTTTTCAGCGGCAGTTTCCATAGCCACCGAGTTAAAAAACTGCCAGATAATAATCGTTAAAGGTAGCAACTATAAAGACGAAATCATAGTACCAAGCAATATAAAAAATGTTAAAGTTATAGATTTCGAACCAAATTTACCGGCACTTTTTGCAATCTCTCGTATTTGTGTTCTCAGACCTGGGTACAATGCAGTATTTGAATCCTTATCTGGCAACGCAGATTTATTATTAATTCCAAGCATTTCTTACTTAGAGAAACAGGAAGCTTGGATAAAACAATTACAAGAAACCTATTCGAACGTATATTATTTACCAAAAGAATATACAAATATCTCCTTGTTAAGCGCATTAAAAGGGATAATAAAAAAGCCAAGGACCAAACGAAAATTAGATAATCATTCCTTACAAATTGCTAAACATATTATCAAAAACAATACGTATAAATCTGGAACGCCTGTGTTAATGTTAACCTCAGAAACAAAATTACCCGATAGCAGCTTTATTGACGAAGCGCCAGAATACGGCAATAGTACACCGTCAATAGTATTATACGTTAACAAAAATAAAAAATATGATATCAGAAAGGCCTCATTAGAAGAACGTGCTATACTAGGAATTCAGACATATAAAATCAACACACAAAAAGAGTTAGAAGTATTGTTAACAAGGAATATGTTTACTCCAATAGCAATATTTTCTAAAAAAACACTTAAAATTCCCAAGAAATATAACCGTGCGCAAATGAATATAAAAGAGTTTGCATCTATAATATTAAAGGATATATTATGAAAACAGAGTTTACTATGACGTCGGACGGATCCACATTAAAAGATATAGAACCTTTTATTAAAAAAAACATCAAACAGAAAGGAATCATTGATTTTAGATTAACAGAAAATGCAAACATTATAGAAACAATATCTACACCCACACAACTAACTAAATAACAGATTCAGATATGATAGATTTATTAGATGTAAGGAACAAACTTTTACGCTATCCTGGCATAATTCCACTAATTGAATCAAAAGTTCACGCTAATACTGTATTAGTTATCGAACCAACAAATTGGCATGGAGAAGTAATTCCTCCAATAGTAAATTATTTTCTCAAACTTGGTTTTTATGTTGACGTTATTGTAAGTGATAAGAATTATACAAATGATTTACTAAATAACGTTATTAATTGCAATGACAAGGTACGACTATTTCATTTATTTTTACCATCCGCACTAAGTGATGAATTATTTAGATACAACATGCGGCGATATAAATACATATTTCTAACATCAACTGATGACTTTACCGGTGTATACTATCCAAAATTATTCAAAGAAAATTTTTGTTCAAAATTTACAAAAAACAATGTGTTCTTTATAGAACACCAATGGGAACGTTTTAAAAAATTAACTTCCAGCCAAGAACGAAAATATTTTTTATCGCATGCTGTGGCATTACACAAATTCCCATATAATAAAAGTACAACCACACCATTTATTTCACCGACTTTCTACGCAAATACAAAAATATGTAAAAAAAATAAAAAAACAACCTTCTTAGTTGCAGGAAGGTTTGACTCTAAGTGTAGAGACCTAAATCTTTTATTAAGAGTACTAGAAAAATTTAAGAAAGAAAGTATAAAAGATTTTCATATTAATATTGTTGGGCGCGTGGGTAATGAACCGCTACCTCTAGATTTTAACAGGTATTCAGACTGCGTCTCTATTTGGGGCGATATAACAAATTGTCAACTATATAATATTACGAAAAATTCAGATTTTATTTTGGCTTTATTATCACAGAATAACAAAGAACATATAAAAGACTATACAACAAACAAAACGAGTGGCTCTTTTGGCTTATCAGTTGGTTTTATAAAGCCTTTAATTTTAAACAATTTCTTTGCTACTAAACACGATTTTTCAAATAAAAATGCAATATTATATAATGAAGATGATTTATACCATGCAATGCTACAAGCTATAAAATTAAGCAAAAAAAATTATAAGACCTTATGCAAAGGACTCTTAAATAAAAAGCTAAAACAAGAAAAAGAAAGTTTAACAAATCTTAAGCAATTAATGCATATGTAATGGAGAAATTTTAATGAAAAACATTTTAGTTACAGGAGGTACAGGCTTTATAGGTAGTAATTTATGTAAAAAATTGTTACAACAAGGGCACAAAGTAATATGCCTAGACAACAACTATACCGGAAGTTTGAACAACATAAAAGAACTAAAGAAACATCCTAATTTCAGATTTGTTTTTCATGACATTATCAATCCGATAAATATAAGAACACATATAGATCAAATTTATAATTTAGCTTGTCCAGCAAGTCCAACAGCGTACAAAGGCGCGCACAGTATTTTAACAACCAAAACTTGCGTTATTGGCATAATAAATATTCTGGAATTTGCTATAAAAAATAATGCCACAGTGTTACAAGCATCTACATCAGAAATATATGGAGATCCACTAGAACACCCACAAAAAGAAACTTATTGGGGAAACGTTAATCCTATTGGAGATAGAGCCTGCTATGATGAAGGAAAAAGATGCGCTGAAACAATAATGTTTGATTATCACAGGCATAAAAACGCAAAGATAAAAATTGCAAGAATTTTTAATGCATATGGTCCCAACATGAATAAAAATGATGGCAGAGTAGTATCTAATTTCATTGTGCAAGCTTTAACCAATCAAAACATTGTAATCTATGGTTCCGGGAAACAAACACGCAGTTTTTGCTATATAGATGACCTAGTAAGAGGACTTATAAAATTGATGAATTCTGCAAAAAGCATAACTGGTCCAATAAACATAGGTAACCCTGAAGAACTAACTATAAAAGCTCTATCAGAAAAAATTGTCAGTCTGACAAATACAAAATCAAAAGTTATACACAAGCAATCATTACGCGACAAGGATGATCCCAACAGAAGAAAACCAGACATAACAAACGCTAAAGTATTGTTAAAATGGGAACCAACCACAAGCTTACCTGAAGGATTAAAAAACACTATAGAATATTTTAAGTTAATTATTTAATCCCTTTTTTACGGTTTAATGATTTATTAAAATCAGTTGAATAACCGCCTAAATAGTACTTTAAAGTACACTTTTTAGTTGCGCCTATTTTAATGTTTTTTATAGAAGATATTAATTTATAAAATTTTTTATCTTCAACAATATTGTTTGCAATATCTTCTTTAGAATAAAGTTCTGGGAACAAAATATTACGCATTACTTCTGTTTCTATCAGCCACGCACTGGTATCAACAGTATTATTATCAAAACCATCACGTAGAATATTTGAATTCCAATCAACGATTCCCCGTTTTACATAATCTTCATACTTAACTTTTTGCAGAGTCAAATTTTTTTCCCAAGGCCAAAAATTATCAGTAAACTCTTTACCATCAAATGTATATAGCAATCTCCACGAATGAACTGCAGCCAACCCCTTTTCTTTTGCTAATTTTAGTAAAGAAGATAAATGATTTTCTGCATACTCATTATCGTCGTCTAACATAGCGATATATTTAGTACCAACCGACAGTATTCCTTCATTGCGTAAATGAGCGATTCTTGCAGGTCCATTTGTATCTTTTTTAGAGCGTTTTATATATTTCCAAAAAACGCTATCATCTTTACTATAATTTCTTTCCAAGAAATGTAGTGTATCTTTGCAATCATCTATAATTATTAAATGATCAACAGTCTTTGCAATATCTTGCTCCTTTACCGACTCTATGGCACGTTTCAACAATTCGGGACGACCACGAGTAACTGTTATAACGGTTATTTCCTTGTTATAATAATAGTCATGTAACAAAGAGTACACTTCTTGGATATTACGTTGCTTAGGAAATAATTTTGCGGCAACTTTAGCTTTCCAAAGAGCATTTTGAATTTTAGTAGAATCGTGCTCAATTTGCTTTAAAACCTGCAAGTAAAATTTAACATCCCTTTTTTCATTAGAAACTATTTTATACCACTCACAACTAAGTTGTTCAGAAACAGTTGAAGTATCAATTGCTTTTATAGCTTGCTTAAACAAATTTTTAGTTGGTAAATTAAGAACTTTATAAGCAAGACCGCAACAAAATGTCACAAAATGATGAGAAAAACAATGTGACTTTTCTGCAAGCTTTATCCATTTTTGCAAGCATTCTTTTGATTTTTTTATATCACCAGAAACCGCATATGCTTCTGCTAATCTCCATAATGCATAACCATCTAAAGGATCTATTTGAACAGATGTAATCAAATCTTGCATAGCTCCTTCAATATCTCCATCTTTTAACTTTTTAAATGCGAATAACGGCAATTCCCATGAAGAAAGCAATTTTATTCCACCGCGTACTGTTGGAACATTTGGGGCAGAACCAAAAACTACTAAAGTTTCATTTAATTGTTTCCAACCAAAGCGTTTCGAAACATTTTGAATAAACTCAACATCTTGAACGACGTTTTTTGACAAAGAAGCATGCGGAAATTCAATTGTTGTTGCCAACTTGGTACGAAATATAACACCACTATTATCACACTTACCCAAAACAGGTTCACCTGTGATGTTCTGAAAATGTCTTTGATCTTTTACACCACATAAAACACAACCTATTTCTGGACTATTTTCAATAGCAGCAACCATTTTTTTAAGAAAATTTTTATCGTATATATTATCATCATCTAAAAAACAAAAATATTCATCTAATTTCAAGTTATTTAAGGCCCATCTTTGTAGCGGATTTGGTGTTCCATCTGGCATATTTAACCCAGGTTCTTCTTTTCCATATGCGTGCGAAAAACCAAAAACACTCCTATTTGGATGCCGTACTTCATCGGGCAAAACACCATCGCCTAAAATAAAGTGATGCCAATTTTTATAAGTCTGCTCATCTACACTTTTACATGCTTGAATTAAAGATGGTCGATTCAGTGTTACAGTTATAATGTTAACTTTTGGTTTTTTATTCATAATATACTCCATCTGTCTTCTGAACCGTATCAAACAAATGTTCATACTTTTGTATAATCTCATTAGTGTCGTACTTACTTTTTATGTATTTTATGCCTTCTTCCACACCAGTAATACCAGATAATATTACTCGGGCTACTTCTTCAGGCTTACTATAATCTAAAATCTTATGTCCCAACCCATCTGGAACTGTAAATTTTAAGGCTCCAGAACCAGTACTAACAACAGGACAACCACACAATATGGAATCAGTCAAAGTCATTCCAAAAGTTTCCTCTAAATCAGAAGCAATAAGTGTTGCGGTTCCAGCGGAATAAAAATAAGGTAAATCATTGTATTTTACCCAATCATGTAGAATAACATTGTCACGAACACCGATTTCTTCTGCATAATTTAATGCATCATTAATAATGCTTTTTTCTGTATTTTTCAAACTGTCTGACAACGTTGCCACACCAGGAATCAATAAAATATAATCCTTTTCCCTTACGCATAAAGCCTTCAAAACATCTATAGCTTTTCTATGTCCCTTACCTTTGTCTGGTCTATGCGGGAATAAGATATATTTCTTATTAGAATCAAAATCAAAATATTTTTTCAAACAAGAACAATCTTCCCTTTTATACAATATCTCGCTTAAAACTGGTGATATAGTTTCAATTTTTGGGGTATTGTTACCATGCCAAAAATTTGGTTTGATTGTTTTTTCCAATATAGATTTAGAATATTCACTAAGCACAACTATTCTATCCCAGTTCATAGAAAACAATGCATTTTGATTAGTCGCATACCAATGAGCATTTAATGACAATACGATTGGTTTATTTGTTCTTATTGGAACATTTCTATCTATAGTCCAAATGACATCCGCCCAACTAACGTGCTTATTTAAAATAGAGAAATTTTCTGACAATTCTGTATAGTTACGATTATTCTGAAAATCGTTTAAAACAGGCAACACCTCAACACCAGGAACAGACAATATGTCAGAAGGAACTTTAATTTTCGGACACAAAACCCGAAATTTAAACCCATGCCCAGATAATTCTTCTAAAACCTTGCGCATTATTACCTGCACACCACCAGACAGATGCTGAGAAACAAAAGGATAGTATAAATATACAAGTACATTTTTCATAATCGCATTATCTCCCACGACAGTCCCCCAAAAGTCTCACCAGTTCTTTTTCATCAAGTTGTTTTTTTTTAAATCCGAAAATATGAACGGCCGTCCCCTTACGATCTAATGGCTGATCTACATATATATCTAAACCCAACGAAACAGCTTTTTGACGTATCTGATCAACCTGATGATCTGCAACCATTAAAACTATATATCCAGACTTTTTGACGACACGTTGCATTTCTGCTAAACCTTCCGCAACATTATTTGTTACATTTTTGTCAAATGGTGCTTCTGTCACAATAGAATCAAAAAAGTTATTATCAAAAGGTAAGTGTTGGACATCTGACACAAAATGCTTTGATCCAAAATCCCTAAGTCCATACTGCATTTTCGGATCAATATCTGAACTATACACATCTAGGCCAGCATTCACTGCAGCAAAAACAATTCCTCCCGCCCCTGCAAACGGATCTAACACCTTTTGACCGCGTTTTATTTTCGATAAATTAAGCATAAATTTGCAGTCTTCCACCGGCAAAGCCCGTTTACCAGTCTCTGTGCCATCACCTCTGTATCCATTTACATAGCGCAATACCCCTGTAGGATCAGGCAACAAAAAACGTCTTTTATCTGGAGCTTGGTTTCTTACTTCTTCTTTATCTTCTTCATAAATAGTTTCCAAAGAATAAAAACATCCCTTCCATTTAATAGTATTTTTTGACTCTCTTGATTCTTGTACCATCAAATCAACTTGTTGTATATAGCCCAACCCAGAAAAATCTGGTTCTAAAATATCTACATCAAATTTTTTTGGTAAATAAGCAGCGATAACCCCTTTTTCTGTAGAAAGAGGCCCCCCAACAACAACTTCTACATTATCTACATCAGATAAAAAAGACTTTACCTCTTCTAACGCTAAATTACGAGCCTTTAATCTGGAAGTTTTTATTCTAAATATCAAAATAGTTTTTTCCATTTCACTATCCTTTTATTTTTGGGCCAAAAGTAATTAGAGCAAACCTATGAGGCGTATCTATTTTTAACTCCTCTAAGACATACTTAATATTCCGTTCTTTATACCAATTTTCTATGCTTTGGCGCATTATTTTGGCTCCCATTTTTTCTGTCGACCAATAATTACAACATGGAACAACAATAGTTGGTCGATATATAGCAGATTCTACAACCGGTCTTAACGCTTGATCAGGATGCAGTCCTATAATTAAATCATAAAAAGTTGCCATTTCCGAAGTATAATATTCTACCCTTCTGTTGACCCCCACAATACCGTATTCTCTTGGATCTATAACATCACATTCGCAATTATACCTTTTTCGAAGAATTCGACTAAGCATTCCTTGCCCACCAGCAACGTCGGCGACATACTTTATTTTATTTGTATCAAAATATTTTCCTACCAGATCAGCAACAGCTTCAAAACGTTCTGGTGCACCATGAAACTTCATTATTCACTTTTTCTGTAATTTTTTTAACGCAACGTTTTATTTGTTTTTTTAATTTTGAATCAAATCCATTAGTTAAACCATACAAAGAAAAAAACATAAAAGCAAGCAAAACACTGTTTTGCTGATACCATAAGTTAGCAGTATATAATAACTTTTCTTTATCAATGCTATTCAAATATATTTTTTCTTTGCCTGCTCCCTTTTTATAACACTCGATAGCCCCTTTTATATTTTCTCTAATAATATTCACAAAACAAGAATATATACTATTCGGAAAAATTTCTAACAATTTATCATGCTCTCCAGAATAGAATAAACTTTTTGGATAGTTGCCCCCCGTTCTAACCTGCTTATACTCACCTAAATAGAAATTATAATCATTTGACTTACGACGTATAGAAACACACAATACACCCGGTTTACTTTGACCCAAATTGTATTTATCTTTTACAAAAAATCGACTTTGTTGAATATAATCAAAACAATCATATTCTCTAGCAGAAATTAGATTTTGATACAATTGTTTGTTAGGCGTACTCCTAACTATATCCATATTGACTGGATGTGATATATGAAAGCCACACATACTAGGCACAGGGATTATATACTTACCACAAGCGATTGCTAGTGCACCAATCAACGTATCCTCATATCCCCAACCCTGAAACTTTTCATTATATCCGCCTATCTGATAAAAAAAGTTCTTATCACACGCAAATAGACAGCCATAGGCCATACGTGGCAACGTCCAAACATCCCTATTTACACCATTTTTGCTATTTATATAAATTTTCTTATTTTTTCCAAACTTTTTATAACCATCTGTTAAAGCAAACATATTTTCTGGTTCTATTAAACTGAAATCAAAACAGAAACGATTATCTTTCCAAAATCTAGGCGTTTTTGTCTCTTTTTTTAGTAAACTATTTAAATCAATATCTTCTCTAAATCCTACCAATAATGCCTTACATCCAAGGACTTGTAATCTTTTCGCCGCCTCTTCGATACAAAAAACATCTAAACACATGTCCGAATCACAAGTTAAAATAAATTCATTATTAGCATGATAAAGAGCTGTGTTTAATGCACCGCTACGGTAACGCTGATTTTGTTTAACAACCAAAACCTTCATCGGATAAGATAACCCAGACAAACATTCATATGTATTATCTGTAGAGCCATCATCAACAACTATAACTTCAACTGCCGATGGATATTTTATAACATATGAGTTAACAGATATATGTTGAATACAGCGTTTTATTGTTTTAATAGAGTTATGACAAGGAATCAAAATAGATATAGTTACCGGCTTCCCTTTATATGGTATAGAACTAGAGGCATAAGGCGTCTTAACCAGCTGACCATAACCATTAGCAAAAAACTTAGATTCTAGCTTGCTATAATCATTATTGTGCTTTATAATCTTTCCTAGAATATTTTCAATCATTTGATAAAAATTTTATATTAAACATGGAAAAAAGCAAGATTATTTCGGAAAAATTGGAAATAAACGTAACAAATCTTTGCAATCTTTCTTGTAAAGGATGCAGCCATTTATCACCAATTTGTATAAAACACAAATTTGACACAGAAAAATTGCAGCTGTGCTTAAACAAATTGAATACTATATTTCATTGTGAGACAGTACGACTACTTGGTGGCGAACCCTTTTTGGCACCAAACTTACAGGAAATTATAAATATTGTTAGAAATAGCCAAATTTGCGATAATATAACTGTTGTTTCAAACGGGCTTTTGATAAATGAAAAACATAAACAAATTTTACATTCAATTGACGTATTAGAAATTTCAGATCACCATACTGGCTTAAATAAAGAACAAATTTATAAATTAACCAAGGGCATATGTAAATTAGTAATTCTAGATTTTGAGGCTTTTAGGCTGCCGTATTCAGAACAAGGAACCCAAGACAAAAATTTAATAGAACAAATATACAAAACTTGTTTGATCTCTAAAATTTGGAAATGCTATAACTTGGAGGACGGATATTTCTATAAATGTCCCCAAGCCCATACTTTAAAGTCTATAAAAAACTTATCAGTTGATGGAATTGATATTCTAAAGACTCACAACTTAAAATCCGCATTAAAAAATTATATATCATCAAATTGTCCACTCTCAGCATGTAAATACTGCCTAGGGGCAGTTGGCAAAATATATTCACAACAGCAAATAAAAAGAAAAGAATGGCGAAAAGAGCAAAACCAGCCAACAGAATCTATGATAGATTACGATTTTCTAGAAAAACTGAAAACAAAGGCAAACTCAAACAATAATTGTGTAAAATCAATCATAAGCAAAGAAAAATGATATTCTATTATAATATAATTACGGTGCCTCATATCCCCATTCAATATCTTTTTTTATGATCTTTGCTGGAATTCCCGCAATTGCAACATTTGACATAGCAAACGACTTTGTAACAACTGAATTAGCACCAATCACAGAACCGTCTGCGATATGTACACCCTTCAAAATTAAGGCATTTGAACCAACCCAAATATGTTTCCCAAATTTGACATCTTGATTTGGGTTTAAAAGCTTTCTCGTACCTTTTTTATACATAGCATGATGATCACCTGTACGAATTTCATTTCCCCAAGAAAACAAACAACTATCTCCTATTTCTACATTACCGTTTCCACGTGCCAAATCTATAACCAATGTTTTTGTAACCACAATCCCCTTACCTAATATAACTTTATTAGGAAATATACTACTATCAGAATATATATTAAGGCCACCATTAAACCTTTCCCCTATAATAATTTTTGTCTTTGTATTTAACTTACATGAAAGATAAAAATTTTCTGATATAGGCTCATGAATCTCGATATAATTATCGTCTCCTAAAAATCTAATGTTTGTATTCAACATATTCTTTTTAAGGATTTTCTTGGTTCCATCTTTCCTCACGACTACAACGATATTGTTGTTACCTTTGTTAATAAAACTTGTGGCCAAAAAATATTGTTTTATACTTCCTGAAAACCTTTTTGATGGGATTATCTTACAAAAAATATTTACCAGACAAGTTTTTAATCTCATATCACAACCCTTAAATACATGTTATCTATTATGAATACTATTCCTAAATTTCAAAAAGTCTAATAATTCTGTTGTTTTAGAAATATAACGCATTTTTGACAGCATTCCGGATAAACGCTGTTGCTCTTCTTCAAAACGATATACAATTTGATTTTTAATATGAGCGTCGCTACTAAAAACAACTGGTATTTTGATTTCCACTATTTTTTCTAATATCGTATCAGACGGTTCATTTTCAATTTTTGAATGCTTTGTATTTATTTCTACAATTTGATTATTCAATTTAAAAGCTTTCAATGCGTTATTGATTTCTTTTTCATATAAGGTTTCTGTTTTTATGCCAGTTAATTTCACTAAATCTAAATGCGCAACAATATCAAATAAATCGTTCGCAAGATTAGGGAGTGTCTGCCAATACATCTGCTGGAACCCTTGACTCTGTAAAACATCCTTATTTTCCTTGTCACCTACATAATATTTTTTTTCACCATAAGGAACATCATGCAAGGCACCAATAAAAAAATCAAAACCATAATCACGTTTTAGTTTATAAAGCATTTCTAATCGTTCAGGAGTTGGATTGTCAATCTCCATTCCAAGCAAAACATGAAATTTTAATTTTTCTTGGGCCCTTCTTACCGTTTTTATATACTTTTGTAAATCATGTCGAACAGCCCAGAAATGATCTGATATTCCCAAAGTTTTCAAACCATTTTTCTGTGCTTCAATTATCATATCTTCTACTGTATCATAACCGTCACCAAGCTTTGTATGTGTATGAAGACTAAATTCTTGAATTTGTTTCATTTTAACCTCGCTTTGTCAGCATAATAATAATCTAAAACAAGCAAAAAACAACAAATTATTATATACGATAACAAGTTTCTAAACAATAATTCCAAAAAATGATTATCAACTTGATTTACCGCGGTTTTCATTTTACCTTAATTTCAAAAGGTTATGATATGAAAAAGTGTTTAGATTTTATTGCGGGAAAAGAAGAACAAACTATTGCCAACAGGATTGCAATGATTAACACGTATAATGTTTCCAAGGTTGCAAAACAAGTGCCATATCCACTTAGTTTTGACAGATTTTACGACCAAATATTACCTTTAACCAAAAATGCAATTGCAGACTTCAAACAACTTGTCCGCGCCAACAATGCCAACCTGCCCAAATACATTGCCGACCTTAAATCACGGATGCGAATAAAAAACTTTGACAAATTGCCGCACAATCCAGATGGCGAATTTATATTCAAAGTAGATGATAAAGTCAAAAAGTTATCACGTCGGGAGTGGTGGACAATCGGCGCAGCAAACGCATTAAGCCTTATGCTATATCAGGCTGCTGGGTATATAACAAAAATTGAATCCGACACCAAGTTGAACGCATCAGAAAAGCAAACTGTTTTTGAAAACTGGAACTCTGCATTTGTAGAATATTCTGCATCTATGCTTATGATTGCAAAAGAAATGCGCAAAAAATCTGGCAAAGCAACCCACCAAGCAGAAACCACGTTGAAAAAAGAGTTTATAAAAATCGCTAAAAAAATTAAAGCCAAACGCCCCACAATAACCAATAGTAAACTTATCACAGAAATACTAAGTTCTGACAAATATGCTGCGTTTCAAGATAGCCTTATGAACATTCTTAAAACAGATAATCCTGCTGAAACCGTTAGAAAATGGCTTCCGCCAAAGAATTCTGAAATTTGGAAATAGGCGTCTGCTAGCAGACGCCTACTTTTTTGCCCCCTCTGTCACATACTCCAAAAAAAGGAGGTCCAAATGGCAGAAATAAAAGTTACATATGTTGACTTAAATTCACTAAAAACATACCAAAACAACCCAAAAGACCACCCGCAAAAGCAGGTGCATCAAATCGCAGATTCTATTAAAAAATTCGGTTTTAACAACCCTATTCTTATAGATGAAAACGATGAAATAATTGCTGGGCACGGCAGGTATCTGGCGGCACAACAGTTGCAAATGGATACTGTGCCTGTTATTCGTTTAACGCACCTGGACGAAACGCAAAAGCGTGTTTATCGCCTGGCAGACAATAAAATTTCAGAAAACGGTGGCTGGAACAAAGAACTATTAACGTTGGAAATATCGGACCTGGAACAGATTTATGTGGACGACATAACAATCACAGGGTTTGAGCAAATTGAAATCAACAACCTGATAACAGACACAACGCCAACCCCAGACAAAAAGCTGAATAAAATAGAATTTGTTCCCGAAGACGAAATCGTAACGCAACCTGGCGACATATGGCAGCTGGGGCGTCATAAAATCATATGCGCCAACAGTCTGGACGAAGAGAGTTTCGCCCGTCTACTGTCCGACAAACGCGCCAATATGGTCATCCAAGACCCGCCTTACAACGTTAAGATTTCAGGGCACGTTTGCGGATGTGGAAACATACGCCACGATGAATTTGCCATGGCGTCTGGAGAAATGTCGTCAGAAGAATTTACCAAGTTTTTAACAGACAACTTTACCCTGTGCCAAAAGTATTCTAATGACGGAGCAATGCAATATAACTTTATGGATTGGCGTCATATAACAGAAATCAAAACCGCCTTAGATTCCGTATTTGGTGATTTTATAAACCTGTGCGTTTGGGTAAAGACGTCTGGTGGCATGGGCAGTCTTTATCGCAGCCAACACGAACTATGCTTTGTATATAAAAATGGCGACGCACCAAACGTTAACAATATTCAACTGGGCAAGTACGGCAGGTACCGAACAAACGTCTGGAATTATGCTGGTGTAAATTCTTTTGGTGTGCACAGAGATGACCTGAAGATGCACCCGACGGTAAAGCCCGTAGAAATGATACGCGATGCAATTTTAGACGTCACAAACCTGCACGACACTGTATTAGACAGTTTTCTGGGTTCGGGCAGCACGCTTATCGCCTGTGAACAGATAGAGCGTACCTGTTTTGGTATAGAGTTAGAACCCAAATACATAGACACCACAATTCGCAGGTTTCAAAAACTATTTGGCACAGATGCCGTAAACATATCAAACGGCAAAACATATAACGAATTATTACAGGAGAAAAAAGATGGAATTCAACAACAATAAAAACTACAAAGTTGGCTATCAAAACCCACCCATTGAAACGCGCTTCAAAAAAGGCGTCTCTGGCAATCGCAAAGGTCGTCCAAAGGGTCACAAAAACTTTAACACCAAATTAAAGTATTTCCTGGACGGTAAAATTTCAATTACCAACGCAGGTGAAACCGTAGAAGCTACAAAAAGCGACGCTATTTTACTACAACTAACCAACAAAGCAGCCCAAGGTGACAACAAGGCAATTCAAACCCTGTTACCAAAAATGGAAGCGCTTTACAATGCAGACGCCGAAAGAACAGCCCGAGCATTTAGTAAAACTGATATGGAAATATTAAAAGATTTCTTGGATGAAAACGCCAACAATTAAAGTCTTAAACGCCATTTTACGAACAGACTTTCACGCCTTTGTGCAGAAAGTCTTTGAGACAGTATCGCCGAACGCAACATATCTTGATAATTGGCACATAAAGTTAATATGTTCCGAAATATCAGATATGTTGGCCGGCAACCTTATTCATAAGGATTGGATACACTATTACAATGAATTACCAGACAGGATGGACAGAATATTTTTATCTTGGGACACTGCCAGCAAAGTCAGTGCAAATAATGCTTTTTCAGCATGTAGCGTTATAGGTATTAAAAATCAAAAATTATATTTATTGCAAATTTATCGTGAACGATTGGAATTCCCAGCACTTTGTAGAAAAATTGCCGAACTGCACGAAGAATACAAAACGAAATACCCATCGGCACTTATAACCACACTAATAGAAGATGCATCATCGGGACCATCTTTGGCACAGCAATTACGGTATGAACACGGAGATATGAAAGTAACACTAGTCAAACCAGACACAGATAAAATAACACGCCTGGAAAGCGTATCAAGTTATATTGAAAATGGGCTAATATTATTTCCGTCTGTTGCACCAAATTGGTGGCAGGATTTTTCCAGTGAATTGTTTACTTTCCCGAACACGACATTCAAAGACCAGTGCGATGCTTTTTCACAGTGCCTTCACGTTGTGGCACCAATTGCGACAAAACCAGCCCCACGCGTGTTCGTTTTATAAGTTGATAAAAACACGCATCAGTGATAAACTGAAAATAATATCAGGAGTTCTGATATTGGGGTGTAGTAACCCGTTTACGAGTGTCCGCAGTGACATAAAACCATCCAACCGTTTGGTTGGAGGGTTGTGAATATACAGAATAAACAACATAATTCTCGTAAATTGTTACTAACCTCCAACCACCAGATTTTTTGGTGGTTATTTTATAAACCAGCGGAGGGAAAAATGTCCACAGCAAGAATTGTACAAAGACCAATTATCGTAGATAAATCTGGTAAAACCGTTTCACCAGAACTGGTCAAAATGCCTAACGAGGCTTGGCTACAAAAATTGCTGCCGACCTGCCCAGATATACTGCCAACAGCAGAAATAGACTCTAAATATTCGCAACTTTTTTATATTGCCAGTGAAGTCGCCACAGAATCCTCCAAAACAGGCAAAGGTCATATTGATATTCTGTACGTATCAACAAATGGTAATTTAGTAATTGTTGAAACTAAACTATACCGCAATCCAGAATCCAGTCGTCAAGTAATTGGACAAGTTTTGGATTATGCTGTAAGCCTGCACGACACAAAACAGTGGAATTGGGACAAGTTAGAGTCAATTTACAAAGGGCAAGATTTATACTCAGGCATTAAACGTAAGTACCCAGAGATCACCAGTAAAGAAAACTTTATTGAAAAAGTAAATGAATCTATCCGCCAAGCCGACTTTCTTATGATGATTGTCGGTGACGCAATCAGACCAAGTGCAGATAAAATAGCAGAATTTATCAACAGCCCAATAGATATGCATCACAGATTGGCTCTTTGCGAACTTACAACCTATAAAATGGCAGACAAATTCTTGGTTGTTCCACGTTTAACAACTTCCACTAATATACTAGAACGTGCAGTAATTACTCTGAAAAATTCAAAAATTATCGCGACCGAAACAAAGCAACAGCAAGCCACAGAATCAGAATACAAGTACTTTCAAATCTCTATGGAAGACTTTATTTCGGACTTTACAAACAAGAATACACAGATTACCCCTGATATGTTATCTGCATTTTTTGACGCATTGCATTCGGCAGGATTCAGCACAAAAACTGCGACAAAACAGGTTTCTATCGGCATTCCAGGCGTAGTATCTTTATTTCAAATATCAACAGACAGCATATGGTTTACACCATCAAAATTGCAGGCAACATTAAAAGGCACGAAAGCAAAACCTGCCCTGTCATATTTATTAGAAAGCCTGAAAGACTTTTTAATAAAAGGTCAAAATCCATACAAAGTTATGAACAAGTTCTACCGTTTGGATTTCTCGGTTATAAATACTAAACGCACAGAATTTATATCAGCACTTTCCAAGTTTAAGGAAATTGTATAAACCTTAAAAGTTATAATACGTTGTGCCACCGATTTTATTTGCACTGGATGATACACGGCGGTTGCCAATACTGCCTGTCGTGTATGTTGTCGCACCTATTCTATTTGTAGTTGTATTAACACGGCTATCACCGAAACTGCCCGAATGATAAACAGTATTTCCAATTCTGTTTTCACTGACGTTTACACGCCTATCACCAATAGAACCACTGGTATAAACTGTTCCGCCTATTCTATTAGAGCTAGTATTTACCCTTTCATCACCGATACGACCGGTGGTATACGTCGTATTGCCAATTTTATTTGTTGTAGTACTGACATAGTTTCCATCAGAATCACGCCCAGAACAGTAAACAGTATCACCAATAGTACTACAACTGACACCTGCCAAGCACGACATTGGCACACAAACCATTGCAAATAAAAAACTTAGTTTTTTCATACTGTTATATATAACATAAATAATACCAATTATCAACCCATTACAAGAAGTATTGATTTTTTACGAATTTTCTGGTATAATATACATCAACAATCGGCGGACAAGTGCGTCCGTTTTTATTTTGCCCTGGCTTTCAAAAGCTGGGGCTTTTTATTACCAAAAAGGAATATCATATGAATTACAAATACATAAACCTGTTTTCTGGTATAGGCGGTTGGGAACTGGGGCTACAAGACCTGCCAATGGAAAATGTTTTATCGTGCGAAATAGATAAACACGCACGAAATACAATGCTTGACTTTCTTAATCAAGTTCCCCTATTACTAATAATAGGGCTATATATATGTAAGAACAGCGCCACAGTATTTCAAGCCCCAAAACAAATTTATTTAACTTGACTTTCGGGGAAAGGTAAGCAGTAATTGGACGAACTTAAAAACAGAGTAAAAACAAAGGAGTCCAATATGCCAAAATACCCTGATATAAAGGTTTATTTAACCAATCGTGATGGTAATGCTTTCGCTATACTTTCGCGGTGTAAAAATGCCCTAACCTTAGCCGGGAAAGAAGATAAATGGTCCGAGTTCTTGACCGAAGCCACCAGCGCCGATTATCCGCACCTGCTTGTCACTGTTATGAAATGGTTTGAGGTTGAATAATGCCCTACAAAAATCCACCTAAAACAACCAGATTTCATATAGGTAAGTCCGGCAATCCGTTCGGGCGTATGCCTGCAATTACCAACAAAGACCTGTATCACAACCTGCGTATTCTGCGTATGTTAGTTGATATATCCATGCAACAACTGCGACAAAAAGGAAACAATAATGCAACGGAAAGTTAAAGAGATTTTGCCCAAGACATTTGAAGAATTAAAAGCGTTATCACAAGATGAGCGTGCACGTTTATGGGCACGGTATTCGCCACACCCTTTTAATGGGCAGTTGCGTGCATTATGGTATTATATACAATGCAAGACATTACACGTTCACATAGAAACAAAATATCAGAATAAACTAAAAAAATATAAATCCGTCCCGATGGAATGCGCAAACCTAGTATATAGGCACAGATACAACCTGACGCCCGGGACAACTATCACCAGAACATTTCGTGGCATAGACCACAAAATCTTGGTTCAAGAAGACAAGACATTTTTATACAACGACAAAATCTTTCCGACCTTGTCCGCCGTTGCCAAAGAAATAACCGGAATAAAAATCTCTGGTCCCGACTTCTTTGGATTAAACAAAAGGAAGAAACGTGATAACTAACAATACCAATATTAGCATATATATTTCATATTACCGCCACATACAACAAGAAAACACTTAAAAAACTCAAAAATAAATACGCTTTTAAAATGGCCATTATCTTACAAACTATTTATCAAAGTATGCCACTCCCATTTAATAGTTTCTCCAAATAATCTTTTGCCCAACTTATCAATTTAATATCTATTTCCTTATTTTCATTCCATAATTTTTCACCATGTAAAAAATTATTCCGTATTTGATAAACTACGCTAAGAAAATCACGCAATGTATCATGCCCATTAACATTATATTCTACCTTTCTTTGAAACCTACTATCTTTACATAAATATGTGCGCGGATTATTGTTTTTATCTCTTGACTGAATTCGCATAAAAGCATTTATGCATTCATCTTTAATCGTTTCATAATACTCCAGTGCCACTTGTTTTTTATAAAGGTTCAGCGCAGCCCTACAATCTCCAATATCAGGAAATTCATGATGATAGTAATAATTATACTCTTGCCATAAAAATATAAATTCTACAACTTTAGAGTATTCGTCTTCTACTATATGTATATTGTCACGATACCACTGCAAAGGGCCATACATTTATTTGACCTTACGTTTATAGAAACTTTAATAATTTGTCCAATTCATTATCTTTTAATAAGATAATATTATTGGTTTTTGCTAGCTCCCGAGCCGCCTTTGTAAAACTTGCATTACTAACAACAACGCCATAATCTTGTTTATAATGAATTCTGCCTGAAGATATCTCTTGAACTGCGTTTATTCCAACTGGTGCAGAATACATTTTACATTGAATTGCAAAAGAAATTCCATTTTTTTCTGCAAGTATATCTACTCCAAAATCACCGCTTATTGAGGTAGTACGCGTAATAAAACCTAAATTAGATAAATTCGTAGCAATAATAGATTCATATTCTATAGGTTTTTTTGTTCCATCTAAACAATTTAAGGCTGAAATTTTAATAAAATTATTTTCAACCAAAAAATCAAATAATATATCTATCAACTTTACATAATCTATACGTAAATTAACTATTTCTGTGGGAACGGTCGGATCTCCTGTTTTATTAATTTTTTTATAAGAACACAACTCAATCAATGGAATAGATATAATATTTTTGTTTTTATCTTTTTTAATAGTTATACTATTTTCAAAATCCGCCAAACGCACATTATCATACCATGTATGAAAAACTTTTACATCATAGTCCAAATCTTTATCAAAGATTATTTTTATAAAAATACTCTGCAAAGAAAAATCTGAAAGATCTATATCATAGTAGTCCCGAATAATATTCTTATCCTGGGGTTTATAAAAATAATTATTTCTATTATCTCTAACAATAACTAATTTAAAAAATCTATCCAGCTCTTTCAACCAATCATCTTTTATTATTTCACAATAACAAGAATCTTTATATACCAAATTTTGATATCTATCAGAAAGTACAGGCAAAAATTTTAACATTTTTTCAACAATATTATAAATTCTTAGTCTTTCATCATTCAAAAAACTTCTTAAACCATCTTGTAAAGCAGGTATATACCATGACATAAATATATTTACTCCATATTTCCTATATACACTATATAGTTCATTACATATTATTTCAACCACTAATAACTTGACTTCCTACGCTTTGTAAGCGGTAATTGCAATAACACAAAGGTGTAATAATGCCAGCGATTAAATGTGCGGTGTATGTCCGGAAAATCTACTGAACACGGCTTAGAACAGGCTTTTAACTCTTTGGATAATCAAGAGCAATCTTGCAAAGCATACATTTCATCGCAAGCCTTTAATAATTGGGAATATACAAAAAATTACAGCGACGGCGGCATATCTGGCGGCACAATGGAACGCCACGGGCTGCAAGAAATGCTGTCCGACATAGCCAAAGGGTTGATAAACACTGTTGTCGTGTACAAGGTTGACCGCCTGTCCCGTTCTATCTTGGACTTTCATAATATGATGAAGTACTTTGATAAATATAACTGCAACTTTGTGTCCATTACTCAGGCATTTGACACTAGTACTTCTATGGGCAAACTAACCCTGAATATGTTGCTGTCATTTGCACAGTTTGAACGTGAAGTATCCAGTGAACGCGTCCGCGATAAAATACGTGCCAGTAAAGCCAAAGGCTTATGGATGGGCGGCATTCCACCATTAGGCTATGATATCAAAGACAAAAAACTGGTTATAAACGAAGCCGAAGCCCAACAGGTAAAGACCTTGTTTGAGCAATATCTGGAATTTCAATCGGTCAGCGAATTGACTGAATTTGCAGAACTAAATGGAATCTGGGCAAAAAAATGGCAAACACGCAATGGCGATTGGCGTGGAGGCAAGCCTATTACCCAAATGAGTATGCACAGAATCCTGCGCGATAAAACTTATATCGGATTTATATCACACAAAGCAAACGGAACTTGTGCCCGTGGAGCGCACGAACCAATCATATCAGACGAGTTATTTAACGCCGTACAAACCGCCCTGCAAAACAATACGAATAACAAATCAAAAGCACTTCGTTCACCAAACCTTTTGACAGGCAAACTGTTCAATAATATCGGCATTAAGTTCACGAACCAACGCAATTCAGGTAAAAATCAAAAGACAAAATATTACTATGCGTCCAAAGGATTTTACCTGCCTGCACCACAACTGGACACTATTGTTCTAAGTACATTTACAAAATTTCTGGATTCTGATTTATCCGCCCTGCCCCCGGAATCTAAAGACGCGATTAAGCGCATAGATTGGACACGTATGACATACGACACAAAGCGTAACTTGATACAATCCGTCACAAAGAAGGTTATTTATTCAAATGAGAAATTGATAATTCATATCTCACTTGACCCGATGCGCTGGCTAGGATTTGCCAGCGAAGTATACATAAACGAAGCAACAGAACAAATGGAGTTCATAACAAGCAAAGACGAAGTAATAATAAGCGTTCCCGTTATTCTGCGTAAATACGCAACAACGCGTATTGATAAAGACGCCAAGACTGGCGTTCTGAGCATAACCGATAATAACCACCTGATAGTAAAAGCCTTTGCAACGGCATGGCGGTATAAGAACTTATACGAAGGTGGCGCCGGAATAAAGAAAATTGCCAGAGATGAAAAACGCGACCTGCGAACAATTTATAAATACCTGAACCTGGCATACCTGTCGCCACGGATTATCAACGACATCATGGACAGCAAAATTCCACCACACATCAACCTGCAGACCCTGTTCCAGATTGCAAGTAAGTATGAGAATTTCGCCGACCAGGAACGGGAGTTTTATTAACCCTTAAGATTGGATTTTATAAACTCAGTAACACGCGCTTTGTATTCCTCATCGCCATTTAAAACACCGATATTTAGCTTTGTGGTCAAATTTGTATGTTGCATATCAATAATCTTTATTACAACCTCTGGTTTCAATCCTGTTTCATCTTGGTAAGTTGACGCCAACTGTCTAGCCTTTTCATTAAGTTTTTTCTCTATTATTGACGGATTTTGTATTATTTTTTGTTTTGCAGTATTCAGTATATCTTTTTCAATTTTTTTTGAATCAAATTTCGTTGTAACTTTGAACATATTTTTCTCCTATATATTTATCGGGTTATACATAGGTATTTTTGTAGTATTTTCAACCCCATTGACTCCGCAAAATTGGGTATTGTATATGTTTCGGTATGTTATGGGTGGATTTGCGTATATTGTCGGAATACCGGAGTCAATTCCAGTCCGTCAGGCCCGCAGGTAGTGGCGGACACAAGAAAAAAGCCGCGGCAACGCGCGACCTTTCTAATTACTGGTCGGGGCGAAAGGATTCGAACCTTCGACACCTTGGTCCCAAACCAAGTACTCTACCAGACTGAGCTACGCCCCGAAACAGGGGGAATTATATCAAGATTTTTAATAATTGCAAATTTTTCTTGTCTGATTAACGTAAAATTTTTACAATATAAACGATGTCTATAAAAACTGGGATTTTTGCAGCATTTTTTGCATTATTGCCGTTATGTTCCGCAATGGCGGCAACGTCACGCGCGTCTGATTATGTCAGTGCGAACACATACAACAATCTGTATCCGTACATGAACAACACCATGCGCACGCAATTAAACCCAGGCGTCACCCCATCAAACTCGAATGCGCAAATTAACGTTTTGACGCGCACAAAATCGAACGGCACGGCCGCGACACGCAACGTTGTGCCACGTCGTGCAACAACCACAACATCTGCACGCGCGGCAACATCGGGTACATCCACGGCCCGCGCTGCGACATCTGCGCGTGCGGCAACCGCAACCCGTAATGTATCTACGCGCCGCGCAACATCTGGCACATCGACTGCGCGTGCGGCCATGCCGACAACATCATCAACGCGCCGCGTTGTTGCGCGCAGCGGGACGGGCACGACCACGATGCACACCGCCCAACGTGCGTCACGTGGTGACAGTTCGACAATAATCTCGACCGCCCGCCAAACAACATCTGGGGCGACATACACTTCGGACGAGACACCGATGTCTTCATCGCGTTGCATGGCGGACTATGTTGAATGCATGGACAATTACTGTGAACGCGAAGATACAGAATACAATCGTTGTTATTGCAGCACTCAATTGGCCCAGATAGAAAACCGTTACAAACCGTCAATCGATCGGTTAATCAAAGAAATTTTATCCGCCCAGGGCACCAATTATTGGACCCAGGAAGAAATGGATGAATATTGGATGGAAATGGTTGGTCAATATTCTGGATCAAATTCATGGGCTGATTTGGAATCGGCTTTGGACATAGATTGGCCGGGCGCAGAAAGCAACATCCGCGGCCAACAGGCATTTGCCATGGGGCACCAGTATTGCGTTCAACACCTGCGTGGGTGCGCATACATGCAGACAAACCTGCGTGATGCCTATCGGTCCGAGATTGCACGCGATTGCGCGGCATACGAATCATCGTTACAAATATTGGAAAACGTTGCCGAAAGTGTGGCCCAGGCATACAAAAACAAATAAAATTTATCGACGTTTTTCTGCCCTTTGATTGGAACACATTAAATTATGTCGATATATGTTGCGCGCCAAATCGTCGCTGATTACATTCCAGTCGCTTGCCCGTCCATAAATCGGGACGCATGGCACACAAGCATTATTCTGCAATTGTGTACTCCGTGTGCAGGATGCGACGAATATCGCGCACCCCAGTATTAAAAACTTTTTCATTTACATTCACCATATTTTCAAGATTAACGGATTGTTGTTCTGCGCGAATTTCTGCAATTTGTGTGGCACATTTTTGTGATGCCACGCGCCCGCCCGCCCAGTACGCACCCGCCACCACGACGATAAAAACAAAGAACAAAAAAATATAAATTTTCATATTTTCACCATATAAAAACGGGGCATAAACAGCCCCGTTAATTTGTTAATCTGTCAATTGTCCAATTCAATCGCCACACGCAGAATGGAAACCACCCCTGGCATGCAATTCACTGCACAATTCATCTAGTTTTTCAACAGCATTTGCATATTCGCGCCGTTCGGATTCGGACATTTGTGAATACAACAGCTCCGCTTCATCCAGGGCTTTTTGCCCCATAACCTTGCCCCCTATCAAACGATTACCAAACAATTCCATTATTCCAACGCCGACGCCCGCGCCACCGACGGCCCCACCAACAGTTGCCCACGTGCGTCCAGATTTTCGTGCATCCAACGCACGTTGCCGCAAAGTGTTTCTGTCGGCCCAATCACCACATGTAATTTGTTGTCCGACAATAAACCAACGTGACGGCACATCAGACACACGAATATTTGGGTTATCAGATTCTATATCAACACGCACCCAACATGCATTATTTGCCGGATTGGAAACGTCTTCGACCATACGTGTATAATCACTGCCGTCACTGTTACGCGACGCCCACACATATACATTACCGTACCCAGTGTTATTACCAACACACCCATTTTTATTAACCGCGCCATTGATTACGAACACATCATCAAAATCAGCAACCCTTTCATCATCTATGGCACAGCCAATCTCTTCGAATCCGGTTTCAATATGTTTATCTTTTACAACCTTGTTCACAACCAGACCGCCAACAGTCCCCAGCGCAATTCCAGCAATGGAATCAGACAACAGACGCGACGTATTAAATTTACCATCTGCATTTTTCCATACAGACACTTTATCATCGGCATGCGCGTCCTCTATATCCATAATTGTTTCTGCATATCTGTCAATTCGCGACTGCAAGTTTTGTAATTCTTGTGCCGCTTGCTGTGCGGCCTGTTGTTCGGCACGTTGCGATTGAATTTGTTGCATTTGTGCGATTGGCATACAAACACCTTCGAACATAACGTAACCTGTGACGCCACGTTCACATTCGTTATCAGTATTGGCCACACATTTTGCAGATTCGCCCTCCCCGTCCAAACGATAACCGTTTTTGCAACTGGTTGGCACACAATCATCAACTGTTTGATTATACACGGCGGCTGTCGCATTTAATCTGTCCAATGCGGCATTACTGCACGCAACAATAACCGCAGCATCCAATTCGCCCCCAAATTCAGCATCATCTGATACTGTTGATACCATATTTGAAACACATTGCAGGTCAGTTTTTGTTCCATCAATAATATTCAAATGCGTATTTGCGTCATTACAATATGTTGACGCCACACACCAACCCTGGGACACCCCAGATGAATTTACCACCAAATAAGTTCCACTTTGACATGCCGTTGCGGCGCATACAACATCAACCCCGTTATTAATATAGGTACCAGCCGTTGCATATTGTGGTAAATCAGCGACATTACAATTTGTGCCGATTACATTATCAGCAGTATTTCCGCCACTATCTTGATTTGAATTCACTTCAAAATTTTCTGGCAAAAACGGCCCCATTTCACTGGCATCCGCAACATCACTGCCGATACATGTTCCGCCACTGCGCACGCGCCCCGGGTCGGCACATTCCCACGCCCAACAGTGTCCAACCCCTTCAACAGCAGCAGCAATTAATGATATATTCATATCTGGATTTACTGGCATATCATATCCTGGACATAAACCAACCTCGGTATTTGCAGACCAGTGGTCATCCAAAAAACGCCCCTTTAACCACGGTTGTTCTTCTTTGAATTCTTTTTTTCCCTGAACACAGTAACGTACATACGGGAAAGTATCAGTAAACATTCTGTCCCCTATTTCAGCCCGATATGCATCAATATTACTTAACTTTGAAATATTGCAACAGGCATATTTTCCCAACACAGGGTCCATTTCACAATCGGTTTCAGAAAACATTTCTGCGCCTGCACCGGCCGCACCGATTACTGCACCTGCGGCAGTTGACGCAATCCATACAACGGTTCCCACACCTACATATGCATTTGCAATCATGGTCGCCCCACCCGCGGCCTCTGCACCACCCAGGGCACCCTGCCCGACATCTTTCCAAGTGGCTTTATCTGTACCTGCAACAGATTCAGACACATTTGCAGCACCATCAACAACCATCAGAGCACCGCCCAAGACCCCCAGCGCTTTCCCAACAGTGCTTCCCACGCCCTTGCCTGTTACTTTACCACCACCGCCACCAGTATTACCACCAGATCCGCCACCTGTGGGCGCTGGTACATTTGAACCGCCAGTCACCTGACGCGGTGCCGTTCCACCACCAGTCACCTGACGCGGTGCCGTTCCACCGCCAGTCACCTGACGTGACGGCGGAACATTTGCAGCACCACCGGTTGTTGTAGCAGCAGAAGGGTTCACTGTTCCAGAAGTAGTACGTGCAGGCAATGAAGACTGCCAACGAACTTCGGCTCCTCTTTTCGTGTATAAATCCGCATATCTTTGAGCGGTCTCCAAATTACTGGCTTTTGCTGCGATGTCACCATTATTTGTCACCAAAGTGTATCCTTCACCCGTCTTAAAAATATCTATGTAATCGGCCAACGCAGTACTACCAGACAAGATAAACCACATACCCACCAATAAAAAACCTACGTTTATTTTAGGCATCTTTTTTTGTGCAAAAACCCTGGAAATCCGCATTAAATTCTCCTTTGTATTATGCCGAATTAAAACGTACCTTTTAATTCGGCATGCTTATCACATCCCTGTACCCGTGTATTTTATCATAAAACGCGCCGCCAATCTATAAAAAAATCCCGCCTTGCGGCGGGAGATGCATCACAACCCGTTAAAAATTTACTGATTCATCGATGCAAAGAAATCCGCATTCGTTTTCGTTACGCGTAATTTATCCAACAGGAATTCCATCGCCTCTAACGTGCCCATTGGGTTAATTATGCGGCGCAAAACATACATCTTTGCCAATGTGTCTTTGTCAACCAGTAAATCTTCTTTGCGTGTGCCGGATTTGGTAATGTCGATCGCGGGATACACGCGTTTATCAGACAATTTGCGATCCAAAATAATTTCGCTGTTGCCTGTACCTTTGAACTCTTCAAAAATAACTTCGTCCATTTTGGAACCAGTATCAACCAGCGCAGTCGCAATAATGGTCAAAGAACCACCGCCTTCGATGTTACGTGCCGCGCCAAAGAAACGTTTCGGACGCTGCAACGCGTACGCATCAACACCACCGGTTAACACTTTCCCACTGGACGGGACGACCGTATTATACGCGCGCCCCAATCGGGTAATTGAATCCAACAAAATAACAACGTCTTGCCCAGATTCAACCAATCGTTTGGCTTTTTCAATAACCATCTCGGCCACTTGAATATGGCGCGCGGCCGGTTCATCAAAAGTGGATGAAATAACCTCGCCCTTGACGCTGCGTTGCATATCTGTAACTTCTTCGGGACGTTCGTCAATCAACAGCACGATTAACTTAACATCAGGATAATTTGTCGCGATACTGTGCGCGATATTTTGCAGCATAACAGTTTTACCAGTACGCGGTGGCGCAACAATCAAACTGCGTTGCCCACGACCCGTGGGGGCAATTAAATCGATAACACGCGCAGACAAACTGCGTCCCTTGTCCTTGTCATCAACAACCTCCATCTTCAGCATTTCATCTGGGTACAACGGGGTCATATCGTCAAACGACACACGGTGACGCAATTTATCAGGATCGCCACCATTAACCCGTTCGATTGTTTCCAACGCGAAATAACGTTCAGATTCATTCTGGGGCGCCTGGATTTGCCCCTCGATATAATCGCCGGTTTTCAATCCGTACTTTTTGATTAACGCGGGCGACACATATAAATCATCTGGCCCGGCCAAATAATTGCTTTCTGGTGCGCGCAGGAATCCGAAACCATCCTGCATACGTTCCAACACGCCATCACCGATTAAAGTAACCTTTTTATCCGCGGCGAAAACGCGCATAACCGCAAAACGCAGTTGTTGCACATTTAACTGAGCCGGATTTTCGATACCCATATCTTCGGCCATTTTTAATAATTGCTGTGGCGATTTAGCCTTTAATTCATTAACATGCATAAAAAATCCTTTTTTGGAAATCTCAGAACGCAGAACGCACCCCAAATTGACACGTATATTATATACATTTTTTGCACAAAAGTCAAGTCCACACCGATTTACCCGCGATTTTCACTTGATTTTTACACGTTTTCTTGCTCCAATTAAGTATATTAAGAAACAAAAAAAGGAAGCGATTATGGCAGGCAGCATAAATAAAGTAATATTGGTCGGCAACGTTGGTCAAGATCCCCAGGTTCGCACAATGCAAAACGGGCAAAAGGTGGTAAGTTTTTCACTGGCAACATCTGACCGTTGGCGCGACAGACAGACCGGCGAACAAAAAGAACAAACCGAATGGCATCGTGTTGTGATATTCAACCCGAATTTGGTTGAAGTCGCCGAACGTATGCTGCAAAAGGGAACTAAATTATATCTCGAAGGTTCTTTACGCACACGCAAATGGCAAAATCAACAAGGCATTGACGTTTACACGACCGAAGTTGTATTGAATCAATTTGCGGGTCAAATGGTGATTTTGGCGGGCGCGAAAAGTTTGGAAGGCGGCGCATCAACTGGCGGTGAATACGGCCAACCTGCATCACAACCGGCACAACCCCGCGAAGAAATATCCGTCGCCGATATTGGCGATGACATCCCATTTTAATGGGATGGCATCGCCACGGTGATGAATCCGAGTATATGAGAACAAGCGTCAGCGCCGTTCGAATAACTACGAGGATACGCGCAGCAATATATTGCGAGCGACCTTCCATTTTAATGGAATGGCGTCACCCGGTGACGAATCCGAGTATGTGAAAACGAGCAACGCGAAGTTTGAACAACTACGAGGATACGCGCAGCAATATATTGCGAGCGACATTCCATTTTAATTTTAACCGAACATGGTAACAAAAACGTGGCTTGCGCCACGTTTTTTATTCAACCATTTCTATTTTTATAATTTTATCAGGATTTTCTACACGGCCGTCATTCATATCATCGCCCTGCTTTATTTTATCGACGAATTCCATTCCAGACACCACACGTCCCCATAACGTATATTCGCCATTCAAAAACGAACAATCCGCCAAACAAATAAAGAATTGTGAATCAGCCGAATTAACATCCACCGTCCGTGCCATACCAACCGCGCCACGCGAAAAATTTTCATCTGAAAATTCAGCCGGAATTGCGATACCTGTACGTCCTGTACCATCGCCAATTGGGCACCCCGTCTGTGCCATAAATCCAGCAATCACACGATGAAATTTCAACCCATTATAAAATCCAGATTTAACCAATTCTGTTATACGCTTCACATGTTGTGGCGCGATTTGCGGCAACATCTGAATCACCACATCGCCATACGGCAAAGCCATTTTTATTTTATCTGTCATGATGAATCCTTGGGTTAATTAACTTATCCGGCATAATTTTTTTAACGGCCTTTATCAAATCCGTTTTATTGCGCAAAATTATTACCAATCCATGCGCAACCCGTCCAGATTTATCGACCAAAGAATCCATTTTTTTCATAACTTTTTTATTCATCATGAAACAACCGCCACCAATTTTTTGTAATCGCGGCATATTTATCTCGATTGCTTTTTCAGCATTTTTGAAACACATTTCATCGATGCGCCGCACGGACGGCAAATTTATTTTTTTAATTTTTTGGTTTGAAAAGAAACAATGTCCGCCCATTTTTTTCAATGCCGGCAAATTCAATTCCTTTAACCCCATGTTATTAAAGAAACAAGCATTTCCCATTTGATTCAACTGCGGCGCAGATAATTTTTCAATGCTTTCGTTTTCAAAAAAGCACCGATTACCCATTACTTCCAGTTTTGGCAAATCTAATTCTTTCAAAGTCTTTTGAGCCGTGAACGCGCCCTCGCCCATATATGACAAGTTTGGCAATTTCAATTTTTTTATTTCTTTCAAATCATGAAAACATTCGTCCCCCATTGTTTCCAACGCCGGCAAATCCAGACAATCTATTATCTGGGCGGTTGCAAAGCAATCTTCTCCCATATATTTCAATTGCGGCAAATTTATATCATTCAAACTTAAACACACGGTAAAACAATATCTGCCCATAATGCGTAAGTTTGGTAAATCCAGTTTTGTAAAGTTTGCATCCACAATGCCAAAAGTATCAGCCCCAATTTCACGTAAATTCGGCGCATCCAACACGACCAACTTGACTGTTTCTTTGAACGCATAATCCCCAATTTTTTGCAATTGCGGAAAACTTAATTTTCTGGCAATTACGCGGTCAAAGAAACACCTGTTTCCAATCACCTGTAAATTTGGCGCGTTAATTTCGCCCAAAACATTTGTAAATTCGAACGAATTATTGCCAATTGTTCGAACATCTGGCATATTCAACGTGCGTAAAGCGCCGCAAAATCTGAATGATTCAGGGGGCACATCGGTCACGCCAGACAAATCCAAAGTGGTTATTTTTCCATCTGTAAAATCTAATATTGGGCGCCCATCTGCGACAAGTGATTTTTCACCACGATTATTTTTTTTGATACCGACTTTTTTTCCATCGATCAACTTCTTTAACACCTGGGTTGTGCCACTGATACGATTGGTCAGATCTCTAAATTCGCCCGATTGAGTATCAAAAACAACGGTATCCAACAAAATTTCGTGATTTTTGTCTATATCATAAACCTGCCCATCATATACGTAAAAATCATTACCGACATAAACGTTATTATGTTCGTAATTATATTTTATAATTTGATTATTAACCAACACAAACCCACGCCCCAGTTCGACATGACGCGATGAAAAATCTACATGGAAATAATGCCTGATGGCGTCCGCCAAACCGTATATAATATTATCAGGATTTGAATTAAACGTATTATCTGGATTTTCGACAGTATGATTATATCTGTTTTTAATACTGATAAATCCGCCATTTTTCAGCACTTGAATCGACAACACAGATGTTCCGTACGCATCTTCGCGTTTTGGGTTTGCAAAATCGGCACGACGAATTTTATCAACGTCTTTACGCACCGCATTTATGATATAGTAATGTTTGAATCTGGACGGATCGTTAAAAGTACACAACTCTTCACCATCTGCGAAATATTTTTTAATTGCATTTTGTTCATCCAAGTCATGCACAACATACGCATCATACCCGGCACGATTTAATAAATCGATTGGATTTTGATGAACAGACATCTCTGCCACATGCACATCTTTCAAAGATATCAGATATTCCATTATTGGTTCAGCATCACGCCCGGCATATCGCACTATTTTATCCAAATCCGGCACATCAAAAATTCCATTATCGTAATTACGAATTGCCTTGGCAAACTTTTCGCCATTTTGCTTTTTTATAATATCATACACAGTTTTCGGCATAACCAAACCCCTTCGGCTGATTATATCATAACCGTGTATAAAATGCCAATTTTCAACAAAAAAATAAACGGGGCAATTGCCCCGTTTTGTTATCAGAACCGATACGATCCAGATACCTTGATGTTATGTAATTGTATCGCATCGTTGTATTGGTAACGATAATCTATTCCTATCTGCAAACCCATCGCCGACAAGAATTCGACACCGCCACCGATATTCGCCCACAACGGATCGATATCTATGCTGTATTTTGTATACGTATGTGCCGGCGCAAATTTATACTTCACGTAATCAGGCGCCCCCAACACATCATATTCAACACCAATCGACGCATAAGGACGGATTTGGAACCAGGCCGACGGATATATACGTTTTTGTGCAATCAACGAGTAACCCGGCGTCAACACCAAATATCCATCGGATTGCAAATCCATATAATCCAGACCTTCGGCGTGTTCGGTGATATCAAAACCGAAATTATACCCGACTCGTGCATACGCATTACCAACGATGTACTGATTCAGCCAATCATGCAACAATCCCCATTCACTGATTAAACTGAACGCAGTGCCCGTACCATCGATATGATCCATGAATGTCTGGTCACGCGATATATCGAACATATGTACATCCAAGAACGCGTTTCCGTACAAGCGTGTCTTTTCACCCAAAGTCTTCATCATATAACCACCGAAACCGAAATTCAGATCATCAACAGTAATATCGACGAATCCATTCACAGGCTTATTCGGCAAATATCCCAAATCCATCGCATCGGAATTATCGCTGGATGAATTCGATATACGTGCGGTCAATCCCAAAATCATTGTTTCAGATTCTTGCCAATCGAAACCGCCCGAGATGCTGAATCTGTCGCCCTTGACACGTTTGCCATCATCAACATCTTGACTGAACAAACCATAATCAACATCCAACCAAGCCTTTTTCAGATTACGGTTACGATTCCAAATGAATTCATCAAACATACGATCTTCGAAATCACGGAAATTGGTATGTTCATTCAACGCAACCGCACCGGCAATTTGTTCCAATTCACGTGCCTGGAACAAACGGCTGAAACGTGCCAACGGTTCATCTTCGCCCGTCATATAGTAGTGTTCCATACGGTCATACAACGCATCCGCCATATCGGCAAAGTTCGTTCCACGGAACACCGCAGGCAAAACTTCAATAGGAGATTTTTCGCTGAACCCGATATTCAAAACCTGACCCAACAGCAAATCATCCAACGCACCGGCAGAAACATATTCGCCTTCCGTATGGGATGGCACCGCTTCGACAATCGGTTGCAATTTGAACATAGTTATCGGACCGCCATAGTTCGGATTAAACACGACATACAAACTGTCGGCCTTTCCATCACCATCGCTGTCACGTTCAGTGATATAAATCGGCAACTCTGAACTGTCCGTGGTATTATCAGATGCAGCCCCAAAAGTACCATCAGCACGTATCGTACTGGCATAATCTATACAGACATCGCCCGCAGCATTACAGAACTTCACATCCAAATTACGCAGATGTTCAAATCCATTGGAAATGTTGATTCCACCATCCGCATGCGCCAACCAAATGGCCGTACCTTGGTCAACGGTCTCGAACAATGCAATACCGACATTCGGCTGAGTACCATTGGTTCCCAATGCAACACCCGAAAGATTGGAAACAATCTGACCACCAATCTCGATTAACGCACCTGCGTTATTGGCGGCATTCGTAATTGTACCAAACGTATTTTTGCCTTCGGACGTTATTGTCGACCAATAATTTTTCAATCCTTTGCCCGACAATTTATCATCTGCAAAGACGGCCGCAAACAAATCACTGCTGTTGTTGAAAATGTAATTTTCGCCAATTGTTGCCTTTTGGATGCCCCACAAATCAACACCCCCAGACACATTGCCCGAAACATCAACATTCATCCAATCATCACCCAAACGCGCAAACCGTACATCCCCCAACGCCTCAACGTCACCATCGACATCAACAGTATTGGTATACACGGTCAACGAACCAGAAGCTTGATTTACACCGCTGACATCGAACGTACCGGCATAAATACTGTAATCATCCGATTCAATTGCGACTTGGCCGTTTGTCAAATTGGCATTTTGAACATTCTGCAACAAGATTTTATTTGTCACAAATTCAGTTGCCGCCTGGGCTGTTGTCTGCAAACCTTGGCCCTTTAACGTTATGGTTCCATTTGTACCAAAACCTGTAACATCGAAAGACGCCAATTTCAGCATACCCGCCCCGGAATCCAACATCAACGCGCCAGAATTACTGGTAATCGAATTCAATGTAATGCCACTTTTCGCGCTGATACTTAAATCACCCGAATTAGTCAACACACCCGCCGTGACAGCATCAGTATTTGCATTAACCACCATTGTACCAGAATTGCTTATTGCGCCGGATTTAACCGCACCATTTGCCAACAAAGACAATTCACCATTTTTATTCACGGTAACATCGCCTGTTGTAATATTTTTGGCATTCAATTCAACGCCGGCCCCATCGGCAATACTGACAGAATTGCTTATTGTGGCATCTTCTGTAATATTCCACACACCCGTGGTGCCCGCCAAAGCGCGATAATCCCCGGTAACATTCAAAGCGTTGGCGGTAAAATCAAATCCACTGTTTACCAAGTTCAAAGCATACGGATTATCAGTCCCCGCCACATTACCCTGGACAACATTGCCATTAACGAAAACGTCACCAATTACATTTACCGTTTTGGCATCTGAAATCTGTACAGCGCCCTGGGTTCCTTGGTTGCCTTCATTTTTGGATATGCTTAACATTCCCCCGATGTCAATATCTTGCCCATTCAATTCAACATTACCAACACTGACATCAACATTGCCCGCAATGTCAACAGAATTATTATCGGCACCGGCCGTTATACTAACCTTACCTGCGTCAACATCAACATCGCCATCGACAGAAACGGCACCCGTATCGGCAGTAATCGCGACGGTATACGCAGATGTATTTGATATCCCGCCATTGTTAATATAAACATCGCCTTTTGCACTGGTAATCGAAACGCCGGTACCCGCATTTGCAAGCGCCCCACCAATTGTAACATCATCGTTTGCGCTGATGTTCGCGCCGCCCGCGTTGTTTGTCAAAGCACCTTTTAATGTAACGGCATTTTCATCACTTGTTATGCTGACACTGGAACCTTTGTTGGTAACAGCACCATTAACCAAAACTTCGCCAGCAGCCTGCAAAACAGTTGCGCCGCTTTCGTTGTCGATATCGCCGGCAATTTCAATTTCACCATCGGTACTGACCAACTCAACGTCTGTGCCGGTGTTTGTCAAAGCGCCACCAACATCGATGTTATTAACGACATTCGCGTTCAACACACCACTGTTGTTAATTGCGCCCGTAATTCCCAAAGCGTTTGCATTTATCGCAAAAGACCCCGCCGATTCGACCGCGCCATTCAACGAAACGTCGCCATTATTCGCATTCAATGTAACGATTGTTCCGCTGCCCAAAGTCGCACCACTTGCGAATGTGATATCGCCTTCGGTTGCCGACAATTGTAATTCTGTGGCATTTTCCGCCCCAATCAAACCATATCGTGGCAAAGACCCACTGCTTAATTTGCCATCAAAATACAGTCCACCACCAATATCTATATCCGACGCAGTTACAGCGGTATTATGCGCAACCAACGAACTTTTGCCGTCGATATTCAATGCACCTGCTATTTTGACAGTATCGGCCCCAAATTCCAATTTACCGCCATTTGCAGCACTGACCGCACCCGCAGTTTCAACTGAATTTCCGGCCACACCCAACTTCAAACTGTTTGATCCCCAAACCTGGACGGTATCCTCGATTGACTGGCCAATCGAAACTGTATTACCCGCCAAAACGATATTATGAGTACCACTGTTGATATTAACAGATCCATCGATGGTCAAAGACGCATTGCTGTCCTCGTCACCTGTTGCGGTACCATTGGCAATCAATTCGAAATCTTGGACACCATCGGTTGCAATCACGACATCGCCATTACCCGAATCATTTGCTGTATTACCAATAAGAACGTCGCCCGCAACCAGTATTGAACCATTCGCAACAACAGATTTAGTATTACGCGAAATATTCAACACACCACCATCCGTCACAGCAACATCGCCATTAACCAAAACGCCATCGGCCAATCCTTCTAAATTAACCGCGCCACCCTGGACATCGATATTACCAATATTAACAGCAATCGCACCATCATCAGTTGCCGGTCCATTGCCACTGACGGTTGTGACACCATTATAATTGGTCAATGCCGCACCGATGGTTATTGTATTACCACTGATATTCACGACACCGTTTTCATTGCCGCCCTGGGTACCATTAACAACACTTTGCGCAATGTTAATAACGCCATCTTCGGGCGATGACAAAACTTCCAGTTTTCCGCCGTTGTTATTTGAAACACTGCCACCGATTGTAACACTTGTATCACCGGTTACAGCCATATAATTATAACCATCACCGGCCGCGCCACCATTATGTGTTACATTTCCGGTAATTTTCAAAGTACCGGCCGAATCGATTTCTGTTGATTCTGCATTTTCAGACGCCACAACGTTACCATTTATCGTAACACTGGTGGTTGTGTCCGTCATTTCATTGGTTCCGGTAATTTCATAGTTTCCAATCTGCAACTTATGCCCATTATTGGTAACACCACCCGCAACAATTACCGGCGCATGCACAATCATATCAGCATCGGCATTTTGCAAACCATGCTCGTTGTTAACGTCAAAATTGTTAACAATATCGACATATTCGCTGTCCGTCGTTTTCAGGTTCAAAGTACCGCTTTTCACAATCAACTCAAAGTCATTCAACTTGTTTGCGAATACACCCAACCATCTGTCCATATCGGTACCCGCACCAAACGTCAAAGACCCCGTTACCAACGAAAACGCATTATCCACCCCCATGGCACTTAAATCAAATCCATAGGCCAGATTCGTTTCGCCAACAATATCGATATACAAATTTCCTTTGTTCACGAATGACACAACCGTATCATCAACATCAGATACTTCGTCACCGGCACTGACCTTCAAACTGTTACCAGAAATTTTCAAGGTGCTGTCATTCGAATCGTTTTTGATTGTACCATCAACCACAACATCACCATTGACATCTATATCCATGGTGTTGCTGGAATTATAAACACTGCCATGAACGGTCAACCCACCACCAGTGGATGTGATATTCATATTCCCCGCCACATCGGCATTTTCAATATCAGACACCAAAGCACTGTCCAAAGAATCACCAACGGTAATATTACCACCCGCGATTATATCGGCCGTCCCCGTACCAGTATTATGGAAACCACCCATCGTCAAATCGCCGGCAACATTTATAACAGTATCACCACCGGTCGCACCGCTGTCATCATCGCCTTCGACAGTTATTACACCGGCCTTCATACTTTGTGCACCCGCATTCTTAACCGTTCCAACGTTCAATCCGGCATTAACCGTAACATTCTTGGCCGTCAACGCACCTGCACCACTGATGGTCAAAGTTCCACCGGCCAAAACATCGCTTAAAGAAATATTAACAGAACTGTATCCTGGCGCAGAACCCAAGTTCAACGAATACCCATTAACAATTTCCATATTACCATTCAGTGTGAAATCAACACCATCATCCGCCCCGATGTATAAAAGCGATAAATTTTGTCTGTCCACATCTGGGCCAGCATAAATTACGCCTTCCTCCACAGGGTCCGGCAACGGAGCACCAATATACATGGCATTCGCACTGATTGTAGTGGAAAAAGTACCACCCGTATCAGTCAAAACATTGTCAGTAAAGGCGGCCTGAGCACCGATTGGCGCCAGACACAACATAAAAAATATTGTTTTTTTCATCATATTTCTGTTTCTTTCCATCCAAATTTATGCTTATATTATTACACAATTCCCAAATTAAAACAAGCCGGAATTGCAACAAAATGTAATTTTTTATTTTAGAAGGAGAAAAATATGTTTTTGATAAAAAAAGTTCACGCACGTCAAATCATGGACAGCCGCGGAAATCCAACAATAGAATGCGATATTACACTGGAAAATGGCGCATTTGGGCGCGCGGCCGTACCATCTGGTGCGTCGACTGGTTCATTTGAGGCCCTGGAATTACGTGATGGCGGTGATACATACATGGGCAAGGGCGTCATGACAGCCGTAAAAAACGTTAATGAAATCATAGCGCCCGCCATCACAGATATGGACGCGTCAAACCAAACCGAATTGGATGAAAAAATGATTGCTTTGGACGGCACACCAAACAAAGCAAAATTGGGTGCGAACGCGATTTTGGCCGTATCATTGGCCGCCGCCCACGCAGTTGCCGCCGCAAAAGGCATCTCGTTATACAAATACATTGCTGACATATACGGCAACACAAACCCGTGCATACTGCCCCGTCCTATGATGAACATAATAAACGGGGGCGCGCACGCAGACAATGGTCTGGACGCCCAAGAATTCATGATTATCCCCAATGGTGCAAAATCGGAATCAGATGCAATTCGTATGGGATCTGAAATATTTCATAATTTGAAATCCATTTTGAAACGCGGCGGTAACTCTACCAACGTCGGCGACGAAGGCGGCTTTGCACCAAACTTTCATTCGTGCGCCCAGGCATTGGATACAATTATCGACGCAATTCGTGCTGCGGGCTATACCCCGGGCACAGATGTATCCATCGGTCTGGACGTTGCATCATCTGAATTTTATGACAACGGGGTATATAAATTCGAAGGCAAAGATTTATCAGCCGATGAAATGATTGAATTCTATGCGGACTTAATTTCCAAATATCCGATTATTTCCATCGAAGACGCACTGGCCGAACAAGATTGGGAAAATTGGAAAAAATTAACAGAACACATCGGCGACAAATGCCAATTGGTTGGCGACGATTTGTTTGTAACAAACCCAGAACGCCTGAAAAAAGGCATTGACAACGGCGTTGCAAACGCTATCTTGATAAAGGTAAATCAAATCGGCAGTCTGACGGAAACATTGCGCGCGATAAAAATGGCCCAGGACGCAAATTATGGTGTCATTATTTCCCACCGCAGTGGCGAAACCGAAGACACAACAATCGCAGATTTGGCCGTTGCCACAAACGCCGGTCAAATCAAAACCGGTTCCATGTCCCGCACAGACCGCATGGCAAAGTACAATCAACTGTTACGTATTGCCGAACAATTGGGCGACAATGCCAAATACGGGATATAAAAATAAATGATAACACCGTCCGATATTTTATTGGTTGCAAAATACACAGTTGCGATAATGATTGTTATCACAATCGTATTGGCGCCGGCATGGTTGGCGCGCCAAACCGGTAAAAATAAACAAGACATGATTTTGGTCCGTCTGGCCAGTTGGATATTCGGTTGGACGGGCATCGGATGGTTGTGGGCATTATTTTGGGCCGCAAAAAAATAAAAATATACGCGTCAATACACAGACGCGTATATTTTTTATTTTCACCCAGAACGACAAACAAAATCCCCGGTGGCACACAAAACACCACCGGGGTTCAAAAATACTGCACAGATTTTCAACTATTTCTGGTTTTGGCCGTCATCTATATTCAGATTGCGTTTCGACCACTCGGCCGCTAAATTAACGACCGCCGCCGCATGTCTGTACCCCACGCCACGTGATTTGGCATTCAATGTTGCGGCACCTTTTGTCAAATCATTTACTTTCGCTGTCATACTATATGCCTTTTTATAACCTCTCCGGCAGAACAAAATATATACTAATATTTATTTTTTGTCAAGTATTTTACTTTGTCCTGCCCGATAAATTATTTGGCACACCCGTACATCCCGCAAACACCGGACTGCACAGGAACCATATACTCTTCAACCACGGCCATTGGTTTCTGCACTTTTTGCGGTTGTTCGGTATAGTGCACTTCTTTTATAACCTGGACACGGCGATTCGCAGGATTTGCCACCCCGTCACCGGTTTGCACGGCCAAATCTTCTTCACCGGCTGAAACCGCCACAATTTGTCCCGCTGGTATACCGTACTTAATCAGCATTTTTTGTACGGCTTCGGCACGACGACCGCCCAACGCATAGTTATAATCCGCACTGCCCATGGTGTCTGTATGTCCGATAACAGAAACCTTGATATTTTTACTTTCTTGGGTTGCAGTTGCCAATTGCTTAATCAACTGTTCATATTCTGGTTTAATTGTCGCCTTATCAAAGTCAAACAATACCTCGAATACTTCCTCCATAACGCGTTGTTTGGGTTCCAACGGAATTTGTTGCACTTTTATAAACGTTTTTTCATACGTTTGATGCGTGTTATTTGTTGTCGTGCTGACTTTATCCTGCAACTTATCCAAACGTTCGTTAATCGCCGCCAATTCAGCACGCATAGCCATCATCATATCCACAAATTCTTCACGCGTAACCAAATCGTCCCGAACCTGGGGCACAATAACAGGCTGCAAAACCGTTGTTGGCTGTGCCGCATTTTGATTCACATTTTCGTCTGACGCCTGGGCTGCATCATCTGGGTTTGTTGCACCTTTGGCATCAACCTTGGTCTGGATGCAATTCACATCGCCTTCGCGTACACATTCACGAACACTGTTATCGTTTATGTTATTGCTGTCACTGATTGTTTTATCACCACCATAGATATTTTGATTAAACACCAACGGCTGAACCGGTTCAGGTTCAATCAAATGTTCAGGCACATTAACATTGTTAACAATAATCACACCTTCACGCGCCTTGGTTCCACGCATAGCGGACATGTTACGCGTTTCAGGATAATAAGCCTGTGATTTTAATTTAGGTTTAGAAGACAATCCGCCGCGTTCAACCGCCACAACCATCTCGCCATTTGTGCTTATGGTTGACTGGGTCGTACTGTTCGACGCCTGACCGCCATCTTTTTGCAAAGACGCAGTTGCACCATTTATAATTTTTCCATTATTGCCGCTTAACGCCTGCATAGTTGTATAAAAACGTTCACGACATTCTTCGGCTGTTCCCGTTTGCCCAGTGGCAGTTGCCGACAACCAACAATCAAATTTCGCCTGGGCTTCGGCCGCCAACTGCGGCTGAGCCATACTGGCGTCATTTTTCAACTGATCCATCAAATTGCTGTACCCAGTATACAATTCGAACGACACTTGTTCGTCCTCGACCGCCCAGTTATCCAAACTTTCTGGGAAAGGCGTTTCGCCACTGAACGCAGCCACCGCTTTCTGGGCAAAATATTCACCAACATCAAAATACCCACTGGTATCAGCATTATATATCGCATACGAACGATAATTCATCGCCAACTGGTTCAGAAAAGAATCCTTGTGTGGTGCCGAATAGACATCCAAACTTTTTATATAATCAACCGTTGGTGTTGACTCGATAACAATATCATCACTGGTTGAACCCGCACATGCAGCCAAAGCCACAACAGACGTCATCACGAACACACGCGACATAAAAAACAAAGATTTATTTTTCATAAAAAATCCCTTTCTGTAATCCCTTGTATTATACAATTTTTGACCGCACGAGTAAAGCGAAAATAACGCCGTAATTAAAAACTGTTATACACAATTTTCAGTTACCCAGAAACTGTGCAGCCAAAGACCCGATTGACCCCAATCCGCCACCACTGGTTATTCCGCTGACCGCATCCATAATACTGCCCGTATTTGTTGGCTGGCCCAACGAATTGATTGTATCTGTCAAAAACTCGCCCCACAATTGACGCTTACGCGCGGACAATTTTACATCTGAACACTTTTCGATTTTGTTTATCAAATTCGTCCACATTGTTGCATCGTTTGCGCCATAGTAATCATCCATTGAAAAATCTATCAGATTAAAAATCTCGTAAATATTTGACACCGTTACCCTGTCATCAGTTGCGCATCCGACCAAAGAACCATCGGAACAATACGTCGCCACAGAAGCCATTGGAAACTGGTACCAAACCATGGCACGGTCGGCATCAGTACCAAAATAATCATAACAAATTGCATTTTCCATATCAGTATTTGCGGCCACAGCCACTGAATTGGCATACCCACCAGTTGCAGACGCACACCGACGCATTCCCTGGGCAGACAGTTTTCTTTCCACGTCCGCCGCATTCATCGCACCAGTCTTTGCCCATTCTTTGACCATATTGTTAACCCAGTTGATTTCCTGACTGGTTGGAATACATTCAGCAGTTAACTGACGCTGCTGATTGGTTAATTGTTGGACACCGCTGATAATTCCCAACACAGTTGGCACCAAACTGGCCGTGGTTGATGACGAACTGGATTCGACCGGCGCAACCGGCGCAGCCTTGTTAATTGTAACCGCGTCCGCGGGCATAACAACGATGCCCACAAACCAACACATAAAAATCTGTAGAAATTTTCTCATCTCTCTTGGGACGAATTATATCACAAAATAAAGCCTGAATAAATATAAAAATTGCATTTTTGTTAATGTCGCGCTACACTATGCCCCGTGCAAGGCGACAAACGCAATTTTATTATCTTTTTCAAGCACAGACGATTAAAACGCCTGTGGCAGTTTTTCTTTACCGGTTGGGGATTGGTAATGTTGGCTGCGTTGATTGCAGGCTCGTTATTTACGCGCCAATTATTATGGACACCAATATCAGCCATCAACATGACTGACATCGTAACCAACCAATTCAAAATGTCGAATGCAGAATTTTCTGGCACCGACACAAATGGCGAACCTTTTGAAATTCGCGCAACCAGTGGCCGCCAAGAATACAATCAACCAAACATAATATTACTGGATAATGTATCCGGCACGGTAACACGTGTATCAAACAACGCAAAAATAATCGACAATATCGCCGCCGACACTGGCCGATACGACCGCACACAAAAAACCATTACACTGCTGCAAAACGTTCGCATAGATTCCAGTAATGGTGATAAAATCAGAACAGACGAATTGGTGATAAAATTATGAAACAATCTGTATTAAGAATTGAACACTTGTCAAAATCGTACGGCAAACGCATGGTTATCCGTGATATATCCATGATTGCACGCCAAGGCGAATCGGTTGGCTTGTTGGGGCCGAACGGCGCGGGTAAAACAACCGCTTTTTATTGCATAACCGGCCAATTAAGCGCCACCGGCGGCCAGATATTTTTGAACTCGCAAGACATAACCCATTTACCATTTTACCAACGCGCACGCATGCATATCGGATATTTACCCCAGGAAAACAGTGTATTTCGCGGATTAACGGTTGAACAAAACATCATGGCAATACTTGAAGTTGTTGAACCAGACCGCAAAAAACGCAAAAAGAAACTGGATGCGTTGTTGGATGAATTTTCAATAACCGCCCTGCGTCGCAGCCCTGCGACGGCACTGTCTGGTGGCGAACGCAGACGTGTGGAAATTGCACGTGCATTGGCGAACGATCCAAAATTCATATTACTGGACGAACCGTTCGCCGGCATTGACCCAATCGCAGTAAATGAAATTCGCGACCTGGTGTCTCAATTAAAAAATCGCGGATTGGGGGTAATTATAACCGACCACAACGTACGTGAAACATTGGGTATTACAGATCGCAGTTACGTTTTGCACGACGGAAAAATTTTGAAACACGGCACAACGGCCGAAATTGTCCAAGATGAAATGGTAAAAAAGGTCTATCTGGGCAAAGATTTTGTAATGTAACATCCGCCCCCTTGTCATTGCGAAGAAGCGCGAAACGTTGAAAACGTTGTCGTACGACTGCGGCAATCCAGGTTATAATATGTCTGCGGGCATTCGCCCGCAGTGCTTTTTTATTCACTGGATCGCCACGGTCGTTTCACTCCCTCGTGATGACAAAGGGGACTAAGCGCCCAATTCCACACCTTTGTCATTCCCGCGCCCAGGGCCCCCGCAAACATGAATATATTTGTGGGGTGGATAAGGCGGGAATACAAAGGGATCAAGTACCTAATTCCGCAGTCTCTAACCACCCCGGCGGCAAGCCGCCACCCCTCCAATGGAGGGGAACTCAGCCCGCAACGGGAACGTAACAAGTTCCTCATCTAGCGGAGGGGTGGCACGCGTCAGCGTGCCGGGGTGGTTTGTTATACGAAATTTCGGCAAAGGGTGAAACACGAGTAACAAGTAACCACTAACCCCACCCCCCGTCGCGCGGGGCGCGACACCCCCGCCCCCACGGGGTGCGGTGGGCATTGGCACGTTCCCACCACAGCCTAAGGTCCCCTTTACGACGGATGGGGCTGCTCCCCCAGTACCATCGCGGTCTAAGTTCCCCTCTGCGGAGGGGTGCCGCGATACCGAGCCCCGCGAAAATGCAATTTTCGTGGGAGGTAAGCGTGCCGGGGTGGTTTGTTATACGAAATTTCGGCAAAGGGTGAAACACGAGTAACAAGTAACGAGTAACTAAGCAACTTTACTCGTCTTCTGAATCATCATCATCGTCGTCAATATCAACGACATTCAAATCTATTTCCTTTGGCACCCCTAATATATCTTCTATTTTATCGGATGCTTCCTCTAAATCGATTTTATGTAAAACAGCAAATTCCTGGGCCATGCGTTCCAACGCACGCAAATACAATTGACGCGCAGAAAAAGTCATTGTATCGGTTGGACTTCTGCGTTGCAGGTCACGTACAACCTCGGCCAATTTCATTGGATCGCCCGAGTTAATATTTTCTTCGTACTGGGCGGCCCGACGTGCCCAAATCATACGCTTTGCACCGGCTTTACCCTTGGCGGCGGCGATTGCCTCGTCCATTTTTTTAACAGTTGTCAATGGGCGCAACCCAGAAATTTCAGCACGTTCCACCGGCACGCGCAATATCATGTGATTGCGTTCAAAATCTATGACCAACATTTTTATTTTTTGGCCAGCTATATTTTGTTCTTCGACCCGAACCAATTTACCAACGCCCTGGGTTGGATACACAACATACTGACCTGTCTTAAAATCAAGTTTCTTACTTGGCATAATCTGGATACCTTTTACAGTTGCCATTCTCTCACATCCCACCCATTATACCATAAAAAACACGAAAAACAAATAATCAAGACAAAAAATAAATGCCCCCGGTCTGGGGGCAAATCTGACATAAACATTACCGTATCGCACGCCGCAAAGATCCAGACGTTCTGCGGATACTGGACTCACGACTGCCGGCGGACGTCTCGGACTCTACTGCGCAAATCCACTGTCCATTCTGCAAAATAGCCGTCTGGCCATCTGGACATTCAGGTTTGTCAATATTCCACGAAAAACAACTGCCGCGTTGATACGAACGATACGTGGCATTATCATCACCACCGTATGTATACGCCCCGTATTCAGGATTCCAATACCCCGTTGGTTGGCCGCTGCACCACTTGCGATCGCCAAAACATTCAACACAATTACCATCGGCATCGCACAGTTCCATCGGATACGATGTCGAAACATAGCCGGTATTTGCACGATTACCACTGCCCATGGTTTTCCCAGTTTCCAAATCGCGACACCACAACTTTTGGCACTCGGCCGCGGCAATACCGTCTATATCTTTGTGCTCGACCAAAATGTATCCAGGCCCACAAGATGTGAATTCCCCAGCCATTACCGACGGAACGCCAATAACCGCTGCACAACCAAAAACGATTAAAGAAAATAAAATTTTTTTCATTCCCACTTCTCTTTTATATGACTATTCTACACTTTTTACACATATTTTGCAAACGACTTTTTTACTGCCCCAATCCAGCCGGCGAAAAACGCCCGACATTATTAAACAATTCCTGGATTGCGTTCAGTTCAATCGCGGCCGGGATTTCGGTTTCATCTTCGGAAATAATCACATCAGGCAAATCATCATCGTGCAGCACACGAATATCCTTCACGCGCGTTCCATCAACCCACGCCAATAACACGGTTTGATTATCGTATTTCAACGGCAACGGCCCGCGATAATTTTCATCCGCGCCGTAATAAATCCAAACAGTATCGCCGTATATAGTTTTCACCTGGGGCGAACCGATTTCGTCCGTTAATTGTTTTGTTGTTTTAATATCCGCAACAACCGTATCCAAATCAGGCGGAAAAACATACCCGCGATGTTTGGTCTGAAAAGTACAGCCCGCCAAAACCACCGCCAAAATGATAAATATTTTTTTCATACCCCAAATGTACATCAAACCCAGCCCCGCACGCAACAAAAAATTATCCCCCGGGGGTAACAAGTTACAAGTAACCAGTAACAAAAACGGGGCAGTGCCCCGTTTTTATCCTTCGCCGTTTTCTTTGACCTCGGGCGAATTCATCATCGCAAAGTGCGCGATATATTTTTTCAATTCGCTGCGATAATGATTGTTTTCCTTGGCTTCGGCCACCAACCGGTCAAAGTGCGGATTGGCCGCACGTGCCGCCGCAAAACGACTTTCTGTTTTCAAGAAATCTTCCAACGGCGTCGTTTCATCGACATTAGAATCCATCGTCAGCGGACTGTGCCCATCCAAAATCAACGACGGGTCAAACCGATACAGCGGCCATGCGCCTGTGCTGACCTGTTGCGCTTGGTGCTCTGGACCATTTTGCAATGGGAAACCATGCGCGATACACGGCGCATACGCCAATATTATTGACGGTCCTGGGAATGCAGCCGCCTCGCGGAATGCGCGTATTGCCTGGGCTTGATTTGCACCCAATGCGATTTGCGCGACATACGCGCCCGACATCATGGCAATCATACCCAAATCTTTTTTGGCGTGCTCTTTCCCACCAATGGCGAATTTCATACTTGCGCCGAACGGCGTAGCCTTGGATTGTTGGCCACCAGTGTTGGAATAACCTTCTGTATCCAAAACCAAGATATTAACATTTTCGCCACTGTGCAAAACATGATCCAAACCGCCGTAACCAATATCGTACGCCCAACCGTCGCCACCGATAATCCACACATATTTATCGACGATTTCACCGATTAAACTGCGCGCCATGGCCGCCTGTGGCGAATCGATTTTTTCCAATTTTGCACGTAATTCAGTTTCGATTTCACGCTGCTTGTCTGGGTCGCGTTCCGCAAAGATTTCTTCGACATTTGGAATATTTAATTCAAACAGCAAACCTTTCAACATATCGCGTTTTTGATTCAGCGCGATTCGCATACCCAAACCGTATTCGGCATTATCTTCGAATAACGAATTCGACCACGCAGGTCCACGCCCATTCGCATCCGCCGTCCAAGGCGTAGTCGGCAAATTCCCGCCATATATCGACGAACATCCCGTCGCATTTGCCACAATCATACGATCACCAAACAAATGGGACATCATTTTAATATATGGTGTTTCGCCACACCCCGCGCAAGCACCCGGAAATTCGAAATAATGCGGCAACAACTCAACATGCTTTGGAATATTCAGATTTAATTTTTCCCGCGGCATATCTGGGATTTTTTGCGCCGCATCGAATCGTTTTTGCTGGTCACCGGAATCACGCAAAGCCATCATAGACAATGCCTGGACCGGACAATTTTTCACGCAAACATTGCACCCCGTACAATCCGCTGGCGAAATATTTAACGTATAATACATGTTTTCGCCCAATTCAGGCGTTTTCATCGGCACAACAATTACGCCATCTGCGCGCGCACGTTCTGCCTCGTCCGCGGTCATTGCCTTGATACGAATCGCCGCATGCGGACACAGCATCGAACATTTACCGCACTGAATACATTTTTCCAAATCAACGGTTGCAACCCGGTCGGAAATCGCACGTTTTTCGTACTTTGCGGTACCAACTGGATATTGCCCTGCCCCGAATTCACCATCAACACGAAAACGCGACACAGGAATTTCATCCCCACGTTGCGCCGCCATTTCGCCCAACGTTCCCGCAATTTCAGCCGGTGCAGCATTTGTCATCGCCGGCACAAAATCAGGCGCGAAATTGGATACAGACGACGGCAACTTGTACTCGTGCAGATAATCCGCCGCCTTGTCAACCGCGGCCCAGTTCGCCTGGACAACATCCATACCCTTTTTCTTGTATGTTTTTTCAATTGCAACCTTGGCACTGGTTGCGGCAACGGCCGGGTCAATAACATGCGTTAAATTAAAGAAGTTCAACATAATAAACGTGTTGATACGATTTCCCAACCCCAGTTCGGCCGCGGCTGAATTCGCATCCAAGAAAAACACACGCGCACGAATTCGCATTAAATGTTCTTGGGTTTCACGTGGCAAATTCGCAAACGCGACATCGGGTGCCATGGATGTGTTAATCATCACAGTCCCACCCGCGCGCAGCCCGCGGAATATATCAAAACGTTGTGCAATCATAAAATTCGAAACACTGATAAAATCAGCAACTTCGATTAAATATTGACTTTGAATTGGTTTATCCGAAAAACGTATATGCGACGCGGTCAGTCCGCCCGACTTTTTCGAATCATACACAGCATACGATTGCGGATATAAATCAGAATTTTCCCCAACGATTTTAACGATGTTTTTAACCGCGCCAACCGTACCATCCGAACCAATACCGTACAGTATTGCCGTCTTGAAATTATCATCCTGAACGGAAAACGCAGGATCTGTTTTCAACGACAAACCGGTCAAATCATCTTCGATACCGACTGTAAAATTATGATGCAAAGTTTCGCGCATCAGATTTTCAAACACAGCCTTGACATCGCGCGGCTTGAATTCTTTGGATCCCAAACCATAACGCCCACCGAATACAGCGGCCTTGTCCCCAACAACCGTTTTAACATCTTGATACAGCGGTTCGCCCAAAGAACCCGGTTCTTTACATCTGTCCAAAACGGCAATACGTTTAACAGACTTTGGCAAAGCCGCCAAAAACGCATCACGTGGGAATGGGCGGAACAAATGCACTTTTAACAATCCCAATCCGGCCGGCAAATGCGCCATAGTTTCTTCGATTGTTTCGCATGCACTGCCCATTGCGACGATAACATTTTCAGCATTCGGATCACCAACATAATCGACTAAGTTATATTTGCGCCCCGTCAGTTTTGCAAACTTATCCATACATTCTTGAACAATTTCTGGTGTTTTCGCATACAGCGGATTTGCGGCCTCGCGTCCTTGGAAAAACACATCGGGATTTTGTGCAGTTCCACGAATCGTCGGATGATCAGGCGTCATCCCGCGCGCACGATTTGCCAAAATTAAATCATCAGGCAACATTTCGCGCAACACATCGTCTTCTATACGCGTCAGTCGTGATTCTTCGTGACTGGTGCGGAACCCATCAAAGAAATGCAAAAACGGCACGCGTGCGCGCAGCGTTGCGGCATGCGCAATTGCCGCCAAATCGTGCGCCTGTTGCACATTATGACTGGACAGCAACGCAAAACCCGTTTGCCGCACAGACATAACATCGCTGTGATCACCAAATATAGACAACGCATGCGTTGCCAAAGCGCGCGCTGCAACATGCATCACGAACGGTGTTTGTTCACCTGCGATTTTGTACATATTTGGAATCATTAACAACAATCCCTGGGACGCCGTAAAAGTCGTCGCCAAAGACCCCATTTGCAACGCACCGTGCATCGCACCTGCGGCACCGCCCTCGGATTGCATTTCAATTATTTGCGGAATTGCGCCCCAGATATTTTTTTTATGCTGGAACGACCATTCGTCCGCCAATTCGCCCATAGTACTGCTGGGGGTGATTGGATAAATTGCTGCGAAATCAACACATCTGTACGCAACATCAGCCGCCGCCCAGTTTCCATCAACAATCAAATTTGCCATTTTTTATTCCTGTTCCCTTTTATAAAAATTCGTACAGGCCATATCATACCCCCATTTTATCCCCAAGGCAAGACTTATAAAACACATTGACAAACCGTTATTTTTGTACCACAATCACGAAAAATATAACCAGGAGTTTTAATATGCAACAACCTGAATCAAAAAGACCACAAAGACGCGCATTGCCTGAAATATTGAACCGCAGCGGCCAGAAAAACTACATTTCTGGTAACAAAGTTTTTATTTTGGGTCAGATTGATAGCACATCATGCAACGAACTGATTGGTAATTTAAGCAATCTGGTGGATTCACTTGATTGGGTTCCATTGTATGAATTGAATCTGGCGAAACTGCAAAGTCCATACTTATTCTTCCCCGACCCAAGTGATTGCCCTGTGATTGACATATATTTGGATTCGCCGGGTGGTTCTATGTCAACAACCAAAAGCATAATGACATTATTGAACTTGGCGCGAAACAAAGGCGCAATTATCCGCACAATGGTTATGGGTACGGCCGCATCCTGCGCCAGCATAATCGCAGTCCAGGGCACACCCGGATTTCGTACGATGTATGAACAATCGTATAATTTGATTCATTATGGTTACTCGGTATATGACGTGGACAAGCCCACAGAAATAGACAAAGCAGCAAAGTATGAAAAAGAAATGCGTAAAAATTTCTTTGCACCGTATTTGCAATATACGTCATTGACCCAGAACGAATTAGACGAATTGCAAAAAACAGAATACAGCATGTTGTCTGCGCGCGAATGTTTGCGCCACGGAATGTGCGATTGGATTTTGATGCCTGATGGTAAATTCGTAAAACGCAGAATCACAAAACAAAAAACACGATAAACAACGGGGCATACGCCACGTTGTTTGTTACTCCGCGCACTTGTCATTCCCGCGCCCAGGGCCCCCGCAAACATGAATATGTTTGTGGGGTGGATAAGGCGGGAATTTTATATCCTTTCAGCAATAATTTTTGTCATTCCCGCGCCCAGGGCCCCGCAAATACGAATGTATTTGTGGGGTGGATAAGGCGGGAATTTTATATCCTTTCAGCAATAATTTTTGTCATTCCCGCGCCCGGGGTCCCCGCAAATACGAATGTATTTGTGGGGTGGATAAGGCGGGAATAAGGCTTGGGTTGTTATTAGTTATTTTATTTTTGGAATAATTCAGCGTTGTGTTCTTTTTATTTATCTGTGAACCGCGGCACAAATTTAATAGACCCTATTCCCGCCTGCGCGGGAATGACAAATTAAGGGACTAAGTGGATAATTCCGTACTCTCTAACCACCCCGGCGGCAAGCCGCCACCCCTCCAACGGAGGGGAACTTGGCACGTTCCCACCACAGCCTAAGGTCCCCTTTACGACGGATGGGGCCGCTGCCCCAGTACCGTCGCGGAACAAAGTTCCCCTCTACGGAGGGGTGGCACGCGTCAGCGTGCCGGGGTGGTTTAATCCCCACCGCCCATATTGTGGGCAACATCCCCCCGTGACGAGAACGCGCCAATGCCCACCGCCCCCGGGCCCCGCGCGACGTGTCGCGTGGGTGGAATCCGGGCGGGGGGTGTCGTGCAAAGCACGACGGGGGGGTGGTTTATCACCCGAAGCCTTGGCGAAGTGGAAAACACGAGTAACTAAAACGCCCCATCGGGGCGTTTTTTATTCCGCTTCATCTTCTGATGACGCATCACCCTCATCCGATTCTGATGCGGCAATGCTTTCCGGTGTTGCAGGGATTAAATCGGCATGCGCCTGTAATTTGACCATTGCACGCACCATATCCATCGCGCGTTGCAATTGGTAATCCAGCGCATCTTTTTCTTCATCGGTCAATTCTTTATCGTCATCACCATCAGATTTATCTTTATCCTTTTTCTCGGCTTCTTCATTTTTCAATGAGTTTTTGAAAGACGCTTCGGAATACAGACTTTCACGCCGTTCCAAAACCTCGATTTTACTTTGCAGTACCTCTATATCTGGGGTAATGCCCTCGTTCTGGATAGATCGCCCAGATGGGGTGTAATAACGCGCGATTGTGATATGTATCGCCGTTCCATCCCCCAGTGGTTTTTGCTGTTGCACACTGCCCTTGCCAAAAGATTGAGACCCCATAACCAACGCGCGCCCATTATCCTGTAACGCCCCCGCGACAATTTCAGACGCCGATGCCGACCCATGATTTATCAGCACCACAACAGGCTTGCCATTCGCCAAATCGCCGGGCGCGGCAAAACTGCGTTCAATATCATTTGGACGTTTGCCACGCGTTGACACAATTTCGCCCGAATCCAAAAACGCATCGGCCACATCGATAGCAGCAGTTAAATACCCACCTGGGTTATTGCGCACATCCAAAACATATCCGATAACATCTTTGTCTTCTAATTTTTCCAATGCCTTGTTTAATTCTTTGGCGGTTGTTGCACCAAAATCAGATATACGAATATACCCAATTTTATCGGCATCTTCGTCATCTTCGAACCCAGCCATCTTTTTTTCTTCAAACTTAACCGATTCCACTTTGATAATCGCCCGCTTCAAAGTCAGCGTTCGTGGTTCTTCCCCTTCGGATATAACGGTTAACTTAACCTTGGTCCCGGGCCGCCCCTTCATTTTTTTAGTTGCCTGATTCAACGTTAAATCAAACACAGGTTCATCATCTATGTGGGTGATATAATCACCGGCCTTTATCCCCGCGCGCTCAGCGGGCGTATCGTCAATCGGCGAAATCACGCGCACAGCACCGCGATCACTTGTGATTTGAATACCCAAACCGCCAAATTCGCCCAACGATTTATCATTAAATTCTTTGAAATCATCGGCCGACAAATACGACGAGTGCGGATCCAACGCCTGCAACATCCCATTCATTGCGGCTTCCAACATTTTTTTCTCGTCCGCTTCTTCGACAAAATTATCACGTGCGACTTCGAACACCAACGCCAATTTTTTTAATTGCTCGTAAATTTGTTCATCGGTCAAATGTTCCACAGGCTCGTCATCTTTGGCCTTGTCCGCACCATACGCAACAACCGGCGTCAACAAAGCCAACAAAACCAATAACTTTTTCAGCATAATAATCCCTTTCGTAACAAAACAAGCACGTTATTGCATAACCATAGAACAAAATCCCCTGCCCCGCAAGTACGTTTTTGAATATTTTACATATCTGGGTGGCATAAAAACTTGACAAATTTTTATTTTGGGTTATATTTATAACAACGCGGGGTATACAATGCGCAAAAGTGATATAAAAGACCAAATAGAATCAAACAAAGAAATCATCACCGAATTGTCTTCGGGCGCAAAGTCATGCACCCGGCTGAACAATATGGGTTGGATGCACAGTGAATTGATTCATGAAACCGAAACATTGTTTCAATATCCGAACTATATGCCACCCGAAGAAAAAGAATACCATCTGAATTATATACACATTGGTAATCTGGGGCGTGCATGGAAATACATCGCACGTAACAAAAAAACGGCAATCGATAATTATCAAATTCGCCAACTGCACCGCATTTTATCAAAAAACACAGACATCAAAGGTGGCGAATACAGATTTTCAGACGCATTCATTGAACAATTACAATGTGATGCACCAACATATCATATAATGTTGCAACGTCTGGGCGACATTGAATATAACATCAACAATTCAAACATGCCTGTTTTGATACGTGCATTTAATACTCATTTTGACATTGTTTATGCCCAACCATTCAATGATTTTAACAAACGTGTTGCACGCCTGACCATGAATTGGTTTTTAATGCAAAACGACTATACACCGATATTTTTTAACAAAAAATCAGACAATCGTGATTATATGGTCGCGCTGTACCATCGCGCAAACGAAGATTATAAAGCATATTCATATTATATGTACAAATGTATGCTGCGCACACAAAAAGATATTATACAATTGATAAAAAAATCCAGGGGGATATAAGAATATATGACGTCAATCATCAAAAATCTTAAAAACCACGGCCGCGAAACGTATGCAGTTTATTACGGGGACGAATTCGTACTGAAACGCCCCCTGCCGACTTTTGATGAAGAAACAAAAAATAAATGGCTTGCAAAACAGCACCATACAAAATCCATTATCGATGAAATTCGTGAAGTAAAAAATCCGTTGTACAACATTCCATCCATGAAATTCATCAACGACGAAGAATATCAGATTCTGGAAGAACGCGCTCCTGGCGTTCCATTAACATCTGCGGTATATAACGGCCTGACCAAACGCCAACAATTTGAAATCATAAACAGTGTCGCCAGTTTTCTGGTTGATATGAACGAATTAAAACCCGTTGGCCCAATGCAAAAATATCACATAAAACATGAATTAAAATTCAATCGACTGACTAATTTTATCGACAATAAAATGTCGTTCTGGTTCAATGCGGGCGAAGTAAAACAAATGGCACGAATTCGGGATAAAATCGGCACATTTGAATACGAAACACGTTCCGCTTGGTCGCATGCAGACATCAACCCTGGCAACGTATTATACGACCCAAACACCAGTAAAATTTCATTTATCGATTTTGCCGAAGCCGGATATAAATATATATACCGCGATATTTTCGCACCATTGCAAATTGAACTGGATATTTACAAGCGCGTGTACGAGGTATATTGTAAATTACACGACAAAAGTTTATATCCCATGCCCAGCATAAAAAACGATACCTTGCGTGAGATTATGAAATACCGCATCATGGTTGTATGGTTGCGTCGATTTATCAAAGCGTCCGATGACTTACGCATGAATCCATCCGGCAAAAAAAGCGCGGATAATAACACAGAAAAAATCGCATTCATGCGCCAACAAATGCAAAACTTTATCGATTTGGAAAAACAAATCGCCCGATAACAAACCGCTTTATCAGTCTTCTTCGCGGAACAAACGCGCAGGATCAACAACTTTATCGCCGCGGCGAACCTCCATATACATTTCGCCTTTGTCAGAATCCATCCGCCCAATTGGTTCGCCCGCCAAAACATCTTGTCCAACCATAACACTGATTTCGCCCAGATTTGTCATGATGGTATTGTATCCGTTTTTATGCGACATGATAACCACCTGGCCGAATCCTTTGAATTTATCGGCAAATTTAACGGTACCATCCGCAGGCGCCATAACCAACGCATCCCCACGCACACGAATACGCCATCCATCAGACTGCAATCCCAATGCAGATTTTTCACCAAAATGCACAACAACGCGCCCCCGCACAGGTTTGTTCAATTTGCGAATCGAAAAACGAGAATCCCCCGACATTTCCGTACTCCCCACGCCGGCCATCAGTTCAGATATAGTCTTTGCGCGCGCCGACAAATCGCGCAATTTTTTTTGCAAATCAGATTGCTGATTTCGTAACTTTTGATTTTGCGCCGAACGTGTACGCAACAATTTATCCAGTTCGTCTTTTTCATCCGCGTAACGTTTGGCGGTTCGATCCAGTTTTTCTTTTTCAACCGCACGTGCATTGCGAATTTCCGCCAATTCACGAATCTGTTCGGTCGCACGCGCAATTTCTGAATCAAAATTATCCGCCGCCCCAGATAATATCGCAGAGGTCAAAACATAATCCCGCATATTTTCAGAATCAAAATTTGGGTGTGACGCAACAAATAAAATCGTTGCCGCGGCATCGGCAATACGTTCCTGGTTTTGTTGCAATTCCGTCTCTAATTCATCACGTTTTGCATCTAACTCTTGAATTTTTTTGGCGACCGCACTGCGTTGTTCTTCCAACTCGCTGACCTTATCAGCGGCGCGCACCAACTTCTTTTTGGTTGAATCTATTTCACGTTGCGACGATTTAACTTGTTGGGAAATTTTTTTATTTTGTTGTTCTGTTTTTTTGATTTGCGCCTGGATATTATCTAATTCACTGGCTGCGACAACAGGTTGCGTCACAGCCATAAATCCAACCAACAAAACAGCAAATATTTTTTTCATCAGTTCCGTTTAATAACACGCAAGAAAATCTTCTTACCACGTTGAACCATAATTTCGTCACGTGGGGTTATTTCAGATTGCCAATCAGTAACACGTTTGCCATCGATTTGAATTCCGCCCTGCTGCACCATGCGGCGCGCTTCGGATTTAGAATCGAACATTTTTATCGCAACCAAGAAATCCAAAATCCCCATTGGCGCACACATATCTATTTCAACCGACGGAACATTTTCAGAATTTGCCCCACCTGCGAACAATGCGTCCGCCGCACTTTCCGCCGCCACGGCCGCATCACGCCCATGCGCAAGTTCAGTCGCCGCAAATGCCAACCGACGCTTGGCAGAATTTAATTCTGCCCCCTGTAACTTTGCCAGACGCGCAATTTCGTCCAACGGAATTTCTGTAAAGATTTTCAAAAATTTTTCCACCAAATCATCGGGCGTATTACGGAAATATTGGTAATATTCGTATGGCGATGTTTTATCTTCGTTTACCCAAACGGCATTACCCGCAGATTTTCCGATTTTTTCGCCCTTGGAATCTGTTATCAGCGATGTAGATAACACAAATACCTCGCGTCCCAATTTTTTACGCACCAATTCGACGCCCATCACACTGTTCCCCCATTGGTCTGCGCCGCAAAATTGCAATGAACATCCATACTTTTTATACAAAGTTAAAAAATCCACTGCCTGGAAAGTCATATAATTAAATTCCAAAAACGTCATACCGTTTTCCAAACGTCTGCGCACACTTTCCATAGACAACATACGCGGCACGGTAAAATCAGCACCAAATTCGCGTAAAAAATCCATGTGCCCGTAATTTTTCATCCAATCATAATTATCAACCATAATGGCATCTGTTTCACCATCGCCAAATTGAATGAATTTGGAAATAGATTTACGCAAACCCGCACAATTATGTTCAATTTGTTCGTCAGTCATCATCGGACGCCCCTTGTCACGCCCCGACGGATCACCAATGCGTCCAGTTGCACCCCCAACCAATAAAATCGGCTTGTGCCCATATTTTTGGAACCACCGTATCAGCATTAACGACGCCAGATGCCCAACATGTAACGAATCCCCGGTTGGATCTGTTCCCCAATATCCGACAACCCGGCCCGCATTTAACGCGTCATCCAAACCATCCAAGTTAGACGATTGGTTAATAAAACCACGTGCATCAAGTTCTTGTAATAATTCACTTTTCATTTTATTATTCCTTAACGTATTCTGGATGTTCGGTCATGTAAAAACAACCGTAAATTTTCAGAAACCCTGAATGACGGCGTAATTCCGCGCGCAGACAACGCACGCACCAAAATGTATTGGAAATACATTTTATCCCGACCATCCATATAATTTGCAACAAAATTTTTCACAGCATAATCACTAAGCGGTTTCACACTTAACATTACACGATTACGATAAGACCACGCGACATACATATTTGGAATTTTACCAAACGCGCGCACTTTGTCCCCGATTTTCATACCATCTGCAAAATAGTCCGGCGCGAATAAACTGGTCTCAGATTTATCCGACGCACGCATCCACACGCGCGCGCCATCAGCATTTTGCTTTATATTATAAATTTTATATTTTTTCATAACATTCCTCGACAAAACAAAAATACCATCAAAACCGCAATTTTTCCAGAAAAATAAATCAACCAATTACAAAAAATCCGACCAACGGCCGGATTTTTTATAACCAAATGCTTGCCAATTATGACAACATTTTTGCGACTTCATCGGCCAGGTTATCTTCGCGTTTCTGGATACCTTCACCCAAAACGAAATAAGCAAATCCAGCCAATTTACCACCGGCTTCTTCGACAACCTGCTTAACAGTTTTAGACGGATCCATAACGAACGGCTGTTCTTCCAAAACAGTTTCGGCATAATATTTGTGGATACGCCCCTGAACCATTTTTTCAACAACTTGTTCTGGTTTTCCATCGGTTGCACCCGATTCAATAAACACTTTCTTTTCACGTTCCACGGCAACCGGATCCACATCATCGATTGTCATAAATTCAGGCTTGTTCGCGGCAATATGCATTGCGACCTTGTTACCGATTTCATCGATTTTGTCCGAATCACCGTTTATCGCAACCACAACACCGATCTGACCCATGCCTGGCACCAAAGCATTGTGGATATACGTATAAATATGATCGCCGGTAACTTTGGAAATACGGCGCAAATTCATATTTTCACCAATAGTAGAAATTGTCGCGGCAATATCATCTTTGACGGCATCCATTGTCGCATCAAAATCGCCCTGCAATTCAGCGGCTTTGGCGGCAATATCAGACACCAATTTTTGGAATTTATCGTTTTTCGCAACAAAATCAGTTTCGGCATTAACCTCGACTACACACCCCATATTGTCGCATTTGACAACGGTCACCAAACCAGATGCCGCCACACGACCTGCTTTGGACGCAGCCTTTACGATACCCTTTTGACGCAACCAATCGGCAGCGGCCTCGATATCACCGTTATTTTCAACCAACGCTTTTTTACAGTCCATCATACCTGCGGATGTTTTTTCACGCAGTTCTTGGATTAACTTTGCGGTTACTTCTGCCATAATTTCCCCCATTATAAATATTGTTCAAATGTGGTGTCTGGGTTGCCCCAAACACCGATTAACAACCCCAAATTATTTGTCAGCCTTTTCAGCCTTGTCCATCAATTTGCTGCGGCGTTCTGCGCGCGCTTCGGACATTTTGGATTTTTGTTGGGCTTCTTTGTCTTTGACATCTGCTTCGAATTCATCGGCGATATCACTCATATCAGACTCAACCTTTTTACCGGCCGGTCCGCCCAAACGTTTTTCGATACCCGACAAAATTGCGTCAACGAACAAATCGCAGTACAACTGGGTCGCACGTGCAGCATCGTCATTGCCCGGCACAGGATAATCCACCAATTCTGGATTTGCATTTGTATCACAAATTGCAATTGTTGGAATATCCAATATTTTTGCTTCGCGCACTGCATTAACTTCACGTGGCACATCGATAACAATCATCGCCTGGGGCACGCCGTGCATTTCCAAAATACCACCAAAGATGTCACGTAATTTGGCAACTTCTTTGGTCATGATACCAACTTCTTTCTTGGTTAATCCCAATTTATCGGCATTTTCAATATCAGATTCCATCTTTTTCAGACGACGAATAGACTGCGAAACCGTTGTCCAGTTTGTCAGCATACCGCCCAACCAACGATTATTGACATAGAATTGTCCGCAACGTTCGGCTGCATCTTTGACAATATCTTTGGCCTGATGCTTGGTGGCAACGAACAATATTTTTCCACCCGCCGCGGCAATGGCCTCTAATGCGACCAGCGCACGATGCAACAACGGTGCGGTTTTATTCAGGTTAATAATATGAATTTTATCTTTAACGCCATAAACATACGGTGTCATTAACGGATTCCAGCGACGGGTATGGTGACCAAAATGGACGCCAGCTTCCATCAACTGCTGCATAGTAAATGTTGGCAAAGCCATTGTAATATCCTTTGTTTTCTGTTGTTATCCTGGCCGTTCAAAAACCAAATTTTCATTTGGACAGAAAATCGTTTTAACGAACGACTGTGTTTTTCACGCCGAAACGTGTAGCCCGATAATAGACCAAACCCGTACAAAAATCAAGATTTTTTTAACATTTTTCAAACAAATACCTAAATGGCATCTGGGGCGAGACTTAATCCTTTTTTATTTATGAAATTTGACAAAGTATCTCTGTGCACATGCAAATGGCGTGCAATAACGGTTTTTTTACCGCCATCTGCCAATCTTTTCATGATATATTTTTCCCGTCCGTTCAATTTGCAAGTATTTACGCGTCCCTTTGGACGTCCTATGGATTTACCTTCGGCCCGCACACGCGCCAAAGCCTCCTTGGTGCGTTGAGAAATTAAATTACGTTCAATTTCTGCGGACAAACCAAACGCGAACGCCAAAACTTTACTGGTAATATCAGAACCCAACCTGTAATTGTCTTTTATGGTCCAAATTCGTGCACCAATATCCATACAATGATGCAAGATACTCATAATTTGTAACAAATTTCGCCCCAATCGCGATAATTCAGACGCAATAATCATATCGTCTTTACGAATTCGTTTAATCAACCGTCCCAGTTTACGTTTATTCAGATCCTTGGTTGCAGAAATTTTTTCTTCTATCCAGCAATCAACGACCAATTCTTGTTTTTCACAAAATTTTTTAATTTCGAAACGCTGATTTTCAGTAGTCTGATGGTCTGTCGACACACGTATATAGCCATATATCACATCATACTCCTTTGGTTTTGTGGCAAATACACGCATCTCTCGAATAAAGTCCCTCGACATAAATTTTATGACTAAAATCAAATAACCAAAATTTAATTATTTGGCTTGCGATTTTACGTTTTCATTTCTAATATATTTCCGTACAGGAAAGGGGTGTTTTATGCGCAACAATAAAAAATCTGGACACACAGCAAAAAAACTGCCGTCATGGAAACGCATTATATTGTGGTTGGTTGGCATACTTGTATTCGCGGCAATCGCAATTACAACAACAATAATAACCACAACAAACAACGACAAAACCAGGTTAACCGCCGTCGTATCTGGTCCAGACGCATCATTATTTTCAGATGAAAACACCATGTTTTTTGCCACGCAACACGCGGTTCCTGAACCGAATAACGACCGCACCCCAGAAATGCCCGATGATTTAATAATTTCATACGAACTGGAATCTGGCAATTACGCGCCCGCTTTTCAAATGGATGTAAATAATACCGATTTATCGAACATGATAAAGATTACCCCATTTATACGCGGAACTTGGTACATTCGAAACGACAGCACATTGGCATTTTCACCCGATGAAAATTGGCCGGCCGGCACGAAATTCAGGGTAAAAATAAACAAAAAATTATTTAACACCGATGTAAAACCGGACACCAATCAAATTACTTTTGAAACGCCAGACATTACAGCCACAGTCGATAATTTTAATTTATATACCGACAGCGCGAATAAAAAATCCGTCATTGGGGTTGCTGTAATTTCGTTTAATTATCCAATCAACACAACGGACTTTGCCGACAAAGTTTCATTAAAATTGGATGGGGACACATTGGATTTTAATGTAAAATTTGATAAATTTCACCGCACTGCATTTATTATATCTGCGCCGGTGGAAATAATGTCTGCGCCCCAAAACATGCGATTAAAAATTAACCGTATTGCGGCGGCAAATGGCGACAGTAAAACTGAAAAAACAGATGCGAACGTAACAATCGAGTCTGCAGACAATATGTTCAAAATCTCTGCCATTCAAACGCATATCATAGATTTGGATGACGGCAATTCACAACAAGTGATATTACTTAATGCAACGGTTGCTGCACAAAGCAATATCGATTGGTCGCAATATCTGACTGTATATTTATTGCCAGAATATCGCGACGATGATGAACGCAGCAGCAAACAAATTCACGATTGGAAATTGGATGAAATCAACGATAATATTTTGTCGCAATCACAAAAGTTAGACATCAAGCAAATCGATATTGCCACTCCAAACGGTGTGCACCAATACGCATTTGCATACGAAGTATCTGATGACGACAGCAGATACATGTACATAAAATTAACACCTGGCGCAGTATCGGAAAACGGATTTACAATGAAAAACGGAATGGGGGCTGTACTGGTGGTTCCGTATTTACCAAAATCCGTCGAAATTGCGGGTTCTGGGGCATTATTGTCACTGTCAGGCGACCAAAAATTGGGATTGGTTGCGCGTGGTGGCGCAGATATGGCGTATGTAAATTTATACAAAATCAAATCATCTGAAATAAATCATTTAATATCTCAAACATATAATGTATTTGCCGATGCAATGGCATTCAAATCTTGGGCGTTTGGCGCATACGATATGTCTGTGGTATTTCAAAAACAAATTCCGTTTACATCCACGTCCAGAACGCGCGCGAATTACGCATCACTTGACCTGGGTGATTACCTGACGCGAACGTACGGCGACAACACAGGCATATTTATAATTCAAACCGGCACATCTGAAAACGCGGCCGAATATAATGACAAACGTTTAATTTTATTAACTGATTTGGGCATAGTTCGCAAAACAAATCTTGACGGTTCGTCTGTTGTATTTGTTTCAAATTTAAGTACGGGCACACCCGCCCCAGATATCGAAGTATCTGTATTGGGACGGAACGGCAATGCAATCTGGGCGGGGCGCACAAATACGAACGGTCGCGCAGATATTCCATCACTGCCATGGTCTGAATACAGAAACGCCCGCGAACCGGTTGCCATTGTGGCGCGTCTTGGCGATGATGTTTCGTTCGTTCCATATAACGCATACGACCAACGTGTGGATTATTCTAAATTCGACGTTGATGGCACTTACGCAGTCGCGACAAATCCGCTGAACGCGTACGTATTTTCAGACCGCGGCATATACCGCCCGGGCGAAAAAATAATTATTGGCGGCATAATCAAAAATAAATCGTTCAAATCATTGGCGGGCATTCCTGTGCGCATCCAAATTTATGACCCACGTGGCCGTGTGGCATTCGAAAACACTTTTTCATTAACTGCGGACGGCATGTTTGATAAAGAATACGAAATACAAACTGGTGCGCCATTGGGCACATGGACGGCATACGTATATTCATTAACATCAAATGACAAATTAAACGACATGTTGGGAATGATGAATTTCGAAGTCCAAGAATTCACCCCCGATACAATGAAAATCAGCGCACAAATCACCAATGCCCCCAACAATGACGGTTGGATTTCACCGGACGAAATGGGTGCATCCGTATCATTGCGCAATATGTTTGGAACCCCGGCCGCCAATCGCAGAATATCGGCACGCGCAACGCTGACACCGTCGGAATATTCGTTTAATGAATTCCCAGGATACAAATTTACATCAAATTTCATGTCGGGCTCAGGCCTGTCTGAAAATACAGCGCGTCGCGCACAAACTTATTCGGTTGATATACCGGATGTAACAACAAACGAAAGCGGTCATGCTGTATTTGAATTTGATTTTAACCAAATAATTCCATCTGGCACATACAGACTGACATTAAACATACAAGGATTTGAATCAAACAGCGGTCGCAGCGTGCAAACAAATATATCAACCCGCGTTTCGAACGCCCAATATTTAATCGGATGGCATGCCGATGGCGACATTGCATATATTAACCGTGGCACGCCGCGCAAAATAAACTTGATTGCGGTCGATAACACAGCAAATCAAACATCGGCGGACGGATTAACACTGCGTATTTTACAACGCGAAAACCAAACAACGTTGGTCAAAGATTATAACAACACATACAAATATCAAACAACCACACGTAACAAAATCGTATCGCAACGACAAATAAGTATTCCATCGAATGGATTGGACATAACACTGGACACGCAAAGCGGCGGAAATTATATCATCCAGGTTCTGGACGCATCAGATAATATTTTAATATCTGCGGAATATTTCGTCGCAGGCGCCCAAAACGATGCCATGCAATCGGACACAAACGCCGATTTACAAATCAAACTGGATAGCAACGAATACGCCCCAGGCGATGAAATCAGCGTCAGCATAACCGCGCCATACGTTGGTGCAGGCCTGATAACAATAGAACGCGATCGGGTGTATGCGTACAAATGGTTTCGCACAACGACAACGTCGTCAATTCAAACCATAACTGTACCAAAGGATTTTTCTGGCACAGGATACGTTAATGTATCATTCGTTCGCGATATAAACAGTCATGATATATTTACAACACCATACGCATACGCAGTTGCGCCATTTTCTGCGGACACATCGGCACATTCGATAAAAGTGGAACTGACCGCGCCCGACACAATTCGTGACAATAAATTACGTGTGGAATACAAAACCAACCAAGACGCGCGTTTAATGATATTTGCGATAAACACTGGGATATTGCAGGTCGCAAAATATCAAATACCAAACCCGTTGGCACATTTCTTTCAAAAGTCCGCATTACAGGTCGAAACATTTCAGATTTTGTCACTGTTATTACCGGAATACAATATCATGCGCGAATACGCAAAAACAGGCGGCGGTGATTATGGGGCTGACCAAGATGGTGCCGCAATTGCCCAAAACCCATTTGCGCGCAGCACTCTGCCCCCGGTGGCGTTTTATTCCGGCATTATTGACGCACACGCAAATCAACCCGGCAACATGGAATTTGAAATCCCTGAATATTTTAACGGCGAATTAAAAATATTCGCTGTTGCATCAAACACAACTGCGGTCGGTGCATCAGACACCCAAACATTGGTTCAATCGCCCATCATAATTTCAACAAACGCGCCCGCCGCGGTTGTGCCAGGCGACGAATTTGAAATAAATTCAGTCGTTACAAACATGACCGGTTCGGATAATGCAACTGCAAACATTGCGGCAACATCAACCAGTGGAATCAACATCACCGGCGCGCACACTGCGACTGCACAAATCGAAAATAATGGCGAACAATTATTTACATTTACCGCCCGCGCAACAGATACATTGGGCAACACAGAAATCACAACGACGGCTGATATACCAAATATTGCAACCCGCACATCTGTATCGACCGTATCTGTACGTCCTGCGACTGCGTATAAAACATACATCACATCGGGTGAAATCGATTCGAAATCTGTAACATTAAAAGATTTTCAAATCGATTTATATCCACAACATGCCGCACAAAATCTTTATATTTCACGTGGGGCGGACGCAATGATTTTACCACTGTTCAAATATCTGGAAAATTATGATTTTCCATGCACTGAACAATTAACATCACGTGCGTTGCCGTACGCATTGGCACCAACCAGTAAAACCCTGGGCACAACATTTGACGAATCCGCAAAAAAAATATCAACCACAATCGATCTGCTGAAAAATCGTCAAAACCCAGATGGTTCATTTACATTGTGGCCAACCGACGTAACGTCACACAACAACTGGTCAGATTCTGATACAGCGATGCTTACGGCATACGTTACAGAATTTTTAACAATCGCCCGTGATAATGAATTTAATGTTCCAAAAGAAATGTTATCACGCGCGGTGGATTACCTGCGCACTTTCGCGGGCGGCACCATCACAGACGAAAAATATGCCAACGCCGCCGCACGCGCAATATATGTAATCTCTGCAAACGATTACGTAACCACCAGTTATATTGACGCATTCACCCAGTACGTGAACGAAAACATAAAAAATTGGGAACAAACCATAATGGGCACATACATCGCCGCGGCATATAAAATTATGCGCCAAGACGATTCGGCTCGTGATTTATTTGCGAAATATAAATTATCTTCGAACGACGATTTTGAATACAGCGATATGTTTAACAACAATGTTGCAAACGACGCAGCATATTACTATATCGCGCGTAAATATTTCACACCGCAAAATCCAATGGATTCCCGGACTTTGCGCGCATATATCGCATCCGGCGATTACAGCGCATACACATCCGCAATGGTAATAATGGCGGCATACGGCACAACCAACGCGCCCACCCCAAACGTCACAATTACAACAGATGTCGGCACAAATTCCGATAATATTCCATTAAATGCAACAGAAATAAAAATCGAGTGCCCAGATTGTTCACCTGACGCTCCAGTATTTTATACACTGATGCAGTCTGGATATCCGACACACGCAACACGCGAATCAAATGGCATTGAAATTATACGTGAATACTTTGACATGGACGGCAATCGTATAACTTCGGCCAACATCGGCGACATGATAACTGTTAAAATATCGGCACGTACACGCGGCGGCACAGACGTGGCAGAAAACGTCGCAATAACAGATTTATTGCCGGGCGGTTTTATCGCGACAACCGATTCGATAAATGGCAACGCATCGTATGCCATGGCCCGCGAAGATCGCGTGTTAATATTTACCGATTTAACCCGCGCCCCACGCGAATTTACATACACGGCACAAATTGGCGCAGCGGGGATTTTTGCGATACCCGCGATAACCGCACAATCCATGTATAATCCGTCAATCCGTGCGACTGGCGCGACGGGGACGTTTACAGTAACGAATGAAAATGTGGAATAAATTAAGAAAGCATCTGCATCGCCATCGGGTGTTATATGGCATAATTATTACCCTGATTGCGACATGGGCGATTATAAAGATTTTTTTCACACCGCCATTATTAAACGATGCGATATTTGGCACAGCATACTTTGATAAAAATGGCGAATTGCTGCGCATAACTTTGGCACCTGACGACAAATACAGACTTTACACACCACTGTCAGAAATCAGCCCAGACATTATTCGCGCAACAATTTTATATGAAGATAAATATTTTTATTACCACCCAGGCATAAATCCAATCGCACTGTTTCGTGCCACAATAAATTATCTGTCGGGTGCACCCCACCCGGCCGGCGCATCAACCATCACGATGCAGGTCGCACGTATGAAATACGACATAAACACCCGGGAAATCATGGGAAAACTGAAACAAATTGCCGCAGCAATTTACCTGGATTTGTTTTACAGCAAAGACGAAATTATCACCGCATACCTGAACATGGCGCCATACGGCGGTAACATCGAAAGCATTGGCGCTGCATCACAAATATACTTTGATAAACCGCCGAAAAATTTAACCACCATAGAATCCATAACCCTGGCAACAATTCCACAAAATCCAAACAGACGTGGATTAAACACAGCATCTGGATTGCAAAACATGATGAAAATGCGTGGCGATTTGGTGCGCCGATGGATTGCCGAAACGGGTTCGGATAAAAACTTAGTCACATTGGCGCAAATGCCGCTGTCTGCACGAACAACACGCGAATTACCGTTTCATGCGCCACACTTTGTAAATTTTGAAATATCGCGCACCCCCACAAACGAATCGTTTGTCACAACAACATTGGATTTGGGATTACAGCGCGAATTGGAACGCACAATGGCGGCACAAATTACACGCGGTCGTTCGCGCGGAATAACGAACGCAGCCGCAATATTGGTAAATTATAAAACGATGGAGACTGTTGCCTATATTGGTTCGGCTGATTATTTTGACAAATCCATTTACGGCGAAAACGATGGTGTTCGCGCACGCCGCAGTCCAGGTTCAACATTAAAACCGCTGATATACGCGACGGCGGTTGACATGGGGTTAATTCATTCCATGACATTGCTGCGCGATGCAAAAATAAATTTTGGTGTATATGCGCCCGAAAATTCAGACAGTGAATTTTTCGGTCCAGTTCTGGCACGTGACGCATTAACGCATTCGCGTAATATTCCCGCGATAAATTTACTGCGCCAAATTGGCATAAGGAATTTTTATAACATCTTGACCGCATCCGGTGTTACGAATTTGAAATCACCGGAACATTATGGCATATCGGTCGCATTGGGTGGTGCTGAAACATCTATGTTTGAATTGGCGGATATTTATGCCACCATGGCGAACCTGGGGCTGCGGCGCGACATACGCACAAATATAAACGCCCCCACAAACAAAGAAAACGAAACGCAAATCCTTTCGCCCGAGGCTTTTTTTATCACACTGGATATGTTGGCACACCAATCGACACCAACAAAAAATATCCCATTTGCAAAAAAACAAACAATGCCCATTCGGCATTATTGGAAAACAGGCACATCATCGTCATTCCGCGACGCATGGACAGCGGGCATATTCGGCGATTTTGTTTTAATCGTATGGGTTGGCAATTTTGACGGCACGCCAAATAATGCTTTCAGTGGCGCACTCGCCGCGGCGCCGATTTATTTTGCATTGGCGGATGCCACACAAAAATATTACGCCGCGCACAACATGCCAATAAAAAATAATAATTTTCTGCGCGATGATATGAATATTTCAACGGTTGAAATGTGTGATGGTGTGGGTGGTCTGGCCGGGAAACATTGCCCAAAATCAGTCATGGCATATTTTATCCCGGGCAAATCACCAATTACAACATCGTCCATTTATCGCGCGGTTCCAGTGGATAATAAAACAGGCCTGCGTGCATGTAATCACAACCCCAAAACGACCCACATGGAAATTTTCGAATTTTGGGATTCTGAATATTTGGATATGTTTGCGCGCGCAGGAATTACGCGCAACACCCCGCCCCCATTTATGCCCGGCTGTGATTTAGATTCTGTCACATCCACACGCGCCGCACCGGTGATATTATCGCCAATTGACGGCACACGCACGGTTATTTTATCAGACAACAACACCCAACAAATCGCATTCCGCGCAATATCAGACATGACGGATGCAAAAATATTCTGGTTTTTGAATGATGAAATGATTGGCACAACTATGTCCGGCGAAACATTGGTATACGACACCCCAATCGGCGATTACACAGTACGCATAATGGACGAAATGGGCATGGCTGCGACAATAAAATTCAGCGTGATTAAATAAAAATCACAACAAGAAATCAGTTATATAATTAAATGAAATCCCAACAATTAAATTGCTGCCATAATGTTCAGCGGCACGTGCCTTGGCCAAACGATATTGCACATACGGCCCCATGGTGAAATTCCCCCATAAATTTGTATCCAAACGCAGCACAGCACTTAAATCGCGTTCCAAATCGGTCGGCACATACCCAGAATAAGAAAAATATTCACGATAATATCCATCAGATGAAACCTTTACCCCATCGCGAATTCCATACTCCAACCGCCACCCAAATTCAGCACCGATTTTATTATTCTGATCACCGGCATACGTAAAATCATATTCGTGAATTCCGGTTAAATACAGACTTTTAATAATATTGTGATCAAACAACGAAATACCGGCACTGGAACGAACAATATTCTGACGTGGCGATTCCACGCTGTCGGCGAACTGGGTTTCATACGCCGCACGCACAGTCGGACCAAATTTCAAACCTGCAAACTCCCAACACGAATAAGACAAATCACTGGAATACAAAATCTTATCGGCGTTTTCATCTGTGGTTGCAGGCTCGTTATACGGTTTCAATGTGGTTTTACCGTATTCCATAACCAAACTGTTATCCCATTTGAATTTATTTTTGGAAAATTCCAAAATGGTATCAAACATACCTTTGATATAATCTTGACTGGTGGCATTCAGCGCAGACACAGGCGAATCCTGATATTCTGCGGCATTTTGTACCTGGGTTTTCGACCAATCCAACCCGATCCGGCGCACAGACAATTTCAAATTTTGATTATCATGCGACACACCAAACAAAGATTCAGACGTATCTGCACGCGCAACAACCGGCGCAATCATACATAACAAAACAACAGAAATTTTTTTTAACATCGGGTTACTTTATAATATGCAAAACACCATTTTGATCGGCGTACCGCCAACCGGCCTCGCGTATGGCGATGGTAAAAGCGCTGCGTGACGTGGCGGGAATTTCGACAGTTACCCGGTTTCCACTTATAAACTTGGTATCCAAATCGATACCCTCGGCACGCGCGATTGAGTTCAATTCAATCCACCCCGCCATTTTATCAGACATCGTTATCTGTACCACAGTTCTGTCGCCAGATTTTCCATCCGCCAACCAATTTTGAATATTGTTTTCAGTCATCCACGCCCGCGCGGCATCTGCATCTATTGTCATGGTAATATTTGCAGAATAAGTGGTATCAGATTGTTGTTCCCCGTCAATGGACGAAGACGCGATTAAATTCGTCAAATCAGATGCTTTGGAATTTTGCAATACACTTTCCAATTGTTCAGACATCGAATATTGTCCCAACACATCTGAAATAATCTGACGGCGCGCCTCGTCAAAAGCCATATCTTTGGCGGTGGCGGCGGTATCACTGGTCACATTAACAGACGCCACCCCTGACAAATCGATTGCGGCGTGCGCCATCACTGGCGCCGCCACAACACATAATGCAACCAAAAACCATTTTGCATAAAACATTATCACACATTAAAACTTTGCGTTAATCCCGACACGAACACCCAACGATTTATAGAAAGATTCTATTTCACCATCGGTCGTGCACACACCGCCTGGGCATTGCTCTAACAAATCTTTAATGTTGATTGCGGTCGGATCGCCGTTATCTGGATCCAACATAGCATCCTCGCTATCATAATCTTCCAGAATATCATTATACCAATTTTCATAGTATCCAACATTCAGATAAGTTTTTGCGTCCGCCCCACTGACGCTGTAATAATCATACGTCACACCCAACGATAATGCAACCGAATCGGTAATCGCGGTCGTCCAATTCGCCCCCAATCCGAAATGGATTGCACCAAACATACCGGCAGAATCCTCGACACTTTTTGGGTGCGCCCAATCAAAACGATACGCTTGGTCACCAACCGAAGTATAAGCAGGGAATCCCAACTCGACACGTCCGTTAATCGCATTATTTTGGTTAATTACATAATCCAAATCCAACGCGATATATGGCCCCGCCCAGGTTGTTTCATAAGAATGACTTTCACCCGGCTGATGATAATAATACGTACCACCTGTATCTATAATATCACCCGCAGTAACACCGTCTGGCAAAACCATATCTGGCAAAGTTCCATCTTCATTTAACTCGCCCCGCCAAATGATATATTTCTTACCTTCGCCATCAACGATAACGATGGCCGGATCACATTGAACTTCATCACTGCCTGCGACCTGGACACAACCCGCAGTATCAACCGCCAAACCATAGTTGTTTTCAGTTGTCACATTATATTTCAAATAACGATAACCGATTGACGGTGTCATTGTAACATTGCCAATTTTGAACACATCGGTCAGCCCAAATCCGATATTGAACCCCAGCATATTACCGCCTTTACTGGTACCGATTGACATTGCGTGCCCAATCTGCTGTCCGATTTCATCTTTGGTATTGCCGTCTATCCAGGTTGTTACCAAATACCCACCATTGGAAATATCATCGTCATACATGGTGCTTTCGCCCCATTGCATACCATATTTGAAACCTGCATCGACCTGCAAAGTCATATTTCCGGCATCAAAGGCGTATCCCGCCCCAATATCCAACACATTCCAAGACATATTATCATAACTTAAAATACTGCCTGATTGGTTCATGCTGAATTGCCATTGGCTGGTTTCATGAGTAATACCCGCATCCAACCAGAACCCAGACTTTTTTGTTCCGGACGACGCAGTTGCAGTACTGCGTGTTGTTGTACTTGTTGGTCTTTGCACGACATTACCGGTTGTATTGTAATTATTATACCGCGACGACGCATACGACGGCGTACTGTAAGACGTATTATACCGCGACGCATACGATGGCGTCTGATACGCGTTTGTATACCCAGAATAATACGTTCCTGCGGCATTTCCAGCAATTGGCGCCAACAGCATAATTGCAATAAGCGAGACTTTTTTCATTTATAAAACCCCTACATTCTGATTTACTGTCATCGCAATTATATCATAAAAATATTGAAAAAAAAACATGTTCTTGTAAGATTGACACATCATTTCACGCGGGCATGGCGAAACGGTAGACGCGCAGCACTAAGGATGCTGTGGATAAAAATCCTTGGGGGTTCGATTCCCCCTGCCCGCACCAAAATAAAACTTGCCCCCGTTTTCAAAAATTTGCTAACATTCACATATAAAGTAAAGGAATGACGGGAATCAGACGATTTTTATTGTGTTGTCTGGGGATACTGGGCATATTCGTATGCAACGCATACGCCGACGATTCGTCGGATGCGGCGGCACGTGCTGCGACGCGACGCGACACAACTGCAACTATTGCCCGCACTCAATCAACGGACACAAACGATTTCAAAACGGTATCACGCACATCAAACACCACAACGGCGGCCACACCAAATGCACGCGCACGCACGGGTGTTGCACGTGACAACGCGGTTGTTCGCACGGTTGCATCGCGTGACACAAACACTCAATCCACTGTTGCGCGGACAACATCCAATGTTTTACAGCGTGCGCCAACTGTAACAACACCCCAAAACACTCCATCGCGCACAACTGTATCACGAACGGCAACTGCGCCGATTGTACGCACACAATCACACACGACCCAATCACGCACTGCGACCCCCGCTGTATCCCGCGGTAAAACAACATCCGTCTCACGTACAGCCGCGGTTCCAACAACAGTGCGTCGCACCGCCGACACTTTGGCCAGATCCGCATCGCATATATCACGTATTGCAACCGATGCCGCGGCCGCCAACGCAATTATCAAGCGCGACTATACCACTTGTCGCCAGGTATACTATGATTGCATGGACGAATTCTGTGCAAACAAGAACAGCCAATTAAAACGTTGCGCATGTTCATCACGTGTAAATGAATTTGACGGGGTCCAGGCTCAATTGGACGAAATCGAGGATAAATTATTGGACTTTAATCAACGGTTATTGACTGTAAACATGGACAAAGAAGACGCACTGGCAATATCCCAAGCGACCGAGGGCGAAATCGCATTCCAACAAGAAGACAATTCCACATCCAAAGAACTATTGGATGAAATCTCGAAAAAACTGAATACAACATTTGAAACAGATTCATTTAATGCGAACCTGGCGCCTATATCACTATCATTAAATCGCGATGCCGCATTTGACAGTGTCGATTCCCTGGCGGGTGCATCCACCACGGCATTAAATGGCACAAGTCTGTACACAGCCGCCCTGCCCGTTTGTCGCGAAATGGCGATGGAGGTATGCACCGAAAGCGAACTAAGCATTGTTGAAAGTGGCTATCAAATGGCAATTGAACAAGATTGCAACACTGTGGCCAAAGCGTATCAGACCCAACAAGATTTGGCGCGCGAAAAAATCCGCGAAGGCAGTGCATTATTGGACATTTCGCGACTGGACACATACCAAAATCGTAATTCGGATGATTTGTTAACATGCAAACGCAAAATGTTGGATTTACTAACCAATACAGCCGTTTGCGGCGAAAATCTGGGCAAATGTTTGGACATCAGCGGCCAGTACATAGATCCATCGACGGGCGAAGCCATTTTGACCCCAGACCTGATAAATTTAAGTACGTTAATAACACGTCCAACTGGTGATCAGACCTGGACGAACGCCCCGGGCAATGATCGATTCGTTTCATACCTGGAATCAAAGCGGATGTTTTTGGAATCTGCCACTGAAAAATGCGAAGATATTGCCGACGTTGTTTGGGACGGATTTATCGACGACGCACTATCTCAAATCAAACTGGCCCAGGATGCAAAATTGGAAGAAATCCGCCAAAGTTGCACGACTTTGACGGCACAATGTCTGAACGACGCCGCCGAATCGTTGGAAGAATTTGATGCCCGCGCATTATCTATCTTTGGCGTGGCGGCGGACAAAACCGCCAAAGAAATGTGTGCCGAGGTTCAATCAGCCTGTATTGCTGTACTGGATGCGGTTGACGGCGGCACAGATTGGGGCACTGGCATGACGGAAATTGCCGCGGACAAAACGTACGAAACAATATTGCAAACATGTCGTGAAGTTGGCCGTAACTGCATCGTACAGTCATGTAATTCAATTGCGGGCAATTTTGGACTGTGCGACGACATCGACACATCTGTTAATCGCAAGGCTATTATAAACCGCACCGCATGTTGGAACGAAGTCCTGAATTGTGTCGCCGATGCGGGCAATGACACAATCGAACAAATCACAAACCAATTGATTCAAAAAGGCACACTTGCCGACGACGGAACATTTTACGCGTATCTGTATGGTCAACCAACAGAAAGTGCAAAAATGGCAACAGATTTGATATTCTCACCATGTTTAACATTTACAAACGACGATCAGTCGGAAACAATAGAATACTGCATATACGACATTTGTACGAACGAATGCGGTTATTCGAATGGCTTGTACGTACGTCAGAATACGGACGAATGTCGCACATGCCGTTTGGCTGAACGCATTTGGGGTAATTGCGAAACCCATCCAACGGCGATATTGTCGGGTAATAATTCTCATAACCAAATACGCACCCCGGTTACCAGTGGCGGCGCAGACGACACGTTATTATCATGGTTTGCAAAAAACACTGGCACCCAAGACGCAATTGACAGTTGCCGTGACACATCATGCGGTCCTGGATACGTACCAATGTGGGACAATAAAGCAATGACCACCATCTGCATCCCAGAAGACCAAGTTACCGACGACGGCGCCGTGTGCCCAGACACAGTATGGAAATTCGACGTTGGCGGACATACAAATTGTTGCATTGTGGGATCTGAACCTGGCAACATGGACGCATTCGGAAATTGCTGCTTACAGAATACGACAGGCAGCAAAATAGAGGGTCTGAATTGGAATGCCAACACTCCATATTGGAACCGCAAGACCACTTCCGAATTGCCCACCCCCAATAAATCCCACGCGAGTGGCACAGTGCCGGACAATATTGGTGGTCTGTGTTTGCCAACCAACGCGCAATTTGTTGCGGCAATACCATATAATAATAACGATGTTGGATTCTTGTTCTGTACTGGCAAAGTAACCGCATCCGATAAAACGAACGAATATCCAGAAGGCCGCCAGTTGGACTGCGGTGGCAAATACATCTTGGTAACCAAGAATTCGCACCAGTATATAACACCAACATACGACGAACAAAAATTGCCTGGCGAAACAATTTCTATGTACCCGACCAGTTATTACATCCAAGATGTGGCAAGTGGCTCAAACCATTGCGAATTACAATACAAAACATTAACATGGGAAACTGACACCAGTACATGCGCCACTCCAACCCATTGGATGACAACTTATCGATAGTAATCAGTTGACGGTTTGTTGATTTGCATTGCAACGACAAAAAAACGAATACCCCCGCCCCCATTTTTTGGCAATATACCCATAACACGGACGCACCAATGCCCACCGCCCCGTCGCGGAACAAAGTTACTCATCTAGCGGCAGAATGTGGCTGCTACCCCCATCCCGTCGCGGAACAAAGTTCACCTCTGTGGCAGAATATGGCTGCTGACTCTCATACCATCGCGGAACAAAGTTCCCCTCTGCGGAGGGGTGGCACGATACCGGGCCCCACGAAAATGCAATTTTCGTGGGTGGTTGGGCCGGGGTGGTTTATCACAAGTAACAAGTAACTCCACCGCTGTCATTGCGAAGGAGTACGATCAACGTTGAAAACGTTGTCGTACGACTGTGGCAATCCAGTTATAATATGTCTGCGGGCAAACGCCCGCAGTGCTTTTTTATTTACTGGATCGCCACGCTCCGCTCGCGATGACAAAGGGGACTAAGTGGATAATACCGCAGTCTCTAACCACCCGAAACTTCGGCGAAAGACGAGTCACGAGTAACTTCCTTGTCATTGCGAAGGAGTACGATCAACGTTGAAAACGTTGTCGTACGACTGTGGCAATCCAGTTATAATATGTCTGCGGGCATCCGCCCGCAGTGCTTTTTTTATTTACTGGATCGCCACGGTCGTTTCACTCCCTCGCGATGACAAAGGGGACTAAGTGGATAATCCTGCACTCTCTAACCACCCCGGGCTTCGCCCACCCCTCCAATGGAGGGGAACTTGGTGCGTTCCCGTTGTGGGGTAAGTTATCCTTTACGACGGATGGGGGTGCTACTCCCATCCCGTCGCGGTCTAGGTTCCCCTTTACGACGGATGAGACTGATGACTCTCATACCGTTACGGAACAAAGTTCCCCTCTGCGGAGGGGTGGCACGAAGTGCCGGGGTGGTTTATCACCCGAAACTTCGGCGAAGGGTGGTTTATCACGAGTTACGAGTAACAAGTAACCAGTAACCCCACCCCCCGTCATCGCACGCGATGACACCCCCCGCCCCCGCGGGGTGCGGTGGGCATTAGTACGTTCCCGTTGCGGGGCAAGTTCCCCTTTACGACGGATGGGGCTGCTGGCTCTCATACCGTTGCGGTCTAAGTTCCCCTCTGCGGAGGGGTGGCACGATACCGGGCCCCGCGAAAATGCAATTTTCGTGGGTGGTAAGCGTGACGGGGTGGTTTATCACCCGAAACTTCGGCGAAGGGTGGTTTATTGCAACTTAAAAATTCCAAAAAAAATCCCCGTTAAACACCCCAAGCTAAAACATGCCAAAAAACGCTGAAAAAAAACCACCGTTTATTTTCGGCATAAATGGGGAGAATAAATATGGTAAATCTGCACAATTTACACAAAATTAAAATACCAACTATACAGGTTAGATTATTGGCTGTTATGCTTATTGGTGTGCTGTTCACGTCCGTTGCCTTTGCAGGGGGGGGACAGGATTGGTGGGTACAGGATTATGGCCAATACTCCGAAAGAACTTGTCAGCCAGTAATCACTGCTTCGGATTACGGTTCTCCTGATTCAACAGATTGGTTACATCCGGTAGATGATGATTTTTTGGGCGAATCGAGTGTTTTGGACAGTGACGAGCCCATTCCTCATTGTGTCACAACGAAAATGATTCTTTACGTTTCTTCCCTGGATGGAGACTTCGAGAATCAAGACATCAGAAGATGGCGATACTCATGCCTTGACTGTGAGCCAGGGTACCATCTGCGCTCTCACACTATGCTATCAACAGATGCAATTGATTGTTTGGTAACCTGGGAAGAATGTTACCCAGACTCATGTGAAGGTTTGGTTTGTGAAAATATGGGGCAATGGGGAACGTACGATGAAACATCAAGCAATCATAATGTAACGCGGTGTGACTACATGACAGGCAAGTGTAAATTTAAATGTGCCGATGGGTACTATGACAAAGGCGTTGCAATTATGGCGGGCAACCCTGTAATATGCGCGGCATGTCCGCCGAATGCGGAAGACTGTGATGGTCTTTTTGATGAATCTCCTGATGTTCACTGTAAAAGTGGATATTACCTTAAATCAGAAGGCAATATGATAAATGGATATACCAAAACGTGTCCTGCATGTCCGGGATTCAATGGAGAAGAGGCTCGCAGTGACTTCCGCGCAACGTCAATTACGCAGTGCTATATACCTTCATATAAGAACTTCCGGGATGATATAGGTGAATACGAATTTGCAGAAGATTGTTACTATACCACGAACTCCGGTGCGGCAAACTGATGAATACAGAAATATAACGAATAAAAAATCCTGCAAAAAAAACGCCGTTTAACGAAAGGAAAAAAAAACAAATGAACAAGTCGTTATTAGTCGCCATCTGTGCTGTATTTATAACCTCCACCGCCTGGGCGGCCTCTACCTCTGGGGGCGTTACAGACATTCCCGATGGCGATGCGTATGTATGCAGAGAAGGCAGTGGCGGTGGAATTGGCGTCAGAGCCGATGGTACCTCTTGGACCCAGGGGGCGGGATTACGCAGTGATGACGATATACCAAATTGTGCAAGCCAAGGGAAAATATATTATACCCAAGACCCGCAATCGGGCGGCTCTGGCCATTTTGTGGGAGCACGTTGGCGTAATACGTGCGGGATGTGCGACGATAATTACGGTAGAGTACCATACAGCCAACGATCCACTGATTTGAATGATTGTAGGGTTACATGGTATGAATGTGAAAAGTTATCTGGCTGTCTGCTTGAGGTTTGTGAAGGGATGTCATCATGGGGAACGTACAGTGGAACGTCAAGCAATCACAACGAAACGCGGTGTAACAGCAATACAAATAAGTGCGAATATAGATGTCTTAATGGGTACTATAACAAAGGCGGTACAATTATCATGGGCGGCCCCAAAAGATGTGCAGAATGTCCACCGAATGCAGATTGTTCCAATACAACACAGCCCTATGTTGAATGTCACGCAGGATATTATCTTGTGTCCGAGGGCAATGCGATAAGTGGATATACCAAAACGTGCGAGCAGTGCCCGTCACTGGGGCAGAATAACGTCAAGGGTCGCAGTGCATACGGTTCAACGTCAATTACGCAGTGCTATATCCCATTGAATACGGATATCTTGGACGCAACCGGTACATATTTGTTTACGAGTGACTGCTATTATTCAGAGTGACTGCCATTATTCAACGGGCCCCAGTGTGGCAAACTGATGATTAACACAGAAATATAACAAATAAAACAATCCCCAAATCTGGGGATTGTTTTTATCGCGACCGAAAGTTATCAGTTTGCCGGGTAAATCGGGATTACGGACGATGTTGTTTTGTAATAACAAGCCGATGTAACTTGAAACACGCCAGTATTGTCGTCGGTATACACATTTGCCGGAATATAACATTCTGTGATACTTTTCGCATTTGGGTACAACGCCAATGAAGATGTACCAGTTGTTCCGAATCCAACACCCGTGTATGAACATGAACCATTACTGCAAGTATATACGTTGTATGACGGACAACGCGTGCACATATATGTTGTCACCAAGCCAACCTGTCCTGGGTGCATAACAGAGCTTTCAACTTCCCGGTAATAACCTTTGGCGCAACTAACATTTCCCTCGACATCACTCTCAATACAACTCGCATGATCTGGGCATTCAAGGCACATCATTGCTGCGCCTTTACCTGGGTTCGCACGATAATAACCTGTTTTACACATATATTCACATTTGGCACTTTCTGACGCTTGAGGACACCTGGTTAGCTTACCTGTGACATACTCTATCCAACTCAATTGCCCCTCGCAGGGTTGGTCTTTACATGGGACGAGAATCCCTATGCCCCCTCCGCAAAATGCATCACACTGGCTCCAAGAAGGGGCACAACAAGGATCTTCGGTAGGATTTACCGTAACTGCATCACACATAATCCAACCAGGATTTGGACAACTGTTTGTTGTACTCACAGCCCAGGCGGAGGGTGTTAGGAGTATGGAACTTAGTGCCAGTAGTATTATTTTTCTCATCTGAATTCTCCCCATTTATGCCGAAAATAAACGGTCGATTAAAAACAGCAAAAAATAAGGTTGACTAGCCCCCATTTTTTTGGATAAAATGTGCCTGAAAAGATGCCGAAAAAAAACCACCGTTTATTTTCGGCATAAATGGGGAGAATTCAGATGAGAAAGTTTGCTTTATTTATTTGGTTGATAACCTTGACTGTGCCTGCGGTTGCTGAATACGGTGACCTTAGTCCATGTTTACGTTATGATCGTCCGTACCATTGTGGTGGGGGGTGTTGCGCAGAAAATCGCAGTATGTGTTTTACACGTTGTCCAAATATATCGGTACTAAGCTGTGAGGGAACCGAGTGTGCCGGATATACATCATGGGTGGTCATTCCAAATTCAGGTTCTGATGCGCGTCAATTCAGATGCAATACATCAACCAAGAAATGCGAATATCGTTGCAATCCAAGCGGCAGTAACACATATTATGCAACAAACGATACAGATAGCAGCAGCTTAAATTGCCAGGTGTGTCCAGATAATTGCAATTGTGATGGTACATATACGGTAACAGGTAAAAAAGGATATTATCCAGAAAGATACCCTAAGCAAATGCAGGGAATTGGCACGTTATATATCGCAGCTTGTACACGATGTCCTGAATATGAGTATTTGACCCAGGTGATTGGAAGCCAGGGGGCACACTGGTTAATAAATACAGGTTACGGCATAACAGATTCAAATGCAGTTAAAAAAGTTACAGAATGTTATATTCCCGCAGGCAAATTTTTATCGGATGACACAGGAAAATATCAGGTTACATCGGATTGTTATTACAAAACAACATCAACCGTAATCCCGATTTACCCGGCAAACTGATAACTTTTGGTCACGATAAAAACAATCCCCAGATTTGTGGATTGTTTTTGTTATGTTCAGATTTTTCAGTTTGTTGGTACTGCCTGGGCGCCCGTTGTATAATAACAGTTGCTTGTGAACTGATATTCGCCTGTGGAAATACTGCGCGACGCGAAAAAGGTTGCATAAAAAATCGGGGCAAATGCCCCGATTTTTACTATTCATCTTCGGTATAAGGGCAATTTTTGGTGAATTGAAATGTACCCTCGGTAACTGTTATATTTATGTTTGACGGTATATAACACCAGGTTATAAACGATGGTGTTGGGGGGAACGTAGGACATCTCGCCGGGGTTTCTCCATATACACCACCAATCGATGGACAACGCAAACATTCGTAATCCTTGGCACCTGCAAGTATCACACCACCAGTAGCTTCTTTATAGTTGTGATCAATTAAATAATACCCACCGTCACAGCATGGCGGATTATTTGGTATACGACATTCCGCATGTGCGGGGCATGCCTTGCAATTTGGGGCACCGCCACTCACCATCACACCACCTGCATTATAATAATTGGATTTACATTGATATTCACATCTGTTGGTGCCGGTGTTACAACGTGTTTGATAATTTTTACCGCTAACATTGGTCCAGTATGTTTTACCCTCGCACACCAGACCATCACACGGGGTGTCCTTTACACATTCTTCCCAGGTTACCACACAATCAACCACCGTTGTTGATGGCATACTGTGAGAGCGTTTATGATATCCAGAATTACATTCAGCACATGAGTATCGCCAGTGGCTGCCATAAGATATGGTTCCGGGACCCGTTGGATCAGAAGTGTAAGCAATTCGTTCCATTGTTTTGCAATTTGGAATGGTATCGTCACTGTCCAACGTACTGGCGGGACCAAATCCACCTGGTGGGACGGTTGACCAATCTGTTGGATCAGGGCCGTTACCACTTCCAAAAGAGGGTTCCCGACATTGTCTGTCTGGATCTTGACCATAATCCCGTATACCTGCCGCAAAGGCAACGGATGTGAACAGCACACCAATCAGCATAACAGCCAATAATCTAACCTGTATAGTTGGTATTTTAATTTTGTGTAAATTGTGCAGATTTACCATGTTTATTCTCCCCATTTATGCCGAAAATAAACGGTGGTTTTTTTTCGGCGTTTTTTGGCATGTTTTAGCCTGGGGTGTTTAACGGGGATTTTTTTGGAATTTTTAAGTTGCAATAAACCACCCTTCGCCGAGGCTTCGGGTGATAAACCACCCCGGCCCAACCACCCACGAAAATTGCATTTTCGTGGGGCCCGGTATCGTGCCACCCCTCCGCAGAGGGGAACTTAGACCGCAACGGTATGAGAGTCAGCACCCCCATCCGTCGTAAAGGATAACTTACCCCGCGATGGGAACGTACCAAGTTCCCCTCCATTGGAGGGGTGGCGGCTTGCCGCCGGGGTGGTTAGAGAGTATGGGATTAGCCACTTAGTCCCCTTTGTCATCGCGAGCGGAGCGTAGCGATCCAGTAAATAAAAAAGCACTGCGGGCGTTTGCCCGCAGACATATTATGACTGGCTTGCCACAGTCGTACGACAACGTTTTCAACGTTGATCGTACTCCTTCGCAATGACAAGGAAGGTACTCGTAACTCGTGATAAACCACCCTTCGCAGAGGCTTCGGGTGATAAACCACCCCGCCGCTTCGCGGCACCCCTCCGCAGAGGGGAACCTAGACCGCGACGGGATGGGCATGAGTTGTCCATTAAATGGTTGGTTGGATGATTATGTGTTCAGAATGCTGTTGTCATCAGTACGGGGGGATTTATTTACCCCAGAATTTACCAATTACGTAATCTGCCGCCAATGGAACCGATAATTTGGCGACATTTTCCATCGCGCTTTCGATTCGTTTCGCAAACGTATCCGCCAGATTTTCATCGCATTCAAATATAATTTCATCATGAACCTGCATAATCATGCGGATTTTGCCAGCGTTCGGCTGCATTATATCGCGGTCGATATTTACCATTGCACGGCGCATCAGGTCGGCTTCAAATCCCTGGATTGGGGCATTTATCGCGGCACGCATCGCATAAGCGCGTGTACGTGCACTTTTAACGCCGGGTAATTCAATCCGCCGTCCCCATGGAGTGTATACGCATGCGTGGGATGTCGCAAAGTTTTTTATATATTCAATATACTCGCGAATTTCGGGTAATCCGGCCATGTATGAATCGATAATCTTTTGTGCTTCGCCCCGTGATACGCCCAATTGCCCCGCCAATCCAAATGATGATATGCCATAAATTATCGAAAAATTAACAGTCTTGGCCGCACGGCGTAAATCACGCGGCACAGGCGCGTCCGCCGCAATTCCGAATATCTGACGCGCGGTTTGTTCGTGAATATCACGACCTGCATTAAAAGTTTCCTTGAAAGTATGCACATTTGCAACATCAGCCAATAACCGCAGTTGAATTTGCGAATAATCAACCGAAATCAGCATCCGCCCCGGTGGCGCAACAAAACATTTTCGGATTTCTTCGCCCAATTCAGTCTTAATCGGAATATTTTGCAGGTTTGGATCACGACTGGACAGACGACCTGTATTCGTACTGGTTTGTAAATAAGTTGTATGAATCCGCCCATCGGACGCAATTTGTCGCGGCAATGCGTCGGCATACGTGCCCGCCAGTTTCGCAATTGAACGCCAATTTAATATCTTGTCAATTATCGGATGGGTGTCGATTAAATCGTTCAAAGTTTCTGCATCGGTTGAACGCTTTTTATTTTCAGGCAAATGCAATTCATCAAACAAAATCGTGGCCAATTGTTTGGGACTTGCGATATTAAATTCGTGCCCAGCCATTTGCCAAATCTGGGATTCCAGGTTTGTTAATTGCCCGTGAAAAACATTTGATAATTGCAGCAGACCTGACTTATTCACCAACACGCCCGCACGTTCCATACGCATTAAAATCGGCATCAGTGGCAAATCACAAGTGTCGTATAACTCGCGCAGTTTTTCATTCTTGTCCAATTGTGGTCGCATCAGTTTATACAATGCAAAACATACGGTCGCGTCTTCGGCCGCATACGGCGTTGCCACTGATACGTCCAGTGTATCAAAGTGCATGTCTGTGTCGCGTGTCTTTGGCGGAAATAATGACGCGAACGGTATATTCGTATGCGCCAGATATTTTTGTGCCAACTCGTCCAATCCGTGCCCATGCAAAGTCCCGTGCAGCGCGTACGATATTAACATAGTATCGTCAATCGGCGTAATTTCCCGCGTCGGCCAACCTTCGTTCTCCAGAATGTGCAGGTCGTATTTCAGGTTGTGTCCGACTTTGGTAACATTCTTATCGGTAAATATCGGCCACAGTTTTTCACGAACTTTATTTATATCCAACTGATTCGGTGCGATTGTGTTATCGGCAAATAAATCAGATGAACTTGCACGATGGCGAATCGGAATATATACGCCATGCGTATCATTTGTCGCCAGTGAAATCCCCACAACGCGCGCGGTCAAATAATCCAAGCCCGTTGTTTCTGTGTCAATCGCAATCGTGTCTGTAACAGTTGATAAAAATCTGTCCAAACCGTCCACTGTCGTGATAGTTTCATACGTCAATTTTTTGTCTGGGGCGGATGCAGTGGCGTATTCGTTACCGGGGATATTACAGACAGAACCTGCGTACTTGAACGGTGTGGCGAGTGCGGTGGCGTCAAACTTATCCATTGGGAATAATTTTTCGATTTTTGCAACCAAAGAATTACTTTCCAATTTTTCGCGCACAAAACCGATTGCGTTCGGTGTATTAAACACAAACGGCGCGATTTTTAATCCTGATAAATCCACATCGTTTTTCAATGTCACCAATTGCTTGGATATGTATGCGCCATTACGATTTTCCCGCAACAAGTTGCGTATTCTTTCATTTTTAACATCGTCCAGACGCGCATATAACCCATCCAACGATCCGAATTCATTTATTAACTCGGCCGCTTTTTTGGGGCCAATTCCCGGCACGCCGGGCACATTATCAGACGAATCGCCCATTAAACTTTGTACGTCGATAACGCGGTCTGGATTAACACCGAATTTTTCGACGACTTGTGGTGCACGAATTTCACGCTGTTTCATACCATCATACAAAAACACGCAATCAGACACCAATTGCATTAAATCTTTATCACTGGTAATAATGCGCGTGGCGTCGTGGCCGTTACAGTTTTCGCGTGCCAGTGTTGCGATGACATCGTCGGCCTCGACCCCGGGAATGCACAACACAGGCATCCCCATTGCCGCAACACCCGCCCGCACCAAATGTGATTGAGTAATTAAATCTGCCGGCGTTTCAGTACGATTGGCCTTGTATGCAGGGTAAATATCCTGGCGGAAAGATTGACGCGATGCGTCAAATATACAAACGAACGCGTCATTCGGTTTGGCGTCCGCCAACAGCGGTAACACCATGTTGAAAAACCCATACACCGCCCCTGTCGGCGTACCATCAGATCGCGTCAAACGGCTGTGCACACCGTAATATGCGCGGAACAGTATGGAATTTCCATCAATCAGTGTCAGCATATTTACCCCGTCTTGCACGTTAAAATACGTAACGCAGTTTCAAGCGTGCTTCGTATTGTAAATAATCTGGTTTTTCGCCCGCGATATCATAAACGTCTGGCGCATACAGTGCGCGACCTTCGACGTCAATGTCAATCGGCAACACAGGTATATCAAATGTTACGCCCAACATAGCCTGATACGCGGCGGCAGACTCCATTTCAAAACCAGTGTTTTGTTCTTTGCCATCAAAAATATTACCAATACCAACGCCTAAATATGGCTTTACCGCCGGCAAAGGTAACTTGGCATACGCATTTATCATTCCGATGTGCATTCTGGTTTCTTTGGTTTGCATATAATCGTATTCCAATTCAAACCGAAACACAGGTATATCCAAACCCAAAACAGCGCCGGCAGATTGAGCCGAACGAGAAAGCTCGGAATCATTTGCATACATTGTCGCCCCGCCAACACCAATGGTTGCGCCAACGTATACATCAAACAAAGATTCTGCATTGGCGGCGCCGGAAACTGTCATCAGGGCTGCTGTTAAAATGCCCATATATTTTAATTTCATATTTTTCTCCTTTGTGTGATATGATAACAATAATAATAAAAAAAAGAGATATATATGCAAGAAAATAAACCGATTTTAATCGTTGGATTGGGAAATCCTGGGGCGGGATATAATCACACGCGGCATAACATCGGTTTTATGGCGATTCAGAAATTGGCGCCGTCCGATTCCACATGGCGCAGCGCGCATAACGCGCGTATCACAACGGCGGACATTGGTGGACTGCGGGTAATATTCGCCATGCCACAAACGTTCATGAATAACAGTGGCGCGTCTGTTGGTGCAATTGCGCGATTTTATAAAATCCCGAATGAAAATATAACGGTAATTCATGACGATATGGATTTGAAACCTGGGACTGTTCGGGTCAAAGTTGGCGGCAGCAGCGCGGGTCACAATGGAATAAAATCGATTGATGCGGCAATTGGCAACGATTATCGTCGTATTCGAATCGGTATCGGACATCCGCGTGATTTCGAATTGCAGATAAATCCCGCAGATTGGGTACTGGGCAGGTTTTCAGATGCCGAAATGAAACTGGTTAATGACGCGTTGGAACAATTGCCGCAATTTATCCCCCACAACGTGTAAAGAACTGTATTGTCCCCAAAACAATCTCCCCCGCCACTCCGTGGAACTCAGACCGCAACGTGAAAGCACTCTGTTTCCCCTTTACAACGGATGGGGCTGCTGACTCTCATCCCATCGCGGAACAAAGTTCCCCTCTGCGGAGGGGTGGCACGAAGTGCCGGGGTGGTTTATCACCCGAAACTTCGGCAAAGGGTGGCACGAGTCACGAGTACCTTCCTTGTCATTGCGAAGGAGTACGAACAACGTTGAAAACGTTGTCGTACGACTGTGGCAATCCAGTTATAATATGTCTGCGGGCATTCGCCCGCAGTGCTTTTTTATTTACTGGATCGCCACGGTCGTTTCACTCCCTCGCGATGACAAAGGGGACTAAGTGCTCAAGCCCGCACCACTCTTGTCATTCCCGCGCAGGCGGGAATAGGGTCTATTAAATTCATATCGCGGATTGCGGGTGAATAAAAAATATAACGCTGAATTATTCCCAAAATTAAATAATTATTAACAACCCAAGCCCTATTCCCGCCTTAACCACCCCACAAATACATTCGTATTTGCGGGGACCCTGGGCGCGGGAATGACAAGGGATTAAGTACCTAATCCTGCACTCTCTAACCACCCCGGGCTTCGCCCACCCCTCCAATGGAGGGGAACTTGGTGCGTTCCCATCGCGAAACAGTTCCCCTTTACAACGGATGGGGTGCTACTCCCATCCCGTCGCGGTCTAAGTTCCCCTCTGCGGAGGGGTGCCGCGAAGCGGCGGGGTGGTTTATCACCCGAAGCCTCGGCGAAGGGTGGTTTATCACCCGGAGCCTCGGCGAAGAATGAAACACAAGTCACGGGTAACCAGTAACCCACCCCCGTCATCGCACGCGATGACACCCCCCGCCCCTGAATCCACCCACGCAAACTTTGTTTGCGCGGGGCCTGGTGTGTGGCGGTGGGCATTGGTGCGTCCGTGTTATGGGTATATTGCCTGAAACTGGGGAGCGTGTAGCCAAGCACCCCATTGGGCGCAAGACACCCTGCCCCACAATATAAAAAAACAGTCAAAACGGCAACAAGCAACCAATAAAAAAACCGCCCGATTGGGCGGCGCGATTTCTTAAAATCCGAAAACCATACGCTGTTTTGATTGACGTTTCTTTTCGTTACGTACGGCTTCTTCGCGTAAACGTTTGCGTTTAGTAGTAGGCTTCTCATAACGCTGACGTTCTTTCATTTCGCGATACAGACCTTCTTTCTGCGATTTACGTTTTGCAACGCGCAGTGCCTGCTCGACATTATTGTCGCGAACCAGAACTTTCACCATCGTATATTCACCCCCTTTTACGCATTTATTTTTGGTGGAGCTGATCAGACTCGAACTGACGACCCTCTGCTTGCAAAGCAGATGCTCTACCAACTGAGCTACAACCCCAAAACTCTTTGAAGCCCTGTGATTTTATACACTTTTAACCATATTGTCAAATAAAAAATCGTACTTTCAATCTTTCACTGGACAGATTTTATTCTGTCACTTATAATCATTGTATTATGTGGAAAAAATTAAAGAAAAGTATAAAAAAACTGATTCACGGCGATAAAGACAACGCCCGTATCAAATGGTCTTTGTACAATCGCGTATGGCGCGAAATCGGCAAACCACAGTGGAAATGGTTGCTGTTCGGCGTAATTACAACCATTTGCGCCGCCGGGGCCGAGGCCTATACAATCACCCTGGTCCAGCAGGTCGTTGATAACGCGTTCATTCAAAAAAGTATGACGCATATTTACTTTTTCGGTCTGCAAATTATCGCGGCGTTTGGATTCAAAGGAATATTTAACTATGCCAAATCACTGATTATGGCCAAGGCCGGTCTGAACGCCAGCGCAGATTTACAAATTAAAATCTATAACCACATGGTTAAAATGAACATCGCGAAATTCTATGGCGATGGGATTGGCAAACATCTGAATTATTTTTCGGTCCAGGCGGGCGCAGTATTAAACCTGGTGACGGGCACGTTAATCAGCACTGTTCAACAAATTGCCACACTGGCAATGACGTTGGGGTTAATGGTGTACTATGCGCCGCAAATGTGCGCGGTTTTGATATTCTTGGTGCCGGCGATTATGATTCCGATGGTGTTGATTATGCGCAAACGTCGCAGATTATCACGCGAATCGTTTGGAATTGCGAATAATGTATCGCAACACTTGAATCAAACACTGCATGGGATTAAAACCATCCAGGCATTTGCCAACGAAGATTCTGAAACAGAAAAATTCACACGCGTATTGAATTCATCTATGGTTAATTCGTACAAAAGCACCCAGGCATTCGCCCTGCAATCGCCATTATTGGAACTGATGATTTCGATTGGGTTATGTATGGCGTTGATTATCGGCGGTCATTTCATAGTAACGGGCGCGATTACAACCGGTGATTTCACGGCGTTCTTGTTGGCATTAACCGCGGCTTATAAACCGGCCAAGGCGATAACCGGCACGGGCAATACTGTGCAACACGGCTTGCTTGCAGCCGAGGTTTTGTTCAACTTCTTGGACAGCAAACCGGATATTATGGATGCACCGGGCGCGACTGAATTAAAATCGGGCCCGATGTCGATTAAGTTCGACAATGTGTCTTTTGAATACATCCCGGGCGAACCGATATTACGCAACATAGATTTGAACGTGCCGGCCGGAAAAGTATGCGCACTGGTTGGACCATCGGGTGGCGGAAAAACGACTATGTTCAATTTGATTGAACGTTTTTACGAACCGCAACACGGAAAAATCGAAATCAACAACAAAGACATTAAAAAATTCACGCTGCATTCTCTGCGCAAAAATATTGCCGATGTTTCCCAAGACGTGTTTTTATTCAACGGCACAATCGAGGACAACATCAAATACGGATGCCCCGACGCCACGACCGAACAAATCCAGGCCGCCGCGCGCGCCGCAAACGCACACGATTTTATTATGTCATTCCCGCGCAAATATAAATCCAAAGTCGGCGAAGGCGGCGCATTGCTGTCCGGCGGTCAAAAACAGCGTATCGCCATCGCACGTGCGATATTAAAAGACGCACCCATCCTGTTATTGGACGAGGCCACATCCGCACTGGACACGCAAAGCGAAAAACTGATTCAATCTGCGCTGAATAAACTGATGCGCGGACGCACAACATTCGTAATCGCGCACAGATTATCAACCATTTTGGACGCAGACATTATATGCGTGGTCAAAGACGGTCAAATCATAGAACGCGGAACCGATGCGGAATTGGTCGCATTGGACGGCGAATATAAAAAACTGCGCGATATCCAATTCAAAGAAAAAAAACAAAAATAACACGACAAAATCTGATTATGGGGCAAAACGCCCCATAAAAAATACCATTACAAAACTTGACAAAATACGTATTTTGTATTAACGTGTATTCACAATAATTACAATACAAGGATAAAGATATGTCCAAAAAAACAAATTCTGTACCGGAACAGTTTCTGGAACAATTGGCTGAAAAAATTTTAAGCGACGAAACTGTGGCGGCGGCTTTTCGTGATTTCCAGCGCACGGCTGCGAACTTGTCCGACGCAATCACAAAAAAAGTAACAATGAATTTTGTAATAAGTGCGTTAAACAAACTGCCACACAACGCATTAACACAACGCGACAGCGAATCGGCACACGCCAAAAGAAAAACAACCGAACCAGATTGGTCGAAATCATCAAACGAAAGTCTGCGTCACGCACAGATACGTCGCAAAAAAATGGGCATCAAAATCAGCGATGCGTTAAATGATGAATTGGTTAAACGTTTCCCAGGATACAACCGCGAAACAGAAACATTTGGCAATACACCTTTGTCTAAATTGTCTGATTTCCGTCTGCGTCAAATTTATTGGCGAACAAAAAAATCAGGCGCCCCAATAGATGATGAATTAAGCACCGAATTGGCACGTCGTTTCCCCAGTTATAATCCCACAACACGAACATTCAAACGTGGTCGCATTGCGCACCCAGAAACAAAACAGCGCGCCGAACGATTCGCCCAAATGCGCGATACATCGCTGCGTACAATACTGGTACGTTATAAATCATCCGGCACAGAAATCCCGTCCGCATTGGATGCTGAATTGGCACGACGCTTTTCAAATTACGATTCTGCGACACATTCATTCCGTCGCGTGTCGCATAAAAAAAGCCCCCAGACCACCGCACCACATTGCGAAAAACCAACTGTTGTTCATTTGCCAATGTACTGCAAAGCAACAGAAAACGGAACGTTTAACTTGTACACCGCCAATCAAAACAGTGGTTTTCCAATACTGACCGGTGCGGTCGCACCATACGATTTATGTTTGTTCGACAGCAAAACAAACTTCGCCATCGTACGCAAGAAAAAAGACGACAACATATTCAACCTGTATGTGATTGACATAACCAACCATACCGTTGTGCCATTTTCAAAATCGGGTCTGACATCCGTTGGATACGAACCACATTTGCACAAGATATATATGTCGCGCGCTTCGTCACGTAAATTTACCGCTATTTCAGACGGCGACATAACCGAACAAGTGTATTCTATGCCAATGAACACGCCCCAAATCAAGGCACGCACCACACCAAGCAATACTGTTATTATAAACAAATCTGGCAATGAATTTCGATGCAATTTGATGCAAGTCGCAACACCCGATAACATAGCGCGCCAAAACAATTTATTGCATCATATTTTGCATAACGAGCCAGTTACCACCCCGGAAATTGTGCGCAAAAACGCCAACGCCATACAATATCAAAACATAACCGTAACCATAAAGCCAATAAAAACCACACTGGATGGCACTTACAATGATATTTACATCAACGGTGTAAAATTTATTGGCAATCACGTTGATACACAAATCAAATTGCTGTGCAGTAACACGATTTTGGCAATACACGGAACAATTGTGAATAATCCAAAATATCCAGAAATTCCGACATGGATGGTGTATGACACAAATTTACGTTCGCGCATTCCTGAATACAAACAAAAGCATTCCCAGTACAATATTTATGCCAACGGAATAACAAATACATCGGACGGCACGGCAATATTGGAATTAAGCAATAATGCCAAAGTATATCTGGAAACAGAACGCATGAAAAAAATTGCACAAATGCGTCGATTTGTAATGGATAATCAGAAATAAAAAACGGGGCAATGCCCCGTTTTTATTTGACAATTAAATCTTTGCCCTGGACATCGACAAAAACCGTACTGCCCTCGCCCACTGTACCAGACAAAATCAAATCTGCGATTTTGTCTTCGACCGCGGACGTAATCAGTCTTTTCAATGGCCGCGCGCCAAACACAGGATCGTATCCATTATCGCCCAACCACTTAATCGCCTTGTCCGACACATTCAAACTTATCCGACGTTCCGCCAAACGATTTTCCAGATTGCGCAACTGGATTTTAACGATACCCGCCATAACGTCTTTGCCCAACGGATTAAAGAATACAATTTCGTCAATACGATTTATAAACTCGGGACGGAATTGTTTTTTCACAGCATCCATATCAGGCAAATTACTGGTCATTATAATAATGGTATTCGTGAAATTCACAACGTGCCCCTGGCCATCGGTCAAACGCCCATCGTCCAGTATTTGCAAAAACACATTAAACACATCTGGATTTGCTTTTTCGATTTCGTCGAACAACAAAACCTGATACGGGCGACGGCGCACGCTTTCGGTCAAAACACCGCCCTGCTCGTAACCAACGTATCCCGGGGGACTGCCGATTAAGCGCGACACAGAATGCGGTTCCATATACTCACTCATATCTATGCGCGTCATGGCCGTTTCATCATTGAACAAATATTCAGCCAACGCTTTGGCAACCTCGGTCTTGCCAACACCCGTCGGCCCCAAGAACATAAAACTGCCCGACGGACGATGCGGATCGGACAGCCCCGCCCGACTGCGACGAATCGCACGCGCCACAACGGATAACGCATGATCCTGGCCAACGACACGTTTGCGCAATTCGTCTTCGATGTTTAACAGTTTTGACTGCTCTTCCATGCTTAACTTATCGGCCGGCACACCAGTCCATTTACTGACCACGGCGGCAATATGTTCCGGCAACACAGTTTTATATTCGCGCGCATCCGCGTTCATTTGCTGTATTTTTTGTTCCAATTCTGGAATCTTGCCATATTGCAACGCAGACGCTTTTTCATAATCGCCATTGCGCATTGCACTGGCAACTTCGGCCTTGGCGGCATCCAACGCGGCCATCGCATCGGACAGCCCGCGCATTTTTTCTTGCTCGGCGCGCCAATCAGCGGTCAATTTGGCCGATTCTGCCTCGGTTTCCTTGATAACAGATTCCAATTCTTTCAGCCGTTTTTTTGAATCTTCGTCTTTTTCTTTTTTCAACGCCTGCTGCTCGATTTTCAATTGCATCAAATGCCGATCGACTTCGTCCAATTTTTCAGGCTTTGACGCAACCTCGATACGCACGCGGGCGGCGGCCTCGTCAATCAAATCGATTGCTTTATCGGGCAAAAACCTGTCTGTGATATACCGATTCGATAACCGCACGGCGGACACCAATGCCGCATCAGAAATACGCACACCATGATGACCTTCGTACTTTTCCTTTAACCCACGCAGAATTGAAATCGTATCATCAACGGTCGGCTCATCAACATAAACAGGCTGGAACCTGCGCGCCAACGCAGGATCTTTTTCAATATATTGCCGATATTCGTCCAACGTGGTTGCACCCAAACAGTGCAATTCGCCACGCGCCAACATTGGCTTTATTAAATTTCCCGCATCCATGCTGCCTTCACCTTTGCCGGCGCCAACCAACGTATGCAGTTCGTCTATGAACAAAATGATTTGCCCATCGGAATCTTTGACAGCCTTTAATATCGCCTTGAAACGGCCTTCGAATTGACCGCGAAACATCGCGCCCGCCATCAACGCCCCCATATCCAACGACAGCAATTTTTTATTCAATAAATTTTCAGGCACATCGCGCGAAACGATTCGTTCGGCCAGTCCCTCGACTATTGCGGTTTTACCAACACCCGGATTTCCAATCAGCACAGGATTATTTTTTGTACGACGGGATAAAACCTGGATGGTACGACGAATTTCTTCATCGCGCCCGATAACCGGGTCCAGTTTGCCATCCGCCGCCAATTTGGTAAAATCAGTCGTATATTTTGCAATCGCCTGATCTGGGGTTTCTTGCATTTCTTCTGGATTCATGTTTCAAAATCTCCTTTATTTTTCACTATATATAGTAGCATTTTGCCCATTTTCAAGACACAGGAATCAAAACATTGATTTTTTATCCCATATTGCAATTTGAAAAAAACTGTGATATAATGCGCGAACTGCTGCGGCATAATAAAAAACAAAACAATTCTTGACTTTTTGGGAATTGTGGTATAAATTATGCCCCAGTTATCAAAGGATTATAATATGCCACGCGTATGTAAAGTAACAGGTAAGAAAACACAGGTTGGTATGAACGTATCGCATTCCGAACGTCATACAAAGCGTACATTTTTACCGAATTTGCAAAAATTAAAATTTCACAGCGATATTTTGAATCGTGATTTTTCGCTGCGTATTTCGACGGCCGGTCTGCGTACATTGACCAAACACGGCGGTCTGGATGCGTACGTAATGTCAAAATCACCGTCCCGTTTAACACCGGAAATGGCGGCGATTAAAAAGGCTATTAACAAAAAAATCGGAAAACCTGAAAAACCGGCAAAGAAACCGGCACACAAAGCGAATCGCAGTGCCCGTTTGGTGAAAAAGGTTGAATCCCGCAAAGCGGCGACAAAATAATTTGTTGCGTTGCCTTTTGGCCCCGTGGCGGAATTGGTAGACGCGCTTGACTCAAAATCAAGTTCTGCAAGGAGTGTCGGTTCGAGTCCGACCAGGGCCACCAGAAATATAAACCACCATTTTGGTGGTTTTATTTTTGGTCCTGTGTCGGACGAGAAGAGTCCGACCAGTATCGGGCCCCACGCAAACAAAGGTTGCGTGGGTGGATTCTGGGGCGGGGGGTGTCGCACTTAGTGCGACGGGGGGGCTTATCGCCCGAAGCCCTGGCGAAGGGTGGTTTATCAAGAGTTACGAGTAACAAGTACCCCCACCGCTGTCATTGCGAAGGAGTACGATCAACGTTGAAAACGTTGTCGTACGACTGTGGCAATCCAGTGCAATATGTCTGCGGGCATTCGCCCGCAGTGCTTTTTTATTTACTGGATCGCCACGGTCGTTTCACTCCCTCGCGATGACAAAGGGGACTAAGTGCTCAAGCCCGCACCACTCTTGTCATTCCCGCGCAGGCGGGAATAGGGTCTATTAAATTCATATCGCGGATTGCGGGTGAATAAAAAATATAACGCTGAATTATTCCCAAAATTAAATAATTATTAACAACCCAAGCCCTATTCCCGCCTTATCCACCCCACAAACATATTCGTATTTGCGGGAACCCCGGGCGCGGGAATGACAAAGGGGACTAAGTGGATAATTCCGTACTCTCTAACCACCCCGGGCTTCGCCCACCCCTCCAATGGAGGGGAACTTGGTGCGTTCCCGCCGCAGTCCGGGTTCCCCTTTACGACGGATGGGGCTACTCCCATCCCGTCGCGGAATAAAGTTCCCCTCTATGGCAGAATATGGCTGCTATCTCTCGTCTTGTTGCGGTCTAAGTTCCCCTCTCTGCGGAGGGGTGGCACGAAGTGCCGGGGTGGTCTAATGCCACCGCCCAAGAGTGGAAAGAATTACAATAATTCGTCGCATCGGTCGTATGAATACCCACCGCCCCGCGTCCCGCGCGACGGGGGGTGGGGAATTGTCACCCGAAGCCTTGGCAAAGGGTGGCACGAGTAACAAAAACGGGGCATCCGCCCCGTTTTTACGCAACCTTTTTCGCGTCGCGCAGTATTTCCACAGGTGGCTTTTTACCGGCGACAACATCTTTGTCAATTACGATTTCGGCCAAATCTTCTTTCTCGGGCGCTTCGAACATAGGTTCCAATAATATTTTTTCCAAAATACTGCGCAATCCGCGCGCGCCAGTTTTACGTTCGACCGCACGTTTTGCAATCGCCCGCAACCCATCATCGGTTATTGTCAATTTCACGCCGTCCATTTCCAACATAGCCGCATATTGCTTAACAATTGCATTTTTCGGTTCAGTCAAAATTTTCACCAACGCATCTTCGTCCAAATCCTGCAAAGTCGTCACAATCGGCAAACGCCCAACCAATTCAGGAATAATACCGAACTTCACCAAATCTTCGGGCTGCACATCGTCCAGGTGATTTTTCGCATCCCGTTCTTTCTTGGATTCTACATGTGCACCGAATCCGATGCCGGCGCGTTCATTGGTACGTGCGCCAATGATTTTATTTAACCCATCGAACGCCCCACCGCATATAAACAAAATCTTGGACGTATCCAGTTGCACAGTGGCCTCGCCCGGGTGCTTGCGCCCTGCCCCGCCGGCCGGCACATTTGCAACTGTGCCCTCGACCAGTTTCAACAAAGCCTGTTGCACCCCTTCGCCGGACACATCACGCGTCAGCGACGGGTTTTCAGACTTGCGCGCAATTTTATCGATTTCGTCGATATAGATAATACCGCGCCCCGCACGTTCAACATCAAAATTTGCATTTTGCAACAACCGCGTCAAAACGCTTTCCACATCGTCGCCGACATATCCAGCCTCGGTCAAAGTGGTGGCGTCTGCGATTGCGAACGGCACATCCAAAATCCGTGCCAACGTTTGCGCAAACAAAGTCTTGCCCGTACCTGTCGGTCCAATCAGCAACACGTTTGATTTTTGAATTTCGACCTTGGTATTTTGAGCCACACTGTGACGCTTGTAATGATTATATACAGCAACCGACAATGTGCGTTTGGCGTTATCCTGACCCACGATATATTCGTTCAAGAAATTATAAATCTGGCGCGGTGTTGGCAATTTATTCATATCATGCCCGACTTCATTACGCATATCATCGGCCATAATGTCATTGCACAGGTTAATACATTCGTCGCAAATACACACATTGCGACCACTGACCAATTTTTTCACTTCATACACAGCCTTGCCACAGAAACTGCAAAACTGCGGTGGTGTATTTTCAGTTGCGCTGTCTGTTTCACCCGATTTAATTTTATCGTCACTCATATTCCCAATCCCCCAAATACGAAAAAATTATTTACGTTTTAACACACCGTCAATAAGTCCAAAATCTTTGGCTTCATCCGGACTCATCCAATTGTCGCGTTCCATCGCGTCGAACAATTCTTTTTCTTTACGCCCTGTAAATTCAGACATTTGTTTAATCAAGGTTTTCTTATTTTTCTGATATTGAGCCATACGAATTTCCATATCAGTAATTTGACCTTCTGCCCCAGCCAACGGTTGATGTATCATGATTTGAGTATTTGGCAAAACGAAACGTTTTCCCTTTTCACCGGCCGCCAACAGAACCGAACCCATCGACGCCACCAATCCCATACCAATGGTTGAAACAGGCGATTTAATATACTGCATAGTATCCATAATTGCCCATCCTGCGGACACATCACCACCCGGCGAATTTATATATAAAGAAATCTGGGCATTTGGATTTTCAGATTCCAAAAACAATAACTGGGCCACAACCGTATTTGCCATATTTGGTTCAATTTGCCCGTTAATCATAACAATTCGATCGCGCAACAGACGCGAAAAAATATCAAAAGAACGTTCCCCACGGGGCGATTCTTCGATTACAACAGGTATCAAAGCCATCTTTATAAATCCTTACTTTTTTTACACATAAAACTATATCACACAAAAACCCGATTCGCGAATTTATGATATATATAGCGCGCGCCACAAAAAATACAACCCGCCCAGTTACCCGCGTAAAACGGCAATACCCGGCAAATCAAGTCCCTCGATAAATTCCAAAAATGCGCCGCCACCGGTGGAAACATACGTAATATCGTCTTTGACACCACATGCCTGCAAAGCGGCAACTGTATCGCCACCACCAACAACACTTACCAATTTACCGGCACGCGTTTGTTCGGCGATTGCCTGCGCAATTGCAAACGAACCGTATGACCAAGTCGGTTGCCATTCAGCCATTCCAACCGTTCCATTCCATATAACGGTCGCAGCATCACGAATTTCGGACACATCCCGTTCAGTCGTCGCAACGCCTGCGTCAATAATCACATCGTCGTCCATAATCTCGGTAAAATCTTTGTTTGTACGCGCGGCGGCGGCTGTAAATTCTTTGGCCACGCCTTTGTCCAGCGGCAACAACACCCTGCAATTATTTTGCTTGGCATATTCCAAAATATCCAGCGCATTTTGCTTTTGGTCGGGCTCGTACAACGAATTTCCAACGCGCCCACCAGTCGCATAATTAAACGTAGTCCCCAACGCGCCCCCAATAATCAGCGTATCTGCCAATTTCGCCAACGCGCGCAGCACACCGATTTTTGTGGAAACTTTGCTGCCGCCGACAATTGCCAACAAAGGACGCGCGGGATTTTCCATGACGTTGGTTAAATTTTCAATTTCAGACGCCAACAACAACCCCGCATAGGACGGCAAAATTTTGGCAACACCAACGGTACTGGCATGCGCGCGATGCGAAACCGCAAACGCATCATTTACAAAAACATCAAATCCATCGGCCAAACTGCGCGAAAAATCGGGGTCGTTTTTTTCTTCACCCGGATAAAAGCGCACATTTTCCAACAAAACCACATCACCATCACGCATGTTTTTCATAAAATCTTTGTCCAAACAATCTGCAACCAGTGGAATTTTCATATATTCTGCAATCGGTGCCAGGCTGTATTCCATATTACGCGCACCTTTTGGCCGCCCCAGATGCGCACAAATCGCAATACGTGCCCCACCCGCCCGCAGTGCGTTAATCGTCGGCATACTTTGTTCAATTCTGAACACGTCTGTAATATGCCCATCCACAATTTGAACATTAAAATCATCACGCAGTAAAACATATTTCCCGCGTACATCCAGATTTTCAATCGTGCGTAAATTCATCTTTATTTATCCTTTCCTTGACTGGTTTGTAACTTTTACGATAATGCTCGTTTATACCATATTTTTCAATTGCGCGCAAATGTTCAGCCGTCGGATATCCCGCATTTTTATTCCACGCATACATCGGATACATCGCCGCCAAATCATCCATAATTTTATCACGTGTTTGCTTTGCAATAATGGACGCAGCCGCAATAGACAATGATTTTGCATCCCCACGAACCACGGCCGTGCCAATCAAATTCGGCGGCAACTTGTTCCCGTCAATCAAGCAAAACTGGGGTGCGCAACTTAATTTTTCAACTGCACGCGACATCGCCAACAAAGACGCATGTAAAATGTTTAATTCGTCTATCTCGGCCGGGCTGCATTGTGCCACCGCCCAAATTGTATTTTGCGTTATCCAATCGTACGCCACCGCGCGCGCATGCGCAGTCATTTGCTTGGAATCGCGAATTACAACAGGAATGTCAATATCGCGTCGCGGAAAAATAACTGCCGCCGCAACCACGGGCCCGCACAGCGGGCCACGACCGGCCTCGTCCACACCGGCGACCATGTCAAATCCAGTCCCGTTTTCAATATCAAATGTGGGCATTGTTTTCATAGTGATAAAATCCACCAACTTGTATTTTTATTTATATACATCCCCAAGAAATTAAATAATATGATGTATCTCTGCCGTTATTCTAATCAAAACGGTATAAAAATAAATACAAAAGTTTCTGACAAAAAATATTTTTTGTAAAATCAATGGACTTTTTGTACAGATTATGGTATAATGGGGGCGAGTAAGGGATATAAAACTCTAAAAACTGCTGGTGATAAAATGCCAATTGTATTTAATAAAAATCCACAAAAAGCGATAGAAGCCGTTATTTGGATTATCAAAAACGGCGAATCCAATATGTATAATATTTGGAAAATATTGTTTGATGCGGAAAAATATCATTTGAATACATACGGACGCCCTATTACAGGTGACAAGTATATGGCCATGGAATTCGGAACTGTGCCCAGTTGGCTATATGATGCTGTTAAATTAAAAAAACAAGGGCTTGGATTTTATAAAGATGGTAATTCATTAATAGCAGAGCGCGACCCTGTATTGGATTATTTATCTGCGTCAGATATTTTAGCATTAAAGCATGGTTTGAATGAATATGCGGGGCTGTCTTTCAGCGCAGTTATGAAAAAGAATCATAAAGAACCCGCATGGGAAAAAAATTATGCCAAACGTGGCGACAACGAATGCGCGCCAATCCCTTTTGAAGATATGATAGAAGAAGATTGGCTGCGTGAAGATTTGGCGATATTGGCAAAAGATATGGTATTGTAATGTTAGAAATCGCCGATATTTTTATTATGGACGTAGGAGGCCAGATAGAACATCGGGACACGAAACATTGTGTATGTATCGCAGCAAGCCAAAATAAATTTTTTGTTATCAACACACAACATCGCACAATGTATGATGATTTTATGATTTCTGCCGCAGATTATGATTTTTTAAAAGGTCAAGACAGATTCGTGTGCTGTTCTGCTGTATACAAAATTCCAACAAATAAAATTATTAGAAAAGTTGGCAAGTTAAAATATGCAGATATGCTGAAATTGATAGATAAAATTCAAAACTCTGTCATTTTGGATAACACAGAAAAATCTGCGATTATTCCAGAATTAACAGAATGGCAGCTGGATAATTCATAAATATTATTTGACACTAAATCGCCATACGATTGGCAATTTGTTGTTGGACATATTCGTCTTCACTGTTATACAGCGGCCATTCTCCATCCGCCAAATCACGCATAGTCGTAAGTGGCTGATCCAATCGCGCCCGATACAGCCACATATTGGCCATCACGCGTTTGATATATGCACGCGTTTCATACGCAGGAAAACTTTCGATATACAACAACGGGTCATAAGTTTGAAACATCTTTTCAAATTGAACCAAATTGCCCATTCCTGCATTATACGCCGCCAACATTTTTATAATATTATTGTTAATATTTGGATGCGCCAACAAATCGACGATGTATTGTTGTCCCAAAAACATATTATGTTCAGGATTCAACATATCTATATCCGACATATCAACCTTGTTTTCACGCGCGACGCGTTTGGCGGTACTGGGCATAATCTGCATTACCCCATTTGCCCCCGCCCCTGATTTAGCATTTGCCCGGAACCCAGATTCTTGCTTTGTAATCGCCAACAACAATGCACGGTCAATCGACCAACCACCCATAGGCTCCCAATCCGGCAAAGGATATTGTGCAGAATAAATAATATTGTCATCTATCTCTAAAATTCCACGATCTTGGATTAAACTGGACGCCTGGATGGACACACGCGGCAAACCGTATGCAGTCGCGATTGAATTTATCGCATGCAAAGTGCGATCGGTTACTTTGGACGTAATCATATATTTCAAATACAATTCCGCCCTGTCCTTTTGTCCGACCTGCAACAGCCCCAGCGCAATTTTCCCATACTTTGTCTCACGCAAAGTATCCACATCTTCATCTGTACAATCTTGTTCAAAAAATTCATATCGTGGTGTACGCCCCAACATGACGGACGACAAAGCCCCATAAAAAGCCATGGGATGTGCAGCCGCAATTTTCCAATATTTTTTTGCAGCACTGCGTCGGCCATTCGAATCGGCCGCCCGGCCCGCCCAAAAAGCAGCCTCGGTCTTGCGCGCATTATTTATCTGGGGCAAATCCAATATTGCGCTGAAATATTTTTCACTTTCATCAAATTTTTCTTCTTTGAAATACAGCAACCCCATTGCCCATAAACCATATTCAGATTTCGCATCAGACGCCACAAATCCCCATTTTTTGGCCAATTCAAATTCACCATTTGTATAATATATGAACGACAAACGTCCCGCCAAACGTCCATAATCCGATTCGGTTAATTTATGTTTGAACGATGAATCTTCCAATATTAAACGCGCTGTTTTGGTTGCACCACTGCGAATTGCTCGTTTGAATTTGTTGATTTTGGTATTGGTATCGCCAGTGTATTTTTTTTCGGTCCATGTCTCGGACTGGGGCGTTTCAATTGACACGCCCCCACTGATACTGCGTGGGATGTATGCTTTGCGCACATTGGCCTGCTTTATTTTGGCCAATTTAACCATGCGTTCCGCCCCGGGCATATCATAGTATTTATTCATCCAATCGACGATTTCCCGGCCACGGGTACGATAAGTTTTTGAAAAGAAACGCTGATATAAAACTTCGTTTATCAGCAGTGGGTCGTTTAATTGTTTTTGTAATTTCTGGGCTGCGCTGATTTCTTCTTCGCGCTGCAACATAAATATTTGTGTATATAAACTGGCGTCGGCATCAGACAACACATCTATATCCGGCAAATCAGACGCCACCGCCGCAAACGGCAAGAATATTGCTATTAAAAAAGTGAATATTTTTTTCATGATTTTTTATCTGCGTCAGAACAAAGTTGTTTTCGGCAACTGGCAAACCGCAGCGCCCTCGTCCGCCTCGGGTATTTGTTCTATGATTTTTTTGAAATCCGAAATGCGCGAAAATTTACGATACACAGATACAAAACGCACAAACGCAATCGGATCCAGATTCAACAAAGAATCTGACACCATCTGACCGACGGCGACACTTGTCACCGTATCGTCGGCGGTTTCTGTTTCCAAACGCCGATGTATCGACGTTACCAGTTTTTCAATTTGCTCGTCCCCGACATCGCGATTACGGCACGCCAATTTAATACTGCGGCGCAATTTTTCGCGATCAAAGGGCTCCAACTTTCCGCTGTTTTTACGCACCATTAAATCGCGCATCTGCACGCGTTCAACGGTTGTAAATTTCGCGCCACATTGGTTGCATACACGACGACGCCGAATAATTGCGTCTTCGGTATCTGGGCGTGAATCAGTCACCCGGCTGTCGGTTGAATTACAATATGGACATCTCATACCCATATACGGTAGCAATCAAATCCCCACCTGTAAAGCAGAATTTAATTGCCACAAATCCGGGCAAAAAACGCATTTTTTATAAAAATCAAGAACTTTATTTTACCCCGTCCCACCCTGCCCGGCTTTTTTACGACCCTAAAATATGATAAAATGGAATACAAGACGAAACCCGAGAGAGATGGAAAAATACCTGAATCAGATTTTAACCGGCGACTGTGTTGAAGTCATGCGTAACATCCCGGACGCATCCGTGGACGCGGTGTTTGCCGACGCGCCATATAATCTGCAATTGGGTGCAAAAACTTTGTACCGCCCCGAAGATCAAACTGCGGCCCGCGCCGTTCGCGACGCATGGGACGCATTCGACAGTCCGGCGGCGTACGATGATTTCACACGCGCATGGCTGACTGAATGCAAACGCGTATTAAAACCAGACGGCGCCATGTGGGTAATCGGCAGTTATCATAACATTTTCCGCGTTGGCGCAATTTTACAGGATTTGGGTTTTTGGATATTAAACGATATCGTATGGGTAAAAACAAATCCTATGCCGAATTTCCGCGGCACACGATTTACAAACGCCCACGAAACGCTGATATGGGCAACGCCCCGCAAGACCGGCAAATATACGTTTAACTATGAAACCATGAAAAAATTAAACGGCGGCAAACAAATGCGGTCGGATTGGAATATAAACATCTGCCTGGGCGAAGAACGTATCAAGGGCGCCGATGGTAAAAGTCTGCACAACACACAAAAACCATTGGATTTATTACGTCGTGTTATTTTGGCATCAACAAATGCCGGCGATATTATTTTGGATCCATTTTTGGGCAGTGGCACAACCGCCGCCGCCGCACGCGAATTGGGACGCAACTTTATCGGCATAGAACGCGAAGAATCGTACGTCGCGGCTGCACGCGAACGTGTAAATGCGGTTACCCCAATCGATTTATCGGATATAGAGGTTAAAACCCCAAAACGCGCCGAAATTCGCGTTGCATTCCGCGAATTATTGGATGCAGGATTGTTATACGTCGGTCAAACATTGGTCGGTCCACACGGCGATCGCGTAATGATTACGCACGACGGCCAATTAACACATACCCTGTATGGCAAAGCATCCATCCACGTTATGGCCGCCAGATTACAACACACGGTCAGTTTTAATGGGTGGGATTATTGGTCGGCCGAAAAACGCGATGGTTCATTGGTGCCGATTGACGAATTAAGAAAATATGTGCGCGACGTTAAACGCGATATGAAAAAGGTTGCATAATAAAAAAACAAAAAAAATCGCCCATTCGGGCGATTTTTTTATTCAGCATCCAATGCCGATTCGATTTGATCTGCCGGGATGGCACCTGGGAATGCCTGATCACCGATAATCAAGAACGGCGTACCAGAAATTTCGAAACGTTGTGCCAAATCACGAACATTTCTTAATTCACGTGCGACAACATCGCCTTTCATATCTTCCGCCAACTTTTCTGTATCCAGACCAACTTCTGCGGCCATTTTCATAACATTGGCTTCTACTTTTTCACCGATCTTGGACTGATCTTTCAAATCGTCCTGGGTGTAAAATTCGCGAGTCATCAACATATCTGTCAACTGCGCGGCTTTTTCAGGATCCTGCAAATTCGCAGCAATCACAGCCTTGGCCGGTGCATCAGATAATGGTCCATGAATCGAGAAGTTTTTAACAACCACGCGAACGTCATCACGACCCGCAATTACACGATCCAATTCACCATGAACACGACGGCAGTATGGGCAAGAGAAGTCTGTCCAAACATAAATCGTTTTCTTGGCATCTTTGCGGTTACCCAAAACAGGTGCATCGCGCATCATAGAATCGCCCTGTTCACGAACGAACTTGCGAATCTGTTTATTCTTTTCAGCCTGCTGCTGTTCCTGCATACTGGTAATCATTTCCTGAACGATAGCAGGATTAACCGCAGTCAAGTAATACGGCATGTACAGACGGCACATACTGCCCGAAATCAAGATGATTGCAATCAAAGAAATACATTTTTTTGCAACGATTTTTCCAGCAGAAGGTTTTTTCTCGTCGCCCTTGGGTAACATCAAGCCACCAAACAAGAACAACAGGATACCAACGACCAGAATCAAGATTGTCCAAGTCATAATTTTCTCCTTTTATTCTGTTGAACAACCCCACCATACTGAAAAAAAAATTATTGTGCAAGGGAATATTTACCAGATTTTCAACTTTTTTCGTGCGCACGGCAAATCAACACCTTGGGCCGCGCAAGCCCGTTCCAAAAACGCCCCAGTAACACTTAAATCCAACGGCAATTTATACAATTTTTCGATATACGGCGCGGCACATTTTTCACATACCGCCCGCCCAGTCCGCGGCGATAAATACATTAAATTTTCGCAAGTTCCACATCCTGAACAAGCCGTTAAATTCAGCGCATATCCCAATTCACGCAAAAGCGAAATTTCCCACACCAAATACGCCTGTTTTGGGTTATTTCCGTTTAACTCGCGCATCAGTTCGATTGTTTCGTTATATAACGTACAAAACTGTTCTCGTTCTGGCAACAAAGCATCAACCAAAGCGAATGTCGCATTCATATATGATAATGTCTCATGCCGCATCATCAACGGTGCAGCCAAATTTTTTTCAGACTCCCAATGAAACGCACCCAACTGTGAATCCAGTCGCGCATTCCATGAAACATCGCCAATTTGTCCAATTAACGGTCTGTTTTTTCGTGCGACCTGGGCCCCGCGCATAACACCACACATTACACCGAAATCACGGGTAAAAACATGTGCGACACAATCCCGTTCACCAAAGGGACGCAAATTTATTAAAACACCAACAGAATCCAACTTCATTTCGCGCCCATTATATAACAAGCCCGATAAAAAATTTAATAAAAAATCGCCCAGATGGGCGATTTTTTTATTCTGCGTCTGCCGCTTTTTCTTCGACCGGCGCTTCTTCTGTTGGCTGTTGTTCAGCCGGTTGTTCATCTGCGGATTCCGCTGCATTCTCGGATTCCTCTTCTTCGGTCTTTGTATTACCGAACGTCAGAACTTTACCCGCAACCAGAGCCTCGATTTCATCTTGGGTTTGTGCCACATATACTTTGACCGGAACGATAACATCCGGATGCAAAGCAATTTGCGTATCGAACACACCAACTGATTTAATCGGCGCGCCCAACATAACCTGGGCTGATTCAACTGCAACATTTGCAATCTCGCGCAATGTGCGCGCAATATCGCGCGTAGAAACAGAACCATACAATTGACCTGTATCACCGGCCTGACGAATCATATACAATTTTGCATTTTTAACCGCATCCACATTGGCCTCGGCAGATTTACGTGCGGCATCCTGACGCGCCTGCAATTCAGCCTTTTTCGCTTCGAACAAAGCCACATTTTCACGCGACCAACGCATAGCCTTGCCCAATGGCAACAAATAATTGCGTGCGAAACCTGTTTTAACCTCGACAGTATCGCCGATGTTGCCCAATTTTGTAATTTTTTCTGTTAAAATAATTTTCATTTTATCTGTCCTTTATTTCAAGTTAGGGTAAAACCCAAATATTTTTCTGTACCTGATTCAGTTATGTGCGGGGATTGGCAGCGTTCACCCCAGACCCCGCAAAATCAATCATAACGTACCAGATGCGTCCGGTTGGGATTGCGTAGTGTATTTGACATACATTACACAAACCGTACACACCTGGGGCGATTATGTGCGGGGATTGGCAGCGTTCACCCCAGACCCCGCAAAATCAATCATAACGTACCAGATGCGTCCGGTTGGGATTGCGTAGTGTATTTGACATACATGAGCAAGCCCAACCGCGCGCAGATGGTGCGCTATGATTGATTTTTATCCCAGATTGTTACGAACGAATGGCAACAACCCTAAATGCCGTGCGCGCTTGATGGCTTTTGCCAACTCGCGCTGATCTTTCTGGGACACGCCACTGATACGCGACGGAACAATTTTGCCGCGTTCAGTGATAAAACGCAACAGTGTTTTAACATCTTTGTAATCGATAACCTTGCCCTTTAATGGGTTAGATTTCTTACGATAAATTGCTGCACGAACTGCCATTATTCAGCCTCCTCGGTATTCTTTTTCATCATGATTGACGGCGCATCTGATAATTCATCGACACGAACGTTCAAGAAACGAATAACGTCTTCGTCGATACGGGCACGCCGTTCATATTCCGCCAATTTGTCGCCCGGCAAATCGATATTCAACATAACATAGTGTGCCTTGCGATTTTTACGGATGATATAGGCCAGATTTTTCAATCCCCAAAACTCGGTAGATTTAACATCCCCGCCCAATTCGCGAACAATGTCAGCATATTTTGCCGCTTTTTCTTTGACCTGCGGTTCGGTCAGATCCTGGCGAAAAACCAGGACGCTTTCATAGTAAGCCATTCAAAGTTTCCTTTGGTTTATACAGCCGACAACCCCATGTCGTCAGCAGGAATCCCACCAATTATGCCGAAAATTTTAATAAAATCAAGCGTTTTGTTAAAAGCTACAAAAGGTCGCAGTCTCTAACCACCCCGGCGGTCTGGTGACCGCCCCCCCTCCAATGGAGGGGAACTTAGACCATACCGTCGCGGTCTAGGTTCCCCTCTGCGGAGGGGTGGCACGAAGTGCCGGGGTGGTCTAATCCCCACCGCCCAAGAGTGGAAAGAATTACAATAATTCGTCGCGTCGGTCGTACGAATGCCCACCGCCCCAGAATCCACCCACGCAAACTTTGTTTGCGCGGGGCCCGGTGTGGGGGCGGGGGGTGTCGCGCAAAGCGCGACGGGGGGTGGGGACTTATCACCCGAAGCCCTGGCAAAGGATGAAACACGAGTAACAAGTCACGAGTAACTAAAAAATCCCGCACAACCCGTGCGGGAAAAACTCGCATAAATACATATTTTAAGCCATGTTTTTAAACAATTTTTTCAAAACATTTGTCTCTCTAACCGCTTCACTTACAGTACTTGATTTTCTGTTTAACTTATAACAGGGATTGTCCTGTAACTGCTCGTAATACTCCTGATCAGCTTTAACATCATCAAAGAACAGATAAAACACGACTTTTCGGTCTAATTTCTGTTTGTCGTCGCTAATTGCACTCTGATCTGCACATTTTTCCCCAGCGGCCTGCGTTTTTATTTTTACATCGGTCAGATTACTTGGCCAATGTTCTTTCAAATAATTCTTTACCGAATTCGCCCGCGCCTCGGAAAGCGCATCATTGTCACAAATCTTATCATTTCGACACAAAGAAGAATTTTTCCGAACATCATCACGATCTGTATGTGCAATCAAATACAACGTTGCAGGATAATCTGTAAACGATGCCGCATTTTCTTCAAAATCTTCAATAACATCATCCAAAACTTTACTATTTTCTATCTTATACACCCCATCACCAAACAAAGACTCATTATACAGCCTCAATAACTCTGGTGATTCCGTTTCTTCGGCCTGTGGGGCGTCTTCCTTTTCCTGTGTACTTGGTTGATCTGGATAACATCTGCCATCACTGGGATTCAACCTATACTTATCTGGACACACACACTTATCACCATCCCATTCACCACCAGAATCAAAACAACTATCTCCATTTATCACTTCATCACCCATGCAAACCAAATTATCAAAATCCCATGGATTTCCATTATTGCAATGACAGGTATTTAACTCTGCATCCCACGTTCCCACAGATTGACATGCCAACTCCGCATCACTTATCTTAAACGGTTCGACGTCGGGGGCTTCAGTGATTTGTTGTTCCAATGAATCTTCTTCTACTTCTTCCAACTCTTCGCGGATGATGCGGCGTTTCTTGTCGTATTCAGACATTATTTCATCACTGCGTTCTTCAACCTTGTTCGGACCTATCTCGTTCAGCAATACATTGCCACTTATCCCAACCAAGGCACCAACCCCAGCCGTTATCGCACCTGCCTTTAATTGTTCAGACGTTTCCGCCTTTTGTGCCGCCCAGGCCGCTGCATCCGCACCCTCGGGATTCATCAGCGCGCGCGCAATCGACGCATACGCACCACCCGTCACCCCAGTCGACACATTGTCATATAAACCAGATGTCGCCGCATCCAATATCTCGTTCGATTCTATCCCTGGCGCCATCCCCAACGCTTCTTTCCGAGTCTTCAAATCCGCCGCCAATGTTACGTATTCTGTATATATCGGCAATAATATATTCGCACCAGGCAATTCCACATTCAGCGTACCGCCCGCGATATTTTTCCCGGCACCATAATCGCATTTGAATGTCGCAAGGTATGCAGCCATATCCATTTCTGCATCTGAATCAGCGCTTTGTTCCGCCAACGCAGAACCTATCATCTGACCCCCAATCCCCATCGTGCCCATGGCTGCACCACCAACCATACGATTACCAAACGATTGTTCTTTTTCACGCATAGCGTCCGCATTCGCCTGTAATTCTTCTATCTGCGCCAATGAATCTTCTTCTGATAATGTCGCATCGGGCTCTGAGTCTTGGTTCTTTTTTGCTTCTTTTTCTGCTTTTAACGCGTCTTCTGCAAGCACTTCGTCTAACGCTTCTATATTCTCCAAGACTTGACCCTGGGCTGCAATAATTTCCTCTCGATCAATCTGCTTATCATATTTTTTCATCACTTCATTTGAAGTATCCTGGTAAGCGGCTTTCAAATCATCGAACGTTTGTGCGTTTTCCAAACTGGATGTATCAACACCATCAGTCTTGGCGGCACCAAACGCAACCAACGGATACAACAACATCAAAGCGGCAACCAATGGTCTTTTCATCATTTGTCATCCCCATCGCGTTTGGCATCACGTCGCAACTGGCGCACGCGTTTATTAAATGCACGTTCCAAGTCTTCCATTTCGTTCCAGAATGCGTTTAAGATTTTATTTGTTGCCCGCGCAGCCTTGCGTGCATCAACAGTTTCCTGGGTATCAACACAGACCCAAATACCAAGGAAATTTTTCTTGGCCGCCTTTGGTGGATTTTTAGATTCACATTCTAGCTGTTTTTGCAGTTCCTTATCGGATTCTGAATTTATTTCATCGACGGAAATTAACGCATCATCGATTGCAGCCTGTTCCATATCGGACTCGAACTTTTGGCGATTTAATTCGTCCGTCAGTTTTTCTGTACTTTCGTCAATATCGTTGAATTCCGTTTGAATATCCTTGTCCAACTGGCGCGAGTCAGCCTTTACATCTTTTTGCAGTTCCTTATCGGATTCCTGTTCTAATTGTTTCACATCTTTGCTTATACTTTTATCCGCTTGACGTGCGACCTGGGCATTTAATCTCTCTAATTTTTCTGCATCATATTCTGGGATGGGTTCGGGCTTGACGATTCCTTTACAAACGCATCCGTCACCAGTTCCACTGCCGCTGCTGTATGTGCCCCCACCATCAGCACATTTGCCACGACACAGGGCGTAATAATATTCTTCCAATAAACTGTTGGGGCGCATACTTTCTGGTTTTATCGTATTGCAGGTAATTACTATGCCTGCCTGGTCAACAGTAACGTTGTTACCCGCGGTGGTCATACAGAATTTTTCCGTCAAATGATTGTCAAAGGCCTTGCGACCACCCGTGTTTAAATCAGCATTTACAAAATCCCAATCAGAAATCATACCAGTGTAACGAACAATATTGCCGACAACTGTATAATCCGTTCGATTTCCCGACGCCGGCACTGTCGACGTAGCAACGGATGCAGAACCACCACGTGATGTTGTATTTCTGGATACAACTGTATCGGTGTTTTTCGTACTTTTCTCAGCGGCACTGTTACCAATCCCGGCCGTTGACAATGCTGCATCATATGCTTTGTCAAATTCTGCTTGGGTTGGTTCGGCGTTATTTTTCCAACCATTGGTACAATTTATCCTTATGGCCTGTAATCCCATAAACACCATGGTACCGTCGCCACCCACACAAAGTTGTTGGATCATAGAATTATAAAAAACTGGCGAATTGGCAGCGTCCATAGTATACTCTTTTGGAAACTTAGCAACTTCACCCCGCGCCAAACCAGGAACTATCACAATGACGGCAATAAAAATACTGCGAAATAACTTCATTCTCTCATTCTTTCTGATCCTTGACATTATCCCATATTTTGCCAAAAAAATCCAACCTTTTTTTTCGGCATTTTTCAAAGATAAAAAAAGGCGGAATTCTGGTTCTTTTTCTTTTGGGCTTTATGCCGTTTGCAGTCCTTGAATACCGGTAATGGCAGATGTTATCCAGATCAACCAAGTACACAGGAAAAGGAAGACGCCCCACAGGCCGAAGAAACGGAATCATCAGAGTTATTGAGGCTGTATAATGAGTCTTTGTTTGGTGATGGGGTGTATAAGATAGAAAATAGTAAAGTTTTGGATGATGTTATTGAAAAATTTGAAGAAAATGCGGCATCGTTTACAGATTATCCTGCAACATTGTATTTGATTGCGCATACAGACAACAACAAGATTATCCAAACTTCTGATTTGTGCGCAAAAGAAAAGATTTGTACAAACGAACAATTATCAGCAAAACGCGCACTGTCAGCGGCTGATTATATCCAAACCAATTGGAAAAATCGGCCAGAAAACGTAAAAATTATAAGTCGTGGGGTCGGCGCACAATGTGCCAAAGTAAAAACAGGTTCCCAGGAAGATAAAAAAACGGACAGAAAAGTCGTGTTTTATCTGTTCTATGACAATTCCGAAAGCGACCAAGCAGACTTGCAGAAATTGCAGTCTGACCCATGCACGACATTTTTGGATTAACATCCATATTCACAAACTTTTTCTGTACCATACCATGCGGATGTTGTGTTAATAACCAAAGATACGGTGATGTAACCGCTTGACTTGAACGATAAAAATTTACTACCATCATTGTAAAGGTACCAAAAGAAGAGAGATTCATGACACGCCAATTCCATAACGCACTTAACCGCATGGCTTTGTTCACAGCATTATTGTTGGTTGGGTTGATTTTGTTCTATGCGCCATTTTTACGCATAGCGGCGGCAAACGTGTTATTAAACGGCATCATCATTGGTACAACTGTTTTCGGAATTGGACTGTGCTTTGTTGAAATATTCAAATTATTACCCGAATACAAATGGGCACGTGCGTATTTTTCAGGCCGCAAACGGGTTGCCCTGCCCCCGCGTTTGTTGCGGCCCGTGGCGTTGATATTGCGTGCACGCCCCGTCCGCATATCTGGGACAACATTGAACGGCATGTTGGAAATGATTTTGAATCGTTTCGAAGATTCACGCGAATCGGTGCGGTATATCACAAACACGCTGATATTTTTGGGATTATTGGGAACATTTTGGGGACTGATTTTAACCGTCGGCGGATTTGCAGACTTAATCGGTGCTTTGGATTTTTCGGACGAATCGGTTTTACAAAATATGCAGGCCGGCCTGACCCGCCCTTTGTCGGGCATGGCGACCGCATTTACCAGTTCACTGATGGGATTGGCGGGCAGTTTGGCTGTCGGATTCCTGGGGTTACAGGTTCAATTGGCTCAGAATGCCATTTTCCGCGAGGTTGAAGATTATCTGTCTGCACACACAAGTGTCGCAACCACGGATACAGTCGCAACTGTTCTGCCCCAGATAAATGACAATCTGCGCCAAATAAAAAACACAGTTACACAATAAGGTCCCAAAAAAAGAGAGAGAAAAATGATGAATTTCAGATTTCGTGAACGTGCAAACACTTGGCCTGCGTTCGTTGATTTGTTTTCGAACCTGGTGATTATACTTATATTTTTGTTGATTGTGTTTGTGTTTTTATGGACAACAACCAGTGTATTTAACCGTGACACAGGTGCGAAAACGGTGGCTGATTTGAAAAAAATCAACGCAGAACAATCTGAACGCATTGTGCAAATGACTGCCGACGAAGAAGAAGCCAAACGTTTACTGATTTTGGCGCGTGCCGAATTGGAAAATTTATCTGCAAATAACAACCAATTAACCACCGAACTGCAACAGGTTGATATGACAATGGATGAACTGATTGCAGATTACGAGGCCAAAGTCGCAGAATTACAAACCCAGGGCGCGGATTTGTCGGCCCAGGTCGCTGAATTAACCACCCAATTGAATCAGGCCAACTTGGACAAACAACGCACCGCTGAACTGGAACAAGAACGCCGCGCATTACAGCAAGAAATGTCAGCACAACGTGCAGAATTGGCCGAACAATTAAATAAGTTACAGGCCGCACTGGATGCCGCCCAAGAAGAATCAAACCAAAAAGACATAGAATATCTGGAAATGTCGAATCGATTGAACCAGGCTTTGGCCGATAAAGTCGCAGAATTAAATGACGTTGCACAATACCAATCTGAATTTTACCGCGGAATAAAAGACGCACTTGGCGAAGAAAAATTTATCGAGGCCCAAGGCGACCGTTTCATAATTTCCAGCGATATTTTGTTCAGCAGTGGTTCTTATACCCTGTCGCCCGAGGGTAAAAATCAACTGCGCTTGATTGCAAAGGTAATCCGCGATTTGGAAGACAAAATCCCGACAGACATCGATTGGATTATCCGCGTTGACGGACATACAGATCGCAAACAAGTTATGCGTGGCACGCGCGATTATTCGAATAATATGGAACTGTCATTGTTGCGTGCGAACGCTGTGGCGACCGAATTGGCGGCCAATGGTGTATCGCGTCGTCGCCTGGTTCCCAGTGGTTTTGGCGATTTACACCCTGTTACTTTGGGTACCGACGCGACCAGTTTGCAACAAAATCGTCGTATAGAATTACAATTAACCAATCGTTAATAAGCACGGGGCATCGCCCCGTTTTTTGTTACAGGTTACTCGTGATTTCCCCGCTGTCATTGCGAAGGAGCGCGAAACGTTGGAACCGTTGTCGTACGACGGTGGCAATCCAGTGCAATATGCCTGCGGGCATCCGCCCGCAGTGCTTTTTTATTTACTGGATCGCCACGCTCCGCTCGCGATGACAAAGGGACTAAGTGGATAATTCCGCAGTCTCTAACCACCCCGGCGGCAAGCCGCCACCCCTCCAATGGAGGGGAACTTGGTACCTTCCCACCACGGCCTAAGTCCCCCTTTACAACGGATGGGGCTGCCCCCAGTACCGTCGCAGAACAAAGTTCCTCATCTAGCGGAGGGGTGGCACGCGCCAGCGTGCCGGGGTGGTCTAATCCCCACCGCCCAAGAGTGGAAAGGGCTACACGTCGCATCGGTCGCACGAACGCCCACCGCCCCGGGTCCCGCGCAAACATAGTTTGCGTGGGTAGAATCCGGGCGGGGTGGTCTATCACGAATAACAAGTAACTAAAAAATCCGCCGATTGGCGGACTTTTTTACATCTTTTCGACGTAATCTACATCGATTTCAGTCTTGAATAAACCGGCATCAACCTCGCCATACAGTTTTACTGTATCAGACGGTGTTACAACCTGGCCGCGCCAATCATCATCGTCGATTTCGATAGTGATTGAATCTGTTGCGTCTTCAAATAAATATTTTTCGCCGCCCATACGTTGAACAATACGTCCCTGCAAAATAACAGGAACATCATCACGCATTTCTTTTGCCTGTTTTACGGTTGAAATCTGTTCTTCGCCACCGACGAAACCACCACGCATATTAACATTCGGCTGAGGCGCATTTGGACGAAAATCAGCCACAGCAGCCCCAGAAACCAAAGCGACCGCAGCCGCCACAATCGATATTTTTTTCATTCACAACCCCTTTTGTTATTGTACGCACATATAATATCACATTTATTTATAAAAATGTCTAGGAATTTTATTACGATAAAAAATCCCCCAGACGGGGGATTTTTTACATCTGGATATCTTCGCATATTGGATCGGTTGTTTCCGTGCTGCAAGATGTATTCCGATTATTGTGGAACCAACTGCTGCTGCCCGTTGTTTTACAATTCTCGGTCGTAATTGTTGTACAGATGTGGCAGATTCTGGTCTCACGACTGAATATGGCCGTAACTTCTTTGGACGAACCGCCACCTTCAAAACTGGCACCGCCCAAATATCCGCCATTGCTGAACTTGACGCCACCGGAACGTACAACGCCTGAACCGCCCTGGGTCAATTCATCAGCAGTCAAACCGACGCCAACCTCGTAACTGATGGAGTACGGCGGTGCCAACGTTGTGCGGGTTTCCACGCCCACCGTGCTCGTGCCGCCATTCTCGGCCATTTTTTGGCACATGTATTGTGCGACGTCCAGGTCGGCATCACGTGTTGCTTCTGCTATTGCAGTATTTAATTTCGCGTTATAATTATCCTGGGCCTGACGCAATGCGGATACAGCAATCTGCATCTTTACCTGGTTCAACAAATTCGGGAATCGTGCGGATGTTTTTGCGCCCTCTTCCCCGGTAATTTGTGATAAATCGCGCCCGCTTACACAGTACTGAATTTCAGGGTCACTTTCGATTAAATCTATTGTTCGGTTAATCGTACCCGCGATATTATTCAGTTCTTCTTCGATTGTTGCGATAATGGCATTACGTTCTTCTTCATCCATGCCGTTATTTTTATTTTCTTCTTTTATTTTTTCTATATAATCCGCAACACCGATTTCACCCGGGCCCAATTTCATCGTGCCACCATTACCATCACCAACGGTTTCACCATCCATGTCGCCCATCTTGATACTGCCGAACGAAATCATCCCAGTCACGCGATATATATCGCCATCTTTTTGCGAACGCAACGATCCCGAACCAATCGTATCATCGGCCGCGAAGTAATTACAGTCGGTTGTACTGCCGCAAATTTCAGCCATTTTTTGATCGACCAGATTTTGACACTGTTCTATCAAGGCATTATCGATATTCAGATACAACCCCATCAAGATTCCATCCAAATCATCCATACTGAAATTTTCATTATCTTGTTTACACACGACCAATGAGTCAATTGGGCATATATCATGGATGTAATCATAATCCATACCGATACAGTTTTCAAAATTCGGCCCACAACGTGTATCCGCAGTAAAGCAATCTTTTACTTCCTGGGTACATGCGTCCACACGCATAGCGGCCAATTTATCTTGGACATAGTCCCAAATCTGGGGTTCCATGCGTTCGCATGGGTCAATTTCAACCTTGCAGAAACTGCGCGCCATATCGGGACGTGCCAAACACGCATCCATGGTTGCGACCCCTTTGCCCGCAATATCATCACGGCACGCGGTTTGAATACAATCAGAAATCTTGGTCAGGCAAGATTGACGGAATTTGGATTCAGCCATACTTTCCGCCACACGAATTGTGGGTGCGGATTCTTTCAAGAAACGGGGCCAAACCTCGTCCCGGACGGCAACACATTGTGCCAAAACACTTTCGCAAATCGGACGTTTTGAATTCAAAATTTCCATTGTCGCATCGGATATAAAGAATGTATCGACACTTTTATATTTGGTTCCGGCGGTACTGGTTGTTTCAGCCTGGGCATTTTCAGCGGCAACGACGCCGACGCAATTTTCCCAATCTTCACCACACGCATCTTCGGTACGCATACAATTTCTGAACTCGACCATACATTGCCCCAGGTCGTATTTATTTGCGCTTTCAAAACTTTCCTGTAACGCGGTGCGCACAGCGCTTTCTGCATCTGCCAATTCGATTTCCGCATCTGCGCGCTGCTTGGCCAAAGAATTTTTGAATCCCAAACAATCAGATGTAATTTGACGCGAATATAATTGTTGCAAGAACGCCAAATCATCCGCACATTCTTCGGGCACCTGGTTCACACATAGTTCATTGGCGGCACTTTTTAATTGCGCCCCCTGCATAGTGGACATATCTTCCCCAGAACCATCATCCCAAATATCTTCTTCGTCATCATAGGTGGTATTCCACATAGCCAACAAATCGGCACGTTCACGTTCTTTCTGTTCTTCTTCGGTATATTCGCCCACATCCAGAATATTACCATCTTTATCATACCGGCGTTCGCCCGAAAACACAATATCAGCATTGGCACCGGCTTTAACACGTTCAATCTCTTCCGTGCGAATACGGTTGGCTTCATTTATCATCGCCTGGATTTCTTCCAACTCGGAATTATACCCAATAATATCATCACTGCACCCGCATGCACCACCACTGGCATTTTCAGTAATACAAAATTGATCCATGCAACTGAAATAAGCGTCATAACACGCCTGGTCGTACAAACCAGTGGCTTCAACTTTGGTACGCACGGTCGTACCTTGTTGAATCGCAGCCTGTTTTTTAGCAGCCGTCAACGCAAAAGAATCAACCGCCACCCCCGCCACAATCAAACATAACACAGACGTCAAAAAGATTTTTACTCTCATCGCTTATTCCCACAATTATATAATTTGGGCAAAGTGCCCAAATTACAAATTACATGTTTATATCTTCACAACTTTCTATTTCCTGACAGAAAGTATCTTCGTGACTGGCCGCAGCGCCCATAAATCCACCACCAACGGCACCAACCACACCACCGATTAACGTACCCCATCCGGCATTAACCATGGTACCCATTGACGCGCCGGCCGACAAACCACCTGCGACACCCTGTAACGCGCCGGTCATCTTGTCTTGGCCACCTTCTTCACAAACCTGCTGCATACGGCAAACATGGCAATTACGCAAAGCAGGTTCCCATGTTACACTGCGGATATAACTGTAATTTTGCCCTTCCATTTCTTTTGGATCTTCAACTTGGTACGTATTATAGCAGTTTTGTTCAGCCTCTTCCAATTCTTGCTCACGCGATAATTCTGCGATTTTGCTTTCCAGTTCACGCATAGAACGATTTTGTGCATTTATTTCCGCAATCATTTTTGCACTGGTAAATACGCTGTCGCCCAAACTGCGCCGATCAGACGGTTTTTGACTGTCTTGACACGCCGCCACCGTTTTATTCGCTTCGAATTGTTCAAAGAATTCATCGACCGCCGACTGCGTAGTTGCCTTGACAGACTCGCGCAGGGCCGCCAAATCTTCTTGGTTATCGGGAACCTCGGTCAACGATGCAATTTGCGTATCCAATGGCAAGCAAGACATATCCGTTCCACAAACCGCGCCCAATTGTTCACTGAAATAATTCAAGCATCCCTGCAACATCTGGTAATCCATCTGCATCAAAGCGGCCTGGACAATGATGTCGAATTGAGTTTCATTCTTGCAAGACGGGAACATATTTTGGGGGCACAGTTCCGCGATTTCGCGCGCACTTTTCCCAACACATTCCGGCGCAGTAAAGTTTTCGCCACATCTGTCACGCAAACAAGAATCGACATCGTTTTGGCAAAATTGCAAACGCAAATATCCCAATTTGTCATTTACAGTCGCTTTTATTCCTGGAATCATATCCTCGCATTCGTCAATAACCGGACAAATACCAGCCGCGACATTAACGTCGGTTAAACATGCAGAATTTGTCTCGGTCGAACAACTGTCTTCCAAACACAATTGGATTCGCGCCAAACATGTTCCGCGCGCATTACGATCGGCATATTTTGCTGCTTCGACCAAAATCATTTCTGATTCAGCCTCCCAATCTTCCAGAACATATTCACGCACAGCCATACACTGATCCAAAACATTTTCGCACGCATTCGCACGACGGTTTAACAAATCGGCATCCAAACAGTTTTCAAAATTAACGCCACAACCGCCCTTGTCTGCGATACACGAACGATAAGCCAACAAACATTCGCCGCGATTATACTTATTTGTTGTATCCAACATTTGTAAACGCGCCTGGCGCACGGCGGATTCAGCAGTACGCAAATTCATCTCGGCCACAGTTTTTTGATCATTCAAATAACGTTCAAAAGTCTTGCAATCCTGGACAACCATACGCGAATATAACATTTCCTCCATCGCGGCATCATCACCACAGGCCTCCAAACGACTGGCGCAAAATTCAGCCGCCATCGCATACAAAGAATCCCCAATATCACTGTCTGCGCCCAAACTGTCATCATCACTGCCGCTGCTTATCCAGTCTGCAAAGTTAATACCAGACACACGCGAACTTTTTTGTGCAGCCTCGCTTTCACCAAAGACCAAACGCGCCTGGGCACCCATCTGTTCACGTTCGACACCCTCGGTATATAATTTATCTGCTTCGGCCTGGATATCTTGAATTTCTTGGATTAACGATTTCGACTGATTTATATTTGACGAACACGCACAACGACTGCCTTCAGACTCATCCAACAAACAAAATTCATCCATACACGCACGATACGCTTCACGACATGTTTCACTGGACGGTTCAACAACCGGCTGATCCGGTGTATCATCATCACCATCATCATCGTTATCACCACCGCCAGTCGATGGCACATCAGGCTTTTCCGACAACGTTGGTTGGAATGTGGTACTGTCTGTTGGTAAATCCACAGTCATATCCGGAATTCTGACAGCCGCCTGAGCCATTCGATTTACACCGACACGCACATTTTCAGCCTGATCACGCGCCGTAGCGGCATCCGCAATCCCCGGCAAGAAACATAATAAAGCGATTAAAATTCCTGTTCTCATAAATTCCACCCTACATTGTTAATCTTACATAATTCTATCAAATACCCCCATATTGTGCAAGCACTTAAAAACAACTTGCAATTTTTTAATTGAAATAATATCATAGTGCGCGAAATAAATATACGTAAATACAAAGTGGAATACACAATGGCAAAAGATGACGTTATTGTTTTCAGCGGCACAGTGATTGACAAATTACCCAACACTATGTTCCGGGTTCGTTTGGAAAACGGACACGAAATATTGGCCACAGTATGTGGAAAAATGCGAAAATTACGGATATGGGTAAATGTTGGTGAAAACGTTCGCGTTGAAATGACACCTTATGATTTGGACAAGGGTCGTATAACATTCGTTGAACGCAACCGTCCGACGGCTGAAAATACTGAAAATAAATAAACACCGCCAAACGGCGGTTTTTTTATTCCCATTACGTAAATATTACTTTTCATAAAAACATATTTTTGTTATCATTTGTATAAATATAGCAGGAAATGAGAAAAATTTTATTCTTTATTGCCGCGTGTTGCATCAGCATCGCGAATGCTGATGCTGTTGTTCGTGGAACAGATACTGTAAATCGCACAGCCCAACAAAACTCAACTGAAAAATCATCGAACGTTATTGCGCGCGCCGGCCGCACAATCACAACGACACAAACAAACACGACAAAAAACACAATTGCCAGAACAGCGGATACAAACAACACAATATCCCGCACGGCGACACCGCAAAAAGATGTAACAAATGAAAAAACACGTAATACATCTGTGTCCCGTGCGGCAACGACAATTGCGCGAAACAATACCACAACCCCATCAACTGCAACAACATCACGCGGCAATTCATCTGTAACTGTGGCGCGCAGTGGCACCGTATCACGCGCATCCATTGGCACAACACAATCAGGTCGCACAACCGCGCGCAACACAACCGTCGCCCCCGCCAGTGTAACTAATACATTTGGCACAGAATACAATCAGTGTCGAAACGCATATTTTACCTGTATGGATCAATTTTGCGCCACTGCCAATGACTCGTACCGCAGATGCGTATGTTCATCGCGCCTGACTGAAATCCAAGAACGCGAACGCGCGTTATCCCAGGCATCTGGCCAATTACAGGATTTTCATAATTTGAATATCGAGGTAATCCCCAAAACTGCCGATGAAGTCAAAGCCATGCTTACCGCATCCGAAGGCGAATTGGCCGCAGAATCCGCCAAAGATACATCTGATTCAGCGGCAAAACTGACTGGGATACGCGACGTATTATCATCTGCAAAAAGCCAATCGTTAAGCACATTGGGCACACTGGACATAGCGGGCGACATAAACCAGATTTGGGCAACTACAAATTTGGCATCCGGTGAAAACATTGCGAACCTTACGGGCGAAGCGCTGTACAATGCCGTCCATTCACAATGTGCGGATTTGGTTTCCCCCATGTGTTCTGCATCAACATTCGACATGGTTGTATCTGCGTATGGTATGTACATTGAAAACGATTGTTCTGCATTAACGAACGCTTTGAATTCCCAATTAACCCAGGCCAACAGCACAATTCGCGACACAGAACGCGAAATGAATGTTGCGCGCTTGGAAAATTATAACGCCCATAATTCTACATCCATCAACGACTGCATAGCCCAGGTTCGTGCCGACATCACGGCGGACAACGCATGCGGTACAGATTACGTACATTGTTTGGATATAACCGGTCTGTATTTGAATCGCGACACAGGCGAACCGATATATACGCCTGATTTTTACCAATTGGAACACCAGATTTCGTTGGATGGCGACGTGTTAACAAATTCCACCAACCGACTGATAGTTGCAGAATTAAACAGAAAACGTATTTTCGCCGAACGTGGTTTGGAAACATGCCGCGACATCGCGGACCAGGTTTGGGATGAATTTCTTCGCCAAGCAATCGTTGAAATTTATCAGGGTCAACAACAAAAAGTTCGTGCCGTCAAAGACGAATGTATGAACGTTGTAAATATATGCTATGACACTCAAAGCGAACAGTTAAAAGACTATGTCGGCGATTTACCGCCTGAATTATTAACTGGGTCACGTCTTGAATTATCTGAAACATTATGTGAAGAAAAATTATACGCATGCAGTAATTTATACGGCGAACCCAGCGGAAATGGTTTGGAATTATTGTTGGTTGCAATGCATGATTTAACCGATCAAAAAATCGCGGCTGAATGTCGTTCATTACTGGAAGTTTTTGCCCAAGACACATGCACCGTCAGCAACAACGACACGCTGCATTCTTATCCATACGGATGCCGTGTTTATGCGCCCGGCGACGCGATATATGCAACCAAGGCTTATTGCAACCGTCAAACCCAACCTGGGGGCGACCAACCATGGACAGACACAGGCGACGATCATATAACAATCGGGCAAACCGGATATGTATGCGCCCGCACATACGTATCATGCAACAGTGGATATTACATGGCGACAAAATCAAAATACGCAACAACATGGGTATATGATCCAACACCAACCCCGAATAACAGATGTCGCCCCTGCCCCGAGGGATGCGATTGTCCGGGCGGTTCAGCCGAACCACAATGCGCAACGGACACGCCCATATTGGATGCCGATGCAACGGACTGTGGCGACGATTACATCGGCAGTCTGTACCAACAAATGGTTAAATATGCCACCCAGGTATGTATACGTCCATCTGAATACGATGCAATTGTTGCAGGATACTCGCAGTTACCGCAAAACGTATTACAAGACGTTAACGTTGTAATGGATTCAATCCGTGCAGACATGGCATCTGAATTATCAAAAGAATGCGAACGTTTGGGCGGTATATGGGTTAACACACCATGGGTTGATGAAATAAATAATAAATATGGAACCCCTGGTCCCGATAAACTGCACGATAAAACGGGTCAACAACAATTCAAATATTTCTATGACGAAACCGGGTCGAACACAAAATGGGGATTTTGCGCGGAAATTTCCGCAAAAGCGGTATCCAACGCGTACCAGTCAATGTTCAAACCAGGGGGATAAAATAAACAACTGTGTAAAACGACCCAGCGTTTATCTGTTGCCATAGATAAAAATTTTTGATAGAATCTCAGAGAGAAGAGAAGGAAAAATGAAAAAAATATTTACCATTTCTGTACTGTGTTTGTCGTTTGCGCCGGGCATGGCGGGCGCTGTAACAAATTGGTGGGAACAACCAACTGTCTGTAAATTGGATCCGACTGATTGTTATACATCCATGGGTATTGGATATGAACCCGAAGAATGGGACAGTGGTGCCGAATGTTGGGGCATGAAACTGATTTGTCCCGAAGCGTTAAAGTCCGGTGGCACTTATCCAGTTGCGATGGGACGCGACGATATTAAAAACGGAACTGGAATAAATGCAGATTTTGACACAAATATCTTGGATGGCGATTGCTTTGGCGTACGCAAAACAACTGAAAACGGCGCGATGGCAATGATTAACGGCGAATACACCCGTGTTTGGTGTAACGGCATTTTGGATAACCCGGATGAATATATGCAGAACGGTGAAATCACTTATGGCGCACAACCAACATGCGCCCAGTTGGCTGAATATGGATACGTTGCTGCAATAAATAATAATTGCTATGGAAAATATTACGACGCCGCCCAGTATTATATTGAATGCAATGGCGACGACGTCATGCCCAGTCGTTTGATTTTATTAAACGGTGCGGATTACACCATGGCATCTGGGAATGCACCGGCTGATGAACGTGCGGCGGATAAATTGTTTGACGAAATGGAATCCAAATCCGAATCGCAACGTGACATTTATTTCAAAGATTAAAAATAAAAAAAATATAAAAAAAACGATAAAAAAAATCCCCCGATTGGGGGATTTTTATTTGCATACCATCATCAGAAGTTATATCTGAATTTCAGCATACCTGTCTGGGATGTGTAATCTTCGTGCAAATCCAAATCGTAATTCACAGAAATTTCCCATCCTTCGTACAGCGCGGACAATCCGATACCGAATTCCCCACCGAACCGAGACAACCGTTCACCATTCAGCACGTACGCACTGGCACCCGGGATTGTAACGGTGGTTACCGCTTCATCCGACAAGAAATCGTATGTCGCGGCGGCACGGATTTCTGGACGGAATTTCAACCGTGCATCCGATTCGATTTCGAACGCATATTTCAATCCTGCAACACCGGTCAGATAATTTGTATCTTCGTTTTCAACATTGAAACCGTTGTTATAATCATCGGTCGCGATATGCAGGTAACGTGCGCCAACCTCGGGCGTTAAACCAGATGCAAAATCGTATCCAGTCATGATTTGCCCACCAAACGAATCGACATCATATTTATATGAATCGAACGCCCTATCGAATGCAACGCCACTTTCTTCGTAATTCGCCATTGTATAGTTCAACGCGGCGTTAATATACCATTGCGTTGGCTTATACTGGCCATACACGAACAAACTGCTGCTGTCGATTGACATATCATGCGTTGCATCGATATCAGTTTCGTTATACGCATAACCGATACCAACGGTGTATTTACCGTTAATCAACGCATCCGCACCAACGGCAACGCCGTATGTATCGCCACTGAACTTATCGGCATATTTCGAATGGTTCATCAAGCCCTGGGCCCATACGCCGTAATCCATATTGGCCGCATCACCACCGCTGCGTCCAACCAGCGCATTACCGGACATACGTCCCGCCGCCAAAGACAACACTTGGCTTTGTGCAGACGATGCAACCGATTGCGCAACTGGCGTATCCTGGGGCAGTAATTTTTTGGCTTCCGCCTGGACATACTGGGCACCGCCCTGCTCTTTTAACGCATCTTGCGCGCGGATTGCCATAGCGTTCATAGCGTTGTTACCACTGTTTGCCAATCCAACCAAAACAGCCGCCGATTCGTTTGCCAAACCATTATCCTTGGCGACAGTCGCCACGTCTTTGGTGGTAACGATTACTTTATTGTCATCGGACGTTGTGACATTGAACAAATTACCGTGGTTAAATGTTATACTTGTCACACCATCTTTACCAAAGACATCATATTCGCCAACAGAACCTATCTTCAGCGTAATATCTGCATCACCTTCGATAGAATCAACCAACAATTTTGAATAATAGTCCTCATTTACCAACGATGCAAACAATTTACCGCCTTCGCCGTCAAATTTAATTGAAGACTGTTGGATTGACGCGGTGCCGATATCCAAAATTGCACCACCAGAAATGGTCAGCACACCACCATCACCCGTAATACCGCCGGTCATGGTTGTTACACCACCCTTGATATTCAGCGTCCCCAAGTTATGAATATCATTGGCAACACCGCCCGCAAAATTATTCACGAACGTATTGTTACCCATCAGGTTAACAACACTGCCACTGACATTGTGGATGGCACCACCATTTTTCCCGGCTGAATTGGAATCAAACAAGACATTTTGTAATGTTATTGTTGGTGTTTTACCTGCCTGGGATACATCATTGGCAATTGCGCCACCAATATCACCGGCTTGGTTACCAATAAAGTTCGTGTTTGAAACCAAAGTAATTACACCACCATTGGTAATTGCACCACCTTGTCTGTCGCCCTTACCACTTGCCGTTGCGGCATTATACAAAAATTGAACACCGTCTATTTTGTTAAGATCAGCAAGCGATCCGTTCCATAATGCGCCACCATTTGCCGAAACATTACGTTCAAATCGAACACCGGTAATGCTGCCAATATGAGAATTACTGCGTATTGCACCACCGTTTTTACCAACATTTCCGACAAAGAATGAATTGGTTATGGTTTCGATTTGGCCACCTTTACCCTCAAACCACCCATTATTTATCGCACCACCCATGTCGGCACTGTTGCCTTGGAACAACATGTGCGACAATGTACCGATGGAACCAATGTTATAAATCGCGCCACCACCGGCATTCCCGGCTGTTGCGCTGTTACCACCGAATGTAACCTGTTGGCCCTTATTGTCGAAAACCAATTCACCTTCATTCCAAATCGCACCGCCCCAACCGGCCGAGTTACCAATAATATCAACATCACCGTTTATGGTCACAGAACCCGCGACGGTATCGCCTTTGGCATTCGTTGCGGCATTATAAATCGCACCACCGCGACTGTCACCACTGGTTGATGCAGCCTTGTTATACGTAAAATCACTGTCTGCCAGTGTCAATGTGCCTTCATTATAAATCGCACCACCAAACGCATTTGTTGCATTTGTTGTTACCGTGTTATATTCAAAATCGCCGTCAATTGTGACAGTCGCAGCACCACCATTTTCTTCTTTGATGGAAACAGCGCCACCGGTCGAGTTTTTCATATAAGCTTCGGCAACAAACGCACCCTTGTCCGCAGTTGCAGTAACCGAATTTCTGGAAAAATCACCGTCAATCATACCGACAGTAACGGCAAACCCGGAATTACCTTCACGATCAGCACCGCCCTTGATATAAATTGCACCACCATTGGCATACGCATCACCATTGGCAGAATTGGAAGTAAAATCGCCATCGATTTCGCCGATACTTACTGCTTTGTTACCATACTGACCCTCGATATGTATTGCGCCACCACCTGCGGATACTTGGTTGTTTTTATCAGAATACTTTCCACCATCAACTTTTGACGTCGCGCTATTACCAATAAAATCCCCAGAAATAGATTTTATATCCGTCCCCGCATACAAAGCAAAAGCACCACCATTGGCGGACGCTTTGCCGCGTTCAGCCGCAGATGTATTCACGCTGTTGTTTTTGAAAGTACCGCTGATACCACCCAACGAACCATGGCTGTACAACACAGAACCTTGGGCATAAACATCATTAGCTACTCCACCACCTGTCTTGGTCACAGATATGGAATTTCCACTTACCAAACCGGCCTGGATATAATCATTCTGATATGTATCGCCAGTGGCCAATTTCAACACACCGCCACCACGTTTTACATTCTCTTCTTCTATATATTCATTACCCGACCATTGCCCAACTTTATTCGGATCATTTGAAGTTTCAGCCGCAACCGCAGGCATAATTGCCAACGCCGGCAACACAGAACAGATTTTCAGCAAATCTGTCAAATGCTTGTATGCTGACATACTTTCTCCTTTTTTCTAGTTTTTTATTGTACAAAACCCTTCTGTACACCCACGGTACCACATGGGGAAAAAGTTGCAACAAAAATTATTTTGAAAAAATTCCCAAAAAAAATATACCGCCAATCCAAACGGAAATGACGGTCGTTTTCACAAAAAATTGCATGTAATATAACAACCAAATCAAATAAAAAAATAGATTGCAAATGTCGCATAATAATGTATAATACCCCGCACGACTGGGGCATAGTTTAATGGTAGAACAGCAGACTCTGACTCTGTATATCGCGGTTCGAGTCCGTGTGCCCCAACCAAATAAAAAAACACCCCGCCGGGGTATTTTTTTTATTTGTATATTTTCCGACATGTTTCCTGTGGAAAAATATTTCAAACTGTGCCACAATCCAATCATGAAACCGAGAGAGATTTTACCTGCGCTGGCCGTGATTATCGGCATTATTGGCGCACACGGGGCGGATGCCTGTACGGGTATTACCCTGACTGCAAATGACGGCGGTGTTGTTGCCGCACGCACGATTGAATGGGGCGAATCCGAGATGGACAATCTTTACACAATCGTCCCACGCGGATATGTCCAACAATCTATGTTACCGGGCGGCAAAACTGGCGGCATGACTTTTTCCAGCATGTATGGCTATGTCGGATTGGCGGTGGTTCGCCCCGATTGGGTGGTTGACGGCATGAACGAAGCCGGCCTGTCGGCGGGTCTGTTTTATTTCCCAGGATACGGCGAATACCCACCGTACGACGCGAACGACAATGCAAATACTATATCAGATTTTCAATTGGTATCATGGATTCTGTCGCGCTTTTCCACCGTGGATCAGGTTAAATCTGCAATCAAAAACATTCGCGTGGCAAGCATAGATCCACGTGCATCCACCGCGCATTGGCGCGTAACCGAACCATCAGGCAAACAAATCATCATTGAATTTGTCGATGGCGTCGCCAACGTGTATGACAGCCAACTGGGCGTATTGGCAAATTCGCCCGAATATCCATGGCAATTAAAAAATCTGAACAACTATGTAAATTTGGCGCCGGGCGCGGCGGGACCGGTAAAATTCGGTCCGATAACACTGCGGGCATTTGGTACAGGTTCAGGTTTGTTGGGGCTGCCGGGTGATTTCACCCCGCCATCGCGATTCGTTCGCGCCGCATTTTTACAGACTTACTCGATAAAACAAGAAACCACATTTGATGCAGCAATGCAGGCATTTCATATTCTGAATAATTTTGACGTACCACTGGGAACTGAATTTGCGCCGGGTGACGCACCGGTTAATATGCCGTCTGCGACACAATGGACAATTGCGAACGATATGCGCAACCGCGTGATATATTATCACACTATGTACAATCGCACGATACGCGAATTGGATTTATCAAACATAGATTTCGCAACGATTAAATTCCAATCGCACCCATTGGACGCCACGAAATCAGAAACGATTATCCCGGCACAAATCGATCGATGAACTTTATTTGCCTTTTGTTTTTATAGGTATATAATTAACAGGCCTTATAAATAACACAAGGAGAATCATATCATGAAAATCAAACCATTTGCAGGTGTTCGCCCACCACGTGAATTGGCGGCGGATGTTGCGTCACGCCCGTATGACGTTCTGAACTCGGCCGAGGCTAAATCCGAAGCCGGCGAAAAATCATTACTGCATATTATCAAACCAGAAATCGATTTTGATCCGATTGCGGACGAACATTCACAACCCGTCTATGACAAAGCGGTTGAAAATTTCAAACTGTGGCAAGAACGCGGTTGGTTGGTCCAAGATGACAAAGAAATGTATTACATCTATGCACAAACAATGGACGGTCGCACCCAGTACGGTTTGGTTGCCGCCGCAAACGTGGATGATTATATGACCGGCAAGATCAAAAAACACGAATTAACCCGTAAAGACAAAGAAGACGACCGCATGATTCACGTTCGTATTCAAAACGCGAATTTGGAACCTGTATTCTTTGCATACCCGGACGTTGCAGAAATGAACAAAATCATATCTGATTACGTTGCATCGCACGAACCAGAATATGACTTTGTTGCACCCGACGGATTTGGTCACACTTTTTGGAAAATCGACGATGATGCAATTATAAATCGCATAACGGAAATTTTCCGCGACATACCTGCCCTGTACGTTGCAGACGGCCATCACAGAACTGCGGCCGCCGCACGCGTTGGCGCGGAAAAGCGCGAACAAAATCCAAATCACACCGGTAACGAAGAATATAACTATTTCTTGGCTGTAATTTTCCCAGAAAGCCAGTTGCACGTTATCGATTACAACCGCGTTGTTCGTGATTTGAACGGATTGACGCCCGCTGAATTTTTGGACAAATTGCGCGAATCGTTTGAAGTCACCGAAATGGGCACTGAAATTTACAAGCCGAATAAATTACATAACTTTGGCATGTACTTGGACGGCAAATGGTATTCTTTGACCGCCAAACCCGGCACATACAACGACGGTGATCCGATTGGTGTTTTGGACGTGACGGTATTGTCCAATTTGGTATTTGATAAAATATTGAACTTGGGCGACCTGCGCACAAGCAAACGTATCGATTTCGTTGGTGGCATACGCGGATTGGGCGAATTGCAAAAACGTGTAGATTCCGGCGAAATGGCCGTGGCGTTTGCGTTGTACCCTGTCACAATGCGCCAAATCATTGACATCGCAGACACAGGCAACATCATGCCGCCAAAAACGACATGGTTTGAACCGAAATTGCGCAGTGGATTGGTAATTCACAAATTGTCATAAAAAACGGGGCATCGCCCCGTTTTTTATTTTGCAAAGAAACGATTATATACTTTCTCGTTTACCTTAACCGGATATTCACGCGATAAAAATTCGTTATAATCATCCGTGATATTATTATTACCCAACGCTTCCAATTCATCACGAATTTCAGCCAATTTTTTATCATCAACATCTGGCATTACTTCTGCACCTATGTGCAAAACATAAAATGAATCTGCACCATTTACAATCGAATTTGCCCCAATTTCGCCTGAAAAAGCCGCAGACAATAATTCCAACGGCGCGCCATCAGCCCGTGTAACAGTCACACTTTTTGCGCCACCTAATTCGCCATTTTCATTTAACCCCACCAACAACTCATTCGCGCGAACGTACGCTTGTTTACGCTGTTCCGCGCGCCGCCAATCATCCACCAATTCATCATGAATTTTATCAAATTCGGCATTATGCGATGGGATTACATTATCAACACGAACAATGACAAAACCCTTTTTGGTTTCAATCAACTCGCTTTCCAAGCCCTGCTCCATATCAAAAATGCGCACCATCATATTATCGGTCAGCAATTCATCCACAGGCCGATTGCCCGCATCAAATGTTCCCAAAGAAACATATTTCGCGCCATTTGCATCCGCCGCATCTGCCATAGTTTCCCCACCGATAATTGCATCTTCGACCGCGATTGCACGTTCGTACGCTGCATCATATTCATCTGGCGCATCCATATCGGCATTAACAATAACGTACGACACAGTCCGCTGTTCAGGCACGACATGCGGATTTTGTTCATAGAACGCGCGCAATTGTTCTTCGGTCGGCGTTTCCACATCAAAATCGTCGAAATCAACGGTCGCATATTTAATTTCGCGTTCTGCATACCGCGCATCAAACACAGCACGAACCGCGAATTCAGGCACCGCCACCGGCACAGACATCGCCCCCAGTGTATATCCGCGCAAAACCTGTTTCCGCAAAACATCTGCGAACGCGGCCTCGGTATAACCGCTGTTCATTAAAACGGTATCAAATGCGTACGTTGAAAATTGCCCATCGATTTGAAATTCAGGAAACGCCCGAATTTCACGTGCAATTTGCGCATCAGACACAACAAATCCCAAATCAGCCGCACGTTCGTCGGCCATTGCCTGGGTCGTTAAATTTGACAAAGCGCGCGTATCCAAAGCCTGACTCAACACAGGGTCAGCATACGTTTCACGTTGTTCATCACGCGACATTTCTGATAACAGACGTGATTTTTCCATACTGAATTGTTGGATGGTGATTTCGGAATTCCCGACACGTACCAATGTAGTATCACTGGCGGTGCCACCAAAAATCCATTCTGCAACGCCCCACCCCACGAATGAAAAAGCCAATATACCAATTAAAATCTTTGCCAACGGCTTGTCCGCCGCATTACGTAAATATTCTAGCATTTATTCCCCTTTTGCGATACCATAGCAAAACAATATCACGAAAATCAACGAAAAAAAGGGGAAAATTCCATGAAAATTATCGCAGGTAACTGGAAAATGAACGGCACGCGCGAACTGTTAAATGAAATGATTGTCGCACTGGAAAATATTGACACAGAAAATAAGGTTATCCTGTGTGTTCCATACACAATGTTGGCCGCATCATCCGCGCGCGTTGCCATCGGCGCCCAGGACGTCAGCGCACACGACCACGGCGCATACACCGGCCAGGTTTCTGCCAATATGGTTGCTGCAACCGGCGCAACATATACCATCGTCGGCCACAGCGAACGCCGCCAATATAACGGCGACACAAATGACACAGTCCGGCAAAAGGCCGCCGCCGCCGTTGCCGCGGGGCTGACGCCGATTATATGCGTTGGCGAAACGATGGATGAAAAAAATGCCGGTAAAACAATGGAAATCATCCAATCGGGCGTGCGTGAATCTGTACCCCAGGACACAAAAAATATAATCATCGCATACGAACCGCGCTGGGCAATCGGTGCGGGCATAACACCAACAGATGACGAAATCGCATCCGCGCATCAACTGATTGCAGACACTTTATCCGACATGGGATTGGGGGGCACCCCGATACTGTACGGCGCCAGCGTACGCGCATCGAACGCCGCCCAAATTATGTCCATTCCGCACGTTGATGGGGTCTTGGTTGGCGGCGCATCCTTGAAAGTTGATGATTTCATACCTATAATAACCAGCGTAAAATAATATTATATTAAAATCCAGGGACAGATAAAAATGGACGACCAAGAAAAAAAAGAAGTAAAAATAGATACAGTGTCCGTCACAGATGACACCAATACCAAAGACAACGCAACAACGGGCGACGCGTCTGATTCAGAAATTGAAAAATTAAACGCACAAATTGCGGAATTAACCGACAAATTTTTGCGTTTGGCGGCGGAATTGGAAAACACACGCCGGCGCGCAGCAATCGACATTGAATCAACCGCACGCAATCGGGCGATGTCTGTTGCAAAAAAGTTTTTACCGGTTATGGATGCAATTGACGCCGCACTGCAACACAGCCCCGATGACGCAGGCATAAAATCCATGGCGGCCGCAATGAATGACGCTTTTTCACAAATCGGGATAACAAAAATCGAATCGGTTGGGCAAATTATGAATCCACAATTTCATAACGCAATCCAGGTTGTTGATGCCCCCGCAGACACTGAACCCAAACCAGAACCAAACACAATTGTATCTGAATTACAACCGGGATATATGTTTGGCGATACAGTTCTGCGAACCGCGATGGTAACGGTATGCAAATAAAAATCCCCGCGTATGCGGGGTTATTTATTTAACGTTCATATCCCATTTTCTGACGTTTAATTATCTTAATACGTTCTTCGTAATCAGGAACAGATACACTGCGACGCTGTGCCTCGATACTGTTAATAAAGTTATTTATATTTTCATCTTTATCCAAAACATCATTGGATATACGCAACACCCATTCATACCCCGACCAATTATAGTGCGATTTGTGACAAACAACAGGCACGCCATTACGCCGGAATAAATATTGGGCTGTGCGCAAATTTTTGTCATCCGACAAGAAACAATACACATACCGTTTCCCTGTTTTACTATTAATCAGTCGTTCCGTCTGGCGCACCATTTTTGCCAACATTTTAATATCGTTTTCTGGGTCTGCGTATTTCACACTGTACGCAGGCAAAAAATAATCGCGAATTTCACGTAAAATTTTCATTTTTTATCACCTTTTTGTTTTTTGTCAATATATATTAAACTACAAAAATGATTTTATCAAGATATATTTATTCATTAAAAAGCCCCCTTTGGGGGGCGTTTTTATATACCCAAACGATGCGTCATTTTCATCATAAATATGGATTCATTACCAAATTCATCTGTGTTATTCGGATGCACACGATAAATAAATCCAATCGCACCGTCTGTAAATTCACCAAAGTTATGGCGATATGCACCAGTGAATCGAACCTCGCGATTATCGGGACGCAACGACAGATTTTCAATATGCGTATCAACTATATTCAATTCATATTCGTTATCGCCATTATTTACAATTTCGTATTCAGCATACGGATATTGTAAATATCCATCCGCCACAGCCAACGGACTGGACACACTGAAACTGAAATTACCCGCATCGACACCAAACGCAAACGCATTTGAATTCAATTCAGACATACCCAATATAAACTGCCCGTTTGGCGCGGCACTTGTACGGGCAAAAGTGGAACGCAATTTGAACGTCACATCATCAGCGGGGCTGAAACTGAATTCAGAATCAACGTATATTGTATTACCATTACCCATGTCCAATAAACCGCCCGACAAAGCACCCAACAATGTATCCGATTCGAACGCTGCACCGACAGAGGTGTTAAAACCAAACTTATCGCCATGCCAGGCAACACTGGATTGCGCCCCCTGCATCAACCCCAACCGCGCAGGCATATACTGCGACGAAATCGTGGGGTCATTATCCAACATGGTTTCATCTGTAACAGAACCCGAAAACGCACGCGCACCGAACGACCAACGCCCCATATTATACCACGCATCCGTGGTAATCGCATTTGACGCCAACCCAAAAATCGGATTAGACATTCCGTCAAACCGCGACGCACCGTCCGTAAAGTGACGTTGATAACCGGCCGCAAAATTCCAATTACCATGCGTATAATCCAAACGGATATTATCCAAACCATTCAGGTTATCGACATATTCTTTTTCAGACACAGTCATTGAAAAACCAAAGTTTCCAAACTGGACACGTTGCGGTGCATCACGGCGCGTTGTAAATTCGCCCAAAACATCGCCCATATACAAACCACGTTTATCAGTTACCCCCAGCGCAAACTCATTTTTCCAAATGCGTGGCAAAGACATATCGCCATTAACACTTTCCAGAATATCAAAGAACGGCGCACTGATTGTTGCACTGCCCGGCCCAAACACAGACGATGCGCGGAATACAGTATTGGCAGACGCACTGCGGAAAAATTCGCCACGCCCCGAAACAATTTCATCGCCATCATAATAAAACACACGTTTCCCAGGCGTCATTGCGCGTTCCAGATTTATCATGCCATAACCATAAACCTCGGCAAAGGCCTTCAAATATTCTTTCCCCTGCAAATTTTGTTTGGCATATTCCGGTGGCAAAGAATACATATCCTGCAAATATTCAACCAAAGTATCCGTTGTAAATCTTGTGCCATCATCTTTATATCCCAAATAAGCCCCATCAGCAGTCAGCGCCAACAAAGTAAATATTTCACCATTACTCATGTAAGAAAACGCGCCCTGCAACGCCGCAACAGCCCCCGCCGCGGATGCCGCCGCTATCTCGGTTGTGGGACCCGCCGCCGAAAAGCACCACGGATCGACACCATTTATTCCCAAACCTGCAATACCGCATTTACGTGACATATATATAACATCATCATCGGTTGTTTCTGTGCCTTTGGTGTCCGTCCACTGGGACAAATACAGCGGCCCATATTCAACCCCATTACCATAATCAGTAATACTGTCTGCGGGGGCGGTACCCTCTTCCAATGGATAATTAGAATTTGTTGCATGTTGAACCGCGACAACGGTCATGAATAAATGTTCCAATCTGTTATCATACAGTGCCGGCGCATAGTTTTCGAACGTTGCATCCAGTGCATCGGGATTTTTACCGTCCCCCAGCCCCCATTCAAATTCACCCGCAGGCATAACCAAAATCGGCGATCCCGAATTATAACGCCCGAACACAGATCCCGCATAATATCCCTGACCGCGGCCAGAATCAGAATCTTCATCGGTCTGATTGGGATTTTTATAATAATAATCTATCAAGGCTTCAAATTTTGTCATATCGTCTGTACCATTGCCCAATCCCGCAAAAATCGCCTCGATTTGATTCGTATTCAGATATGAATTTTTACGCGAGTCTGGGTTAACCGCCAAGTTAGCCAAAACATTCGCCCCATCCCCTATAAACGCATCATACAAAGCCTCGAACGTACGTACCTGGGATTGCACCAATTCCTTTTGTTGATATATCACACCGTCTCGAATATCATAAACCATATCAGGGCCGCTGCCACCCGTAGTATTCACATAATAATATCCATCATCGCCCTGATATATTGCAATATCACCAACATCGGCACAATTTTCCATATCGCACCGCCCAACTAACAAAGGACTGCCCGCACCAACTTCAAACTTAGTCCCACCAATTGTGATTGTTGGGCGTGTAACACTGCTGGTCGCGCTGTCAGAACTGCCCCCATCGGGTTTATCCAATGCCTCATCAGACGAAACGCTTAAAATTTTATACACAACGCCGCCCAATTCGATAGTATCGCCGGGATTTACTTCGCCTGCAATATCAGCAGTTGTTGACAAATCATATAAATTACCGACCGGTGTTTCGCGTATTTCTTCGGCGGCATCGACCCATTCTTTACCGCCACCTGTTCTGTATACAGACAATTGCCCATTTGGCACAAATCCATACAAATCAGCGTATGCACGACCGCCGGCCTCCCACCCGCCAATAACCTTGGCCAGCGCAGATTCATTCGCCGTGGCAAATGGATTCATTGCGGTACCACTGCCAGATAAATCGAACCCAGATTTTTCTGCGCCCAAATTTCCACCAGATGGATTTGCATAATTATAATATTTATCATAAACCTTGGTCTCGGCCTTGGCATCAGTTGACAAAGCCCACGCAATTCCATCCACACTGCGCCCGGCCGACCCCGCAGGGTTTATACCATTCGCAGTAATCAAAGACACTCGTACAGGTTCACCCCCGCCGGTTTTATTCATCACCTGGACAGGATTGTGTTCTTTATCGCGAAAAGTTTCCTGCCCCAGATATCCGTTTGCGAACGCAGAATATCCGTGCATAATCAGCAAATAATTTTGCAACGGCACCGTAATACCCGCCGTCAAATAGTTATCAGTTGGCTGTTCCAACGGCCGCAAAAAATCAAAATCTTTTTTCAGCGTATTTCCCCACATCGTTAAATTATCTTGATATGCAGATTCACTGTAAGCAATGTCACCATCTTTGGTAAAATAAGCCGGTCCAACAGGTATTGTGATTTCTTCGGTTGTAACATCGTCATCGCCTTCGTCGCCACCGGGGCCCGGGCGATTTCCACCACTGGACGCACCGCCACCGTTTTCGTTTCCAGGATCCAACCAATCAGTCAATAAAAAAAGTCCACCTACAACAACGGCGGCCCCCGCCGCCGCCAAAGATATTGTCTGGGCGGATGACAGTCCGCTGAACAATCCCCCACTGGGTTCGGGTTTAGTTCGCGATTCGTATTGCTTAATCTGTCGATCGCAATTTGATGCGTCCGCGCCATACATTTGCAGAATTTGCGCCGCCCGAATATCATTATTCATCAGCGCCGTACAAACCAACGACAACCCCGTGCTGTCGACATAATTTATATTCGCCCCCGCGTTCATCAAGGCCTGAACCTGTTGAATATCGGCATTTTTCGCAGCCGCCAACAATTGCGCCGCAACCATAAATTCATTATTCGAAACCGAAACCGCCGCAACCGCAGACCCCGCCGGAATCAAAAACAAAGCAACCAACAATAATCTTATATATTTCATCAACAATTCTCTCTGTACAGAAAATATCTTAACACACTTTGAAAATATAAGTCTATAAAAAAAATCGGTGTCACATATATGACACCGACATTATAAATACACCAAGAAATTATTAGCGTTGCTTATTAAATTTCACACGACGTCTGATAACTTCTTTGTAAGTTCCTTGGGATACAGCATTCACCACGCTGTCGATTACATTACCTTTTTCATCACGAACGATGGCAAATTCACGTCCCAACGAATCCAATTTGTATTCCAGATATGCAACCTTGATATCGACAAATGGATCTTTTTCGATATTAACGTTACCACTGCCGTTATTCACAACGATATTACCCTGGTTATTTTCAGCATTTATTTCAGTCATGCTGCCTTTACCACCTTCTTCGTTCTGAACGACAATATTTTTTTGGTTATCATTCGCGGTAATTTTTGTATTATTACCTTCTGGGATAATTGGCATAGCCTGCTTTTCGACAAAAACAGTATCGCGAATAACTTTTGGTTTCGCATCCTGTGGTTTTGCCGGTTTTTTCGGCGCTGGCTTTTTACCAGGATTTGCCTGTGCAGGTTTTGAACCTTTCTCGCATTCAGCCAATTTTTCATTAACCTTTGCTGTGGAATCGCGCCACATAGCAACAGAATCACGATAAGCCTGATTTTGTTTTGCCAAGCTGTCTAATTTGGCACGCGCCTCGTTAACACGGGCCCGCGTCGCCAAAATCTCGTTACGAACGCCACTGTTGTCACATGCACGCACGGCCAAAAAGATAACTGCCGCAGCCCCAACAACACCGGCACTCCAACCAATTGCTCTTTTCCAATTCATTTTTAATCCTTTGTTTCAAGTTCACCTATAACATAGGACAAAATATTTCTTTTGTCAAGTATAATAAAAATAAAAATTTACCACCTGTTATTTTCACTTTGCACAAATTGCATTTTTTGATATACTGATGCACAAGAGAGAAATGAAAACACGCACATTATTATTTACGGTTATTATATCGACCTGCCCTGGGATTGCTGCGGCGGCCACATGTTCTGTAATGAATTTGACGCGTTGTTTGGACTCGGTATGTGCGATAAACGTATCATCGAATCCGTCCGCCCGGTGTCAATATTGCGGCACATCCAGTGCGGGCGAACCGCCTTCAAAATTGGGTGGAATGGTCAGTTTATCTTTGGGCGCATCTGCACGATATACAATCAGCGACGATGAATTGGAAAACGCCCCAACCGACCCCGGCCAACGTTACGCATGGGCAACTGCGAAATGTATTGAAAAGGTCCAGGGCTGTACCCCCGACGATGTTACCGATAATTATGACAAGTTAATTGAACAATCGTGTCGTGCGGCGGGTGTTTCTGCCCAATTGGCCGAAACTTTGGCCGACCGGAATAAAAGTAAAGCGAACCTGGCGACATGCACGATGTCGATTCGTACGTGCATGATTGCGGCGAATCGGTGCGGTTCTGATTGGTCAAATTGTGCCGACGACGCATCGTTTGATGAATTTTTATCAACATGCGCGGTCCAGGATAATGATTGCAGCGGGTTTATTGCAGACATTCGCACAACGATGACGGACGATCGCGATTCTGCTATTGCCAGTGCGGACGCCTTGATTGACAGCATTGTTGCCGGTTACCAGAATGCGCGTGAACAAAAATTGGCATCTGCGCGCGCGATGTGCCGTGACGCATCGGGGCGCACAACATGCGTTGAAACTGTATGCGAACAAAACATGCCCAATAAATGCGCAGTGGGTTATGAATCGGAACGTGTAAACGCCGAATTATTGTGCGAGTTTTATGATTTGGCGTGTGAACTGTTGGATTTGCAATGATTGGATTGAAACATAATCTTTATCAAATCAAATTTGCACATTGTGGTGTAATATGTGCCGCGGTGGTTGCATTGCTTGCACCTGGCGCGGATGCAGCGGTTGTTTCGCGTGCGGCACCGACGGAAACATCGGCACGTGTATCAACGCGTGGCACTGTTGGGGCACGTATGCCCACGACATCGGTATCGTCATCTGGCGTAACATCAACCGACACATCGACAACAACGCCAGAAACCCAACCAGAGCCTACGCCTGAACCGGAACCTGAACCAGAACCCGAAGTTGTTATCGAAGACAAAACATCCCAGTTTGACGATTATTTATCATACACAACCGAATCATCGGATGCATCATCCGAACGTTTGGCCGATTTAATTGCGTCTCAACGTGCGGAACTGGACGCATTGGATGCGATTGCGGCCGCGACAACCACAACCAGTGGCAATCAAAGCGCCTGCGATGTGGAATTACGCAGTTGTATGCGCGAAAAATGTGGTAACGATTTCACAGAATGCGCGGGCGACACAGATACATTATGGGGCACCAAATTGGACAGTTGCCGCAACAGCATCGACGCAAACTGCACCGGCACGGCATTCAGCAAATTTGCGGCGGAAATCAAGGCGGATCGCGATTTTAACGCCGAAATGGCATATTATGAAAACATATTGGATTGCGGCAACACTTACAACGATTGCATAATTACTGAATGCGGCACAACATTTTCAAAATGCCTGGGCAAGTCGGCCGGCGATGCAGCAATTGCAAAATGCAAAACAATTGCAGAAAATTGCCGTGAACAAGACAGCGGTCTGGCATCCCGCGCGATGCAGGTATTTGCCAATCTGCGTGTTGATGCCGAAGAACAGGTTAAACGCGACGAAGAACGTCTGTACGAATTGCGCGACGATATGATGAACCAATGCCAAATGTTGGGTGCAACATTTGACGAACGTACATTCAGTTGTGTATTTACGGTTGAATTCTATGCCGGCGACAGCACAACATTATTCGCATCGAAAAAGGCCTATGCCGGTGGTGTATTTGACTGCACCCCGAATTGGTTTGGCATCGACGTTACAACATTTATGGAAAATGCGTACCGTGCAACGCGCGAGCAATCATCCGCCACATCTGGATTTATGGGTGCGGGTATTGGTGTTGCGGCGGGTGCGATAACATCTGGCGCAATTGACCGGGCAATTGACCGAACCAAGGCTGAAAACGCCGTAAGAAAGGCCGAAAAAGAACACGAAAAGAATTACGGCGACAACGGGGATAAAAAAGCCGACGACGGCGAAGCCCCTCAGACCACCAGCGACGGGGATAAAACTGGTACAGAAGCACCATCTGAACAACCAGGCGGCGATCAACCGCTTAACCAAAGAAACCCAACGGGCACAAGAAAACAAAAGAAAACCGCCAACGAAAAGACAGCGACATACACCGCACAAGTGTCACAAAGGATACAAGACGATGCAGCCGCAAGACGTACCGAAGCATTAAACACAATACCCCGCCCCAATGGCAGCATCAGCGTCAATACTGACACAGGCGGTGGTGGTACCACCACTATCACGGAATAATCCAATATAAAAAAAACGGGGCACGCCCCGTTTTTTTTTACAGATTCCAATATTTGCCCACGTGACGGGACCTCACCTCATTCCGTCGCGGTCTAAGTTCCTCATCTAGCGGAGGGGTGGGCGGCACCGGGCCCCGCGCGACGTGTCGCGTGGGTGGTCAAGCCCGGGGTGGTTTAATCCCCACCGTCCCACACCGGGCCCCGCGCAAACAAAGTTTGCGTGGGTGGATTCTGGGGGCGGGGGGTGGCGCGCCCCGCGCGACGGGGGGTGGCACGAGTAACCAGTAACGAATTACGAGTAACTAGCCCCCAACAAATCATTCAAATCAGTAATAACGGTAACACCCATGGATTCCCACGCCGCACGACGCGCATCCAAATCCATAATATTGGTCGCGCCCAAATACAGCACAGGCCGCAACCCGTGCGCAGCCGCCACATCCAACACATTCGCAATGGGCGATGTTTTCTGATTGCCATTTGCAAACCAAGCATCATCATCCGCCACCCAAAAATCAGGGTCATTATGCACGGCAATCGCATCCCGTGCAGTCAACACAACATCACCGTCCATATTAAAATTAACACCATTATTGGTCAAAAAATCGCCAACCGCACCACCAACACCATGCGTGCGCATAACATCGTCATCGGTATCTTCAACCTCGAAATCCATATCGGAAAACACAGGCGTAAAAGACGGCACCGCATCCCCCACCGACAAATCAAAATCATTCGGCAATGGAAACGCGTCTGACGGCTGTAATTCTGGGACAGAATTATCGTCGGCGCGCTCTGATTTTTGCGTCATCATGTTGCCAATATCAAACACAGATTTTGGCGCAGCCGCACCACCATGCACACGCGCCCGGTCAAATGCAGCCTGTAATTCTGTGGGAATAATTTTTTTATCATCTGGTTTTGGATCTGTTTTTACGACGGGTGCCGCATCATCTTTCTTTTTACCATCATCGATTGCAACGGGTGTCATAAACTTTGGAACGCTTAATTTAATCAACGGTTTACCCGTACGCACAACAACCATTGTTGTGGCAATATATAACGGTAAAGCCGCCAGAATCAAGATACCAAACACAAAACCCGGGAATCCGCGCAACTGGGCATGTACCAAAACATTCCATTGTGCGACCGAAAACATATCAAAATTGAACATGAATTTCAAAATTGCCCACATTATCGCGACATAACAGCCCGTCCACACAATGGCATATTTATTTTTCTGCAAAAATTTAAATATTTTCTTCACACTGAAATTATAGACAATTTTATATATTTGTCAACCCGTTTACTATTATATCCAAAAAGTGCTTTGTTTATATCCTGATTAGTGATATAATTACAGAAATGACAGAAGGGGGAGATTCCTTATGAAATCTTGGCACAGGTTATTTTTGACACCATTAACGGGATTTGTTGTATGTGCAATAATCGGCTCGGCGGACGCGGTTACCGCACGCAGTGGCGCCAATACTGCACCATCTGGGCGTGCTGCGGCCACAACGGCCGGTTCGTCTCAACGCATGCCAACAATGCCGACATTACCAAATTTTACGGTCGGTAATACTTCACCAAATTTACCATCTGTCACGCCGGACAATCCGGATCAACCGGATCCAGATCCGGACCCAGATCCAGATCCTGATCCAGACCCAGACCCGGATCCAGAACCCGAATGCCCCGATGGTGGCGTTGAAAATTCAACATACACGGTTGATAACTGTATGGATGATTTGTTGTTATGTATCAACAGTGGCGCCCTGCCCGGCGGCATTAACGACATGTTTAACACGGAATTGCGCAATTCCATCATAAACGGCATGAATTTATGTCAACCCCAGGTTGAACGCTGCATAGCCGAAGTACGCCAGGATTGTTCCAACGTATATCGTATGCCGTCTGATGTATGGATTGACTTTAACTCGCGCAAGGTTCAACCAACATACTATAACTTTGTATTACGCAAAACTGGATTAACCCCGTACCAGGCTGAAAACACATGCAAACTTTTGGATGTAAATACGTACGGTCCATCATTTGATGCGGTATCGAATGCAGGCAGTGTTACATCTGAATACAACATCAGCACAGGTGCATACAACAATCAAAACGGCGGAATATTGGTGAAACGCAACCCCCAGGGTGCTGCATTAAACTATGGCAACTCGGGCGTTGATGGTGCACGCGGACACTACGCCCGTTGGGATCCAGAAACCGCTGAATGTTGGATACGTGTTGCGGCATACAACAAAAATCAACAAATTAAAAACAGTTGGTTATTCGGTGCGGTCGGTAACGACCAACCCGCCGAAGTATGGCGTCGCGCGGGCGATACATTCACATGCAATCGCGATTTATTCGGATTTTCGTTAATGAATCAAACAAATACTGCGGCGGTTGTGGGTATCGGTGGCGGCGCAGTTGTTGGCGCGGGCGTTGGTGCAATTGCGGGTCATGGCGACCGCGCGTTTGATTGCACACGTGATAAACATCGTGAGATGTTGACCGATTTGTTAAAGAACGATGGTTTGATTGGTTCTGTGAATGAATTCATTGACGATCCATCTTTGAAAATATCTGCAATAACTGAAATGGTGTCCATCGACCAATGCGAACAGATTACAAAACTGTTTGATTTTGGGGAAGGCATCAGTTTTGACATAATCAACATAAACAGCACGATATTCAAATTTGCAACGTCATTGAACTGTGGTTCCATGGATGCGGGCGAATGTTTCAGTCAATACGCCACTGCATGCACACAATTCGACACAGTTGATGAATGTGAAAATTACTTGAATAACGTCAGTTTCGCGTGTTCCAGCGATGATGCAACAAGTTGCCAAAACGAATTCATCAACAAGTATGGCATCGACCCACAACACGCAACGGTCAAATTAGTATCACAAACCAAAATAGCCGAAACATACGCAACCACGGACGTACCGTTGGCATTACTGCATTGTGACGAACCCCAATATATGACATGTCAACAGGCAAACGATATCTTGTCACGGATATTCAACGCCGACGTCACAGACTTGTTGCGAAACGGCGAAGAATCCAACATGGGTAAAGCAATCGGCATTGGCGCGGGCGTTGGTGCAGGCGCAGGTGGGTTGGCAACCGCGATAACTGCATTTGTCGAACGCAGCAACATCAGTTGTCATGTTGGCGATAACCTGGCCCAGGTCGGATATAACAAATCATACGCAATTGAATCACTGAAAGATTTCTATGTAAAATGGAATCTGAATTTGCCGGAAACGGTCAGTCCGACTGGTTCTGCCTCAGATTGTGATTCATGGCGTCGTTCGTGCAATTCGATAACTGACTTGAACCAGTGTGCATCGGCGCAAATTAACTATAAACCCGCGGACAGCAATGCCATAACATTGGTTCCGGGCGCATGCACAGTTTCGGGCAGTGTATGTCTGGAAAACTATCCGGTTGCGAAATCGCACGGTGCATGTGAATAGTAAGAAATTTAACAGGTGTCAAATCCCCCCATCTGGGGGATTTTTTACACCCCACCCACACAACAGGTATTGAAGCGCACATCCAACGGTGTGAGAATTTGCCCACGATAGGAATATAACAAGTTCCTCATCTAGCGGAGGGGAAGTTAGACTGTACCGTCGCGGAACAAGTTCTCCTCTGAGTCAGGCTATGGCTACCGCCCCCATCCCGTCGCGGAACAAAGTTCCTCATCTAGCGGAGGGGTGGCACGATACCGGGCCCCGCGAAAATGCAATTTTCGTGGGTGGTAAGCGTGCCGGGGTGGTTTATCACCCGAAGCCTTGGCGAAGGGTGATCTATCACGAATTACGAGTAACTATTAAAACTGAATATCCGTGCACTCAGTAACAGGATCTGCCCAACTGTTACAGTACATATTACCAAAGAAAGGCGATTTTGTCTGATTACACTGTTGTTGGGTTACACACTTTTCACACACCAAAGTATCCATATTAAACCGCGTTTCGATGACTTCGCGATAATTCCATTGGTCATTTTCATACCTGCCCTGCAATTCCCCAGAACCATCGACCGCCTGGGGGCCAGTGTAATCAACCGCGGCGGCGGCCGTAATACCCGCAGCGGCGGCCGTTCCACCAACAACCCCAACAACCGTTGCAACCGTTGCCGATGTTGCCAAAGAAGTCGTAGTGGCACTAAAAGCCGCAGCCGCAATTCCGCTAAGTCCAGCCCCAGACGCACCGGATAACCCCGCGCCTGTTCCAACAGCACTCAAAGTAGAAACAGTTGTAAGTGATAATCCAGAACCCGCAGCAGCCTCGAATCCGGCCGCCATACCCGCCCCTGCCGCTATTGTACCGGCACCGGCTGTAAATACAGTAACGACGGTCACAACTGCGATAACCACAACTATTGTGGTAATGATTCCAATCAAAGACGTGGGGGTTTTCGCACGTGGCAGTGCCGCACCCTTGGCCAAATCGACACAGGATTGACGTGCGGCATCGCGGCGGGCATCTTTGCCGTTTTCGCCACGATTTTCCGCCAAACGTTCGGTAATGGTCGCATAATCTTCGGCCTGTTGCGCCTGTAACTTATCATATTTTTGATAATAATTATCCATCGCCTGGCGCAGACCCTGATTTGCAATTTTCAGACGTGTGGACTTGGTTAATTCTGGGAAACGTGGCACAGACGTACCCGAATAAGGCTTTATTCCATCCACTTCGCGCCCAGTCATACAAAACTGCACCGTGGGATCGGATTCAATTACGTCATAAATCCGCTGTAAATTATTTTGCAATTGCCCCAATTCACGATGAACGGAATTATATTCATCCTGTTCTGGTTCTGTGATTCCTATATTTTTGAAATACTCATCCACATTGCTGATATTTCCATCGTCGTCAATTTTAACGCCATCCCAATAAATATTGCCGTCGATCACACCACCCATCGGGGTAACAGGCCCCAGTCCTTCGCCGCCTGCATTTACCACGCGCCCCAATTTTTCATCCGACACCAATCCCGCATTTGCAACACAGTTTTGATACGCGATTTTTTGACCTTCATCCAAGAAAACAATTTCACACACTTCATAATTTAACGAACGAGTTCCCAACAAAGTATCATCAACCAGTGTTTTACACGTATCCAAATCGCCACATGCGGTAATGGTCGCCTGTTCCAGTGCGGCTTCGCAATAATCCAACATTTCATTATCTATGTTCAAAAAGATACCCTGGGCAACATTGTACAATTCGTCATATACTGCATTACCGCGAATATTGCGCGCGCCATAAACCTGCTGGCATCCGACCAAGGTGTCATACGGACACATGTGCATTATTGTATCAGTATCCAACCCAATACATTGAGTATAATCAGAACCGCATCTGTCCGGTGATTGCAAACATTCTTTGAATTCAGTGGTGCAAGAATTCACACGCATAGATGCCAAACGCGCCAAAACAAATTGCCATATATCCGATTTTTCTGCGGCCTCGGCTGATTCAGTCGAAATCCCACACGCATTCAACGGCACAGTACAAAGCGACAACATTGTCCCGGGCCGCGTCAGACACGCATCATACGACCCCGACGGATCTTTCGGATCAATATTATCGCGGCACGCACGTTGGAAACAAGACGACACATCGCCGACACAATCCTGGCGCGCGTTATCTTCGGCAATCAGTTCAGCATATTTAATCTGGGGCGCATTCGCACGCAGGAATGTATCCCAAACCTGATCCGCTACGGATTGACAATTTTGTGTAACATTATCACACAACGGCTTTTTAGATAACAAAGTATCATACGTAGATGCAGAAATTGTAACGGTGGTTTGTTCGCCCGCGATATTATATTGCCGCCCTGCCCCAGATGAACGGGCGTTTGTTGCATCAAACGCAGCGATTGGCGCACATCCCGAAAAATCGGCACCACATCCACCCGTGGAAATCATACAATTTTTGAATTCCACCGCGCATTGTCCCAAATCCCATTTATTGGCATTACTTAACGCGGTATAAGACGCATCCAACAACCCCAAACGGGCAGACTCTAATTTTTGTGCGGCTTCATTACGACGCTGTTTTAACGAATTTTCATACGCGGCACAATCATTATTTATTTGTTGGCTGTATAACAATTGCAAAAATTGCATATTGGCACTGCATTCAGGAATCGCAGCAGCACAATTTTGATGTGCGGCCAAAAACAAAGCATCACCCGTCACGTCACTTAACGGCAAAGCCGACGACGATTGCACAAACTCTTCATCTGACACAGCATTCCATGCCGACAAATCCACCCCAGATTCAGGTTTGGCATAAACCGCGTTTATATCGTACCCCTGTTCCAGACTGTCGACACCAACGGTTACCATCTGATATGTTTTCAAATCAAAATCTTCGATTTCAGCCAAAATGGAATCAAAGGTCGCATTTTTATTACTGCACACACACCGCCCACCATTGGCACTGTCCAACATGCACAACGAATCCATGCAACCGAAATATTTTTGTTGGCATTCTTCGTTTGAAACGACGGGCTTGGTTGCTGCAACAACTTTGGTACCCGTTCCGATAACTTTTTGTGTTGTTGCCGCGCGCGCCGCGACACCGGCGGATGGATTTGTTGACGTCGTTGCGCTGCGTGCTGCAACCGCGGTCGCCGGGGCATTCGCCACCGGCGCAGCATTTCGCGACACGGTACGAGTCGAAACACTGCGTGTTGCAGCATCTGCGGGAATATTAAACCCGCACACAAACATCAAAACAACAAGTATTCGTTTCAACATTCATCACAGATTAAAACTGTATATCTTCGCACGTTTCAACCGGGTCTGACCATCTTTTGCACAATTTACGTCCACCCTTGGGGTCTGCACAGTTTTGTGTTCTGGTACAACGATTACACACCAAAGTCGACGGATTGAATGTAGACGTTATAACCTCGCGATAATTCCAACGGCTGTTATCTTCGGTTCCAACATATTCATCATTGGCTTTGCCGACCAAACTGCTGTCGACATCACCTTTGGCGGTTTCGCGTCCTTTTTTGACAGAAAACGCATCAGCACTAAACGTAGACGCCCCCGCAGTTCCGATACACGCCATACGCGCAGCCTCGCGCCGTGCCTCTAATGTATTTTCGTTATCGATTTCTGCCATACGTTCATTCAGTGTCACATAATCTTGCATACGGCGTTCTTCCAACTCTTGATATTTTGCGCGATAATTGGCAATGGCACGATTTATCGCCGACGTCGCAATCATAGTACGCATTTGCATGGTCAACCCCGGGAAACGTCCGCCCGCCCCGGAACGATCGACAATTGTCTGATTATTTACCGCGACATCCAATGCACTGACCTGGGTTGCGGTTCTGTCAGATACAGACCGCGCGGTCTGAACCAACTGTGCATTTGGATTTACTTGCGCATTTGGTTGCAATCTTTGTGCCGTCTGCAACGATTGAGACACCTGTGGTGTACGTCCAACCTCGACATCATCATCATTCACGCCCTGAACAATACGCCCAACAGTACAGAATTGCACATCAGGGTTTGATTCAATCGCGTTAATTGCATTATTTATATTATTCTGCAATGTTGCCAATTCCGATTCGATTTTACGTTGGTTTTGTGTATCTGGGTCGATTGAAGTTATGGCTATTTTTCCATTTTCATCAAATATTACATTTTCCCACGGCATTTCGCCTTCGATAATGATGGCGAAATCTATTCTCTCGTTTGCCGCCCGAACACCATCAGCCCCCTTGTTCAAATCATGCAATCCCAATTCAGTATCAGAAATTTGGGATAAATCAGTATAACAATTGTTATAATCTATATCAGTACTGTCGTCATCACCAATTATTCTGCAAATCTTATACTCCAACGTATTTGCGCCGATATACTCATCAACAGTCATATTATCGCAGTTTTCAGTACTGCCACATACTGTAATCATTGCTTCATCTGCGGCACGTTGGCATTCTTCCAACAAACTGTTATCTATATTCAGCAAAATACCCTGGATCATGGGCTCTAATTTGGCATAGAAATCTTCTTCATCATTACCGTATGTTTGGGCACTGCTGCCACCATCGTATGTTTGGCAACCAACCAACAATTCCTCGGGGCACATGTGAACGATTGTATCTGTATCCAAACCGATACACTGTGTGTAATCAGACCCACATCTGTCTTCGGATTGCAAACATTGTTTTACCTGGTCTGTGCACGAATTCACACGCATAGACGCCAAACGCGCCAAAACAAAGTCCCAAATTCCGTTTGGATCATTAACATCGTCTGCATCACCATCTTCTGCCGATATACCGCACGCGTTTAATGGCACAGTACACAGCGAAAACATCGTTTGCGGTCTTGTCAAACACATATCGTATGAACCATCTGGGTCGTTGGGATCCATTGTGTCTTTACAGGCCTGTTGGAAACAAGACGATATATTACCAATACAATTTTGACGAACATTATCCTCGGCAATCAGTTCGGCTGATTTAACCTGGGGGGCAACCTCGCGCAGGAACGCCATCCACACTTGGTCACCACCATCGGCTTCGTTTGCGGCCACACACTGCTTGGTAACACTCTCGCACAGCGGTTTTTTGGACAACAAAATGTCATAGGTAGACGCTTTAATTTCTATACTGGTGGCACTGCCCTGAATTTTATATGTTTTTGCACGATCCCCTGCACCACGTGTATTTGTTTCGTCAAACGCGGCAATGGACGCGCATCCAGAAAAATCATCGCCACATTCGCCAGTTTCAATCATACAGGTCTTAAATTCGATAACACACTGCCCCAAATCATACTTGTTTGCATTTTGATATTGTTCTAATGCCGCACTGCGCAATGCTTGCTCGGCGGTATATAATTTTTGCGCACTGGCGTTACGTTGTTGCTTTAATGAATTTTCATACGCGGTGCAATCAGAACGAATTTGTTGTGAATACATCAACTGTAACATATCCATTTCAGCCTCGCATTCGGGTATTTGTGCCGCGCAAATATCATGCGAAGCGGAATACAGCGCATCCCCTTCTTTGCCTTCGACCGGGCTTTGGTAAATATTTGTAACATCTTCGAAAATATCTTCTTCTTCGGCACCAACAGGCGTCATCCAAGTATTCAAATCAGGCAATTTTAACGGTCCATTTTCTTGCTCGTCCAAAATGGCCTGGGCAACGGCATTTGCATTTGCGATTGCAGTCTCGGCCGCATCACCCATTTCGATACGTTCAACGCCATACGTTGCCATCTGATAAGATTGCTGATCCAGTTCCTCGATTTGTGCCAAAATCGAATCCAATTCAGCACTGCGGTCACTGCAAATACAGCGGCCGCCATTATCGTTATCCAACATACAGAAAGAATCCATACAACCGTAATATTTCTGGCGACATTCTTGACTGACGACTACATTTTCATTTGCGGTGGCAACCTTGGTTCCAGTGGATATAACCTTCTGCGTGGCACCCGCACGCGCAACCGCACTGCGCGCAACCCCAGATCCCGATGAAGACGAAGATGTTGTTGCAACCGGGCCGCGACTGACCGTGGTACGCCCCGCAGTTGCCGCACGCGCCGTTGTTGCCGCCGCCGGTGCAGCACCACGTGTCGCCGTCGCGGCACGCGCCGTCGTCGCACTGCGCGCAGTAGTCGACCGAGTACCCGTACTGGCCGCCCCCCCGGTCGTCGCAACCGTCCCACCGCGTGGATTTCGTGCGGTCGCAGCATCTGCGTTATAAACAACACCAATCAACAATGCACAAAAAATTGCAAATTTTCTCATAAAAAGGTCCTTCCTATTTACATAATTCTATCATATATCGGTGTATTTTTGAAAGGATTTTTTATCATTTTACGACAATTTTTTATCATCAAAAAAATGTGGAAAATCAAACCACCGTTAGATTTGCCAGATCTGACCAATGTCACAGATTTGAATTCTTGGCTGATGCCGGTTGATGTATCTGACGAAGACATTTTTTCCAATGCCGACATATTCCAAAGCCCTATTGACAACAAAACCGGCGACGCATTACATCAGGCATCTTATGAAATTTGCGCCCAACAAATGCCTGAATGTGCCGATGAAATGGATATGTTGCGTTTGATGTACGCGCAACAAATTCGTTCTGATTGTACCGCGTATGAAAATTCATTAAAGCAACAACGTAACGCCAGTGCGCAAAAATTATATACCGCCGAGCAAGCACTGCGCAGTGCGGCATTGGAACAATATCAGTCTGCAAACAAGTATGATTTGGGACAATGCGTTGTGGAATTCAAAAATTGCATGATTGAAACAGGCGGCTGCGGTTCTGACTTTTCAGGTTGCGCATCCATTGCGGCGTTTGATTCCACCAACACACGCAGCACTAACCGCGATTTAAGCAACACATACACCATCAAAGGCAGCGCAACAAGCATTGAAATCCAGGCATCGACCTATGACATTTTATTGTCCAAAAAACCGCTGTGTGAAGGCATCACCAGACAATGCCAAAACGTTGCATCCCAGGTTTGGGATACATTCCTGCGCGAGGTTGCGCCCCAGGTTAAATCTGCCGAACTGATTGCCGAGGATAACGCCCGTCAAAATTGTATTGGTAATATATCGTCTTGTTTCCAACAGGCCTGTAAAGACACAATGGATCCCAACGACCCAGACGGTTCATACGATATGTGCCTGACCCGCCCCGAAACGATGCTAAACCTGTGTAAAGTACCATTGAACGCATGCGGTATATCAGAAGAATCCGCCCCAGAATCCGATATATGGGATTTCATATTGGCACGTTTGGCATCCATGCGCGTTAATTCTTGTACGACTCAGTTCAAAGACTGTCTGCAATCCGAAGACAGATGCGGTCCCGATTACACACAGTGTATCGGTTTGGATACAGACACAATCGTTCGCATGTGCCCGTACGACACCTTGGTCGGGTGCCAACAAAAATATGGCGAAACCGACATCCGTGACGATGCGGTCTATGATGAATTATACAACATTGCCCAAGGCATATTCTTAAACATCGACAATAATATGCTGACCCAATGCCAAAAAATCGCAGACGAAGCCATGATAAAGGTATGTGGTGACACAGATAACTGCCTGGGGCTGACCGTTGATGAAAACCTGGGGTCACGGTCGTTGGAATACAAGATTTGCGAATATTCTGGCGAAAACGACAGCATGGACATCAACTATACAAATTGCCGCACCGATGTTTCGCAAATCACAGATGACGAACTGGGGCGCAGTCCGGGCATTGACCCCGCAACCGGTGAACAAATTCCCGGAACAATCAAGCCATTGGCTGGGGTTATTGACGGGGTGATTTATTGGGAAAGTGTTGAAATTAATGAAGACGGTCGGTTAATCTCGGTTGATGAATACTTGAAAAATATCGGCGAAACGAACATCCCCGAAAGTCAGCGCGAAATGATTTCGTCTGAATTGGCGGTATTGCAACGTAACATCGACACAGCAATTAACGCGATTGAATCCGATCCAAACGTTCAATACTGTATGAACGGACGCGAGGTTGACGGTATTGAAACCATAGTCGACCGTGCCGGCAACACGGGTCAAGTCCGCGGACGTTTTCCCGCCTTGACAACGCAAATGCGTATGATTATCGCGAATGCCGCGCTGAAAGCCGCCAAAGACAATTATTACGCCAAATATGATGAATTAACCGAACGGTTACAGCAAGACTATGTAACAATCGGCGAACGCATTGCCGAAATACATGGCGAAAATGCCAAAGATGCGCGCCGTGAAATGGCACGCGAAGCATGCGTTAATTTTGCAGAACTGTCCAGTTTGCCAAAATCGGCCGAACCACCGAAAAACGCATTTGGAAAAATGTTGTCGGCGGTTGCAATTGCTGCTGCAACGGTCGTTGCGTTTACTGTTCCTGTGACTACTGTTGGGGCAATATGGTTGGCGAGTGCTGCTATAGCAACTAGTGGAGTAGGATTGTTAGGGAATGTAGGTTCTGGCAGTGCGAATGGTGCCGATGGTGCGGGTCAACTTGATTTAACTGGTTCAAAATCGGTAAATCAGTGGAATTACAAAGAAACGATTACAACAACGTTTGATTGGGAAAATCTGGTATGCCATAAATGCACGCGCACCCAACAATGCACAAAAACTGGTAATCCATTGTTTGGTAACAAATATTGTAAAACATGGGCGGATCCGGTCGAAACATGCAGCGATACCCAGTTTTAATAGTTACTGGTTACTCGTGTTTCCCCCTTCGCCAAGACTTCGGGTGATGAACCACCCCGGCGGCAAGCCGCCACCCCTCCGCAGAGGGGAACTTTGTTCCGCGACGGGAACGCACCAAGTTCCCCTCCGTTGGAGGGGTGGCACGAAGTGCCGGGGTGGTTAGAGAGTGCGGAGTGCAGGTGTTGGTTATTTGTAACTTGTCATCCCGGCGCAGGCCGGGATCCATTGATATAATGATAATTCGTAATAATGGAAACATACATACGTACCCTATAATTTCGAACATCCAAGGGAACGCAATGGACCCCGGCCTGCTATCACCCCACAAACACATTTGTGTTTGTGGGGGCCCGATGCCGGGGTGACGAGAGAGTGTGCGGGAATGACAAGAGTGGTGTGGGATTAGCCACTTAGTCCCCTTTGTCATCGCGAGGGAGTGAAACGACCGTGGCGATCCAGTAAATAAAAAAGCACTGCGGGCGTTTGCCCGCAGACATATTATAACTGGATTGCCACAGTCGTACGACAACGTTTTCAACGTTTCGCGCTCCTTCGCAATGACAGCGGTGGAGTTACGAGTAACAAAAAAACGGGGCGATGCCCCGTTTTTTATTTACCGGTTGTACGGCGTTTTACCGCTACGGTCTTTTTTGCACCCGCAGCTTTGGCAGCCTTTGGTGCAGATTCTTCTTTTTCAACCTTGGTTGTGGCGGCTTTTTTTGTCGCCTTTTCTGCTTTGTCCGCTTTATCAGCAACTTTTTCAGTCGCTTTTTCTTCCGCAGCCGCAGCAGGTTTGTTTGCCTTTTTCGCATTTACATCGCGATCAACCAATTCGATAATCGCCATCGGCGCAGCATCACCATAACGGAAACCGGCCTTTAACACGCGTGTATAACCGCCTGGACGTTTTGCATAACGTGGCCCCAAAACATCGAACAATTTTTTAACCGTTGTATCGGACGCATTGCCCAACTGGGACGCGACCAAGCGACGATTTGCAACTGTATCAACCTTGGCACGGGTAATTAACTTTTCGACCACACCGCGCAGGTCTTTGGCCTTTGGCAAAGTTGTTTTAATTTGTTCTTTTTCAATCAAGTTTTTCGCCAGCCCAATGAACAAGGCTTTACGAGCATTAGTATCGCGATTAAACGTGCGATGCGCTTTCATGTGTCTCATTTAACTACTCCTTTTGTTGTTTCCGCCCGGGCAAACCCGGGATTGGTGTTGAGACGCGCGCCCTGACCCACCGGGGCCAGTAACGCGAATTTATTTTTGTTTATCGGCGCCAAAAAATATCATACGAAACATCTGGGCAAAAACACTGTCGCCCTGCAAGAACGGCACGCGCTTTTTCGCATTATTATAAGAATCTTTCTTTTTCGTTGTCATTTTTTCCACCAGTATATGTAAGAAATTAAAATTTATGAGATGATTGGAGACGATTGGCGGTTCGCTGCATAAGAACCGACAATCGCGACAAGCATCCATAAAGTTTAATTGTAAAATTCACTTGCACAAGCAAGAAATTAAAGTTTATGAGATGATTGGAAACGATTGGCGGTTCGCAGTGTAGTAAACCTACATAAGAACCGACAATCGCGACAAGCATCCATAAAATTTAATTTATTTGTAGGGGTCCTCGTATTTTTTGGCCAACTCCGCAATATTTTCCGGTGGCCAACCTGGAACCTCCATACCCAAACTTAAACCCATCGCTTCCAATTGAACTTTGATTTCGTTCAGCGATTTGCGGCCAAAGTTCGGTGTTTTCAACATATCAGCCTCGGTCTTTTGTACCAATTCGCCCAACCAGTTAATCTTGTCATTTTTCAGACAGTTATTGGCACGAACAGACAATTCCAATTCATCGACATGCTTTAACAATTTCGGATCGAACGGCAGTGCATCTTTGGCCTTTTCTTCTTCGGCCGGTGCGTTAATCTGTGCCGGATCTTCAAAGTTAATAAATACAACCAATTGGTCGGTTAAAATACGCGCCGCCAAAGCGATTGCATCTTCGGGTGAAACAGACCCATTCGTTTTGACCATCATTTCCAATTTGTCGTAATCAGTGCTTTGACCAACACGCGTTTCAGAAACCTCGGTTGCAACATTTAATATCGGCGAGAAAATAGAATCAACCGGAATAACACCCAATGGCAAACCTTCTGCATGTGCAGACGCCGGCACATATCCGCGCCCGGTCGATAAAGTAATTTCCATATCCAAATTCGCGCCATCATCCAAATTGCAGATTTCAGCATCTTTGTTCATAACTTCGACCCCGCCGGATGTTTCAATCATACCCGCGGTAACAACGGCTGGACCACGAACCTTTAATGTGGCCTTGTGCTGGCCTTCGGTCAAAGCCTTGAAATAAACACCCTTCAAATTCAGGATAATATCGGTGACATCCTCGCGCACGCCGGAAATACTGGAAAATTCGTGCTGGACACCATCAATCTTGATATAAATCGGCGCACAACCCTGTAACGAAGACAACAACACGCGACGCAGCGCCGTACCCAATGTCAATCCGAAACCCTTTTCCAACGGTTCGGCAATCAAAGTCGCCTGGTTCGGGTTATGTTCATCTGTTTTGATATTCAGTTTTTTGGGCTTAATCAAAGTAACCCAGTTTTTTTCAATCATTATTTTAACTCCATGGCTTAGTTTATCATTTTCACCAATGTGATTACACGCCAGAATCCCCAACGCGCCCGCGAATTTTATACCACAAATCACCAAAAGTCAAACAATTATTAAGATTTACGATTTTATCTTAAAAACTTGACAATTATAAAATATTGTACTAATTTTAATACAAACCCGAAACAAAGGACATAACATGAAGAAAAACATATTATTCGGAATTTTGGCGGCTGCAACGATTGCAACACCCGCCATGGCGGACGGATTCGCGGTCACAGAAACCGAAACATTTGAAACCTATGGTACGATTACGGTGGACACTGTAAAATATATTGACGGTGTATACGTTGCGCCGAAACGCGCACGCGCAGTCAAACCAACACCATGCCGCGCGGCATCATCGTTGGATGTGGCACATGGCCGTTGCGCGAAATGCAATAACGGTTGCGGTAAATGCGATAACGGTTGCGCAAAATCAGCACACTTGAACCCAGTTCGCGTAAAAACATATACCGAAGTCATAGATCATTATCAGATTTATGAACCGGTTGTAACATATAAACCGGCCGGCACATATTCAACCCGCCGTTATATCCAGGCGCCCAATCCACACTGCGGCACCTGCGCACGATAAAATAAAAAAATCCGCAAACGCGGATTTTTTTATCGTCAAAATTATTCCCCACTTGAAAATTAAATAGAATGATATAGATACGCGCAGTGGGGGTTGCGAAATGGCATTTTGTGAAAATTAAATAGAATGGCGCAGAGATACGCAAACGGGATTGCATGGTCTGCGTTCCATAAAATTAAATAGAATGGTGCAGAGATACGCAAACGGGATTGCATGGTCTGCGTTCCATAAAATTAAATAGAATGATATAGATACGCGCAGTGGGGGTTGCGAAGTGTATTAGAACATACACGAGCAACCCCCACCGCGAGTAGATATATTATTATATTTAATTATACGCGGCGAACTTTTTTTGGACGACACCCATTATGCGGAATACGTGTCGTGTCAGTAATGGACTGGACAATCAAACCAGCATTCGCCAAACCGCGGACAGCAGATTCACGACCCTGACCAATACCACGCATTAAAACATCGACTGTTTTCATGCCCATTTCAGCGACTTTTTTACCAACGGCGTCGGCAACAACTGTTGCGGCGTATGGCGTTGATTTTTTCGCGCCTTTGAAGTTATTTGCACCGGCGGTGGCCCATGTTAATACGGCCCCAGACTGATCGGTGATGGTTATACGAGTATTGTTATTTGTCGCGACCACGTGCGCAATGCCGTGTGATACTTTTTTAACGACTTTCTTTTTAGCTTTTGTTACTGCCATTACTTTTTACCTTTTTGTAAGATGTCTTCAATTAACTATGGTGTTAATCTCTACCCTATTTTTATATTATTTACCCTTGACTGCCGACCCAGCAACAACGACGCGTTTTCCTTTACGGGTACGTGCGTTTGTACGAGTACGCTGGCCACGAACGGGCAAACGGTTACGGTGACGAATACCGCGATATGTTTTCAAGTCCTGCAAACGTTTGATGTTCATAGCGACTTCACGACGGACATCACCTTCTACTTTGAAATTTTCTTCGATGTATTTTGAAATTTTAACAACATCCTCGTCAGTTAAATCCTTGGCGCGCAACCCGTCTTTTAATTTCAAAGCCTTGCAAATTTGTGCAGACTTGGCCGGGCCAATCCCATGGATATACTGCAACGCAATTTCGATGCGTTTTTCTGTTGGAATGTTAACACCTGCTATACGTGCCATTTTTCATTTTCCTTTTTATTTTTACTGTGACGCGCGACGCGCATCGATTAAGAACGTTTCAAATCAACACAAATGATTATAAAACGCATTTTATTTTGCCGCATGATTTTACAATCTGTGCCGCAAAAGTCAAATCTTTATTCACCCCCGCCATTAACGGAAGCGCCCCTTTTTCTGTGCTTTTTTAATCACACTTCTGTATTGTTTGGCGACCAAGTATGATTGCACTTGGTTCATAGTATCCAAAACAACGCCCGCAACGATTAACACACTGGTTCCGCCAATCGTCAACGGCATACCCGCATGAGTATTCAAGATAATCGGAATCACACACACCACAATCAAATACAAAACACCAATCGCAGTCGTATGCGACACAACCGAATCCAGATAGTGCATGGTCTGCTCGCCCGGGCGAACACCTGGGATATAACCGCCTGCGTTTTTCAGATTGTTCGCGGTATCTTCGGAATTAAATATAACCGCAGTTTGGAAATACGCAAAGAACGCAATCAACACAGTATACGTAATTATGTAAGACCATGAACCATACGTAAAGAATCCCATAATGGATTGCATAATTGGATTTTCACTTTGCACAAATTGCTGCACAAATGCCGGCAACATCATGATACTGGCCGCAAACACAGGCCCCATGACGCCCGACATATTAACCTTGATTGGCAAATAAGACGCATTCGTGTTCATCACGCCATTGGACATAACCTGGCGCGGATACAGTATTTGAATACGACGTTGTGCCTGTTCAAAGAACGCGATTAACGCAACAATACCTATCACGAACGCAACGACCAACGCAATCATAGCCGGCGAAATCTGACCAACCGATCCCAACGAGAACAACTGCGCGATTCCACCCGGCACTTCGGCAATAATACCCGCAAAGATTAACAGCGACGCGCCCTGACCTATGCCGCGTGCAGTGATTTGTTCGGCCAACCACATAACGAATACGGTACCACCAACCAACGCAATGATGGCAGATAATTCGAACGCAAATCCAGGATTTACCACGGCCGCCACACCATTAACCGGCGCCATAGATTCCAACCCACGAACAACCGCCCATCCCTGGACAACGGCCAAGAACACGGCCAAATAACGTGTATATTGGTTAATTTTAATACGACCGGACTCGCCCTCTTTACGCAGTTCGCTTAACGATTTACTGGTTGCGGTCAACAACTGCAACACAATCGACGCAGAAATATATGGGAAAATATTTAATGCCAACACAGACATACGCGACAACGAACCACCCGCGAACATGTCAAACATTCCCATCATACCACTGCCCTCGCCAGTGAAAAGATGTATTACAGCAGACGCATTCACACCCGGCAAAGGTATAAATGATCCAATACGATACACAATCAGCGCCCCAATTGTAAATAATATGCGCTTTTGCAAATCGGACATACTGCCAAAAAATTTCTTCAAAAATTTCATGCGAACGAACTTTTAATTTGTTGTCTGCACCCGATGGATGCAGACATTATAAATTATTTATTTTTAATTGAACCACCCGCTTTGACGATTGCGTCTTCGGCCGCCTTGGACCATTTAGTTGCAATCACATTAACAGATGTTTTGATTTCGCCTTTGGCCAAAACTTTCAAACCATCTTTTTTACGGTTGATAATTTTAGCCTGGAACAAAGAATCGATGGTAATTGGATTTGCCGCATCGATTTTGCCAGACGCAATAAATTTTTCAATATCACCCAAGTTAATTGTTACATATTCTTTGGCGAATGGATTATTAAACCCAAATTTCGGGAAACGGCGCAAAATTGGCATCTGACCACCTTGGAACGTCGCCTGCTTGCGCGAACCACTGCGTGCCTTTTGACCTTTGTTACCACGTCCTGCGGTTTTACCCATACCCGAACCGATACCGCGACCAACGCGTTTGGCGTTACCACGTGCACCGTAATTATCCATCAAAGCATTCAATTTCATTTTATATTTCCTTTTATCCTGCGAACTGGATTTTATCACAGTTCTGTATCGCACGCCACGTAAAATGACGTACTCGGTTTAACAAAGTTATTTTTCAACAATTTCGACCAAGTGTGAAACTTTGGCAACCATGCCGCGCACAGTCGGTGTATCTTCGACTTCACGCATTTTGCCAACACGTCCCAATCCCAACGCAGCAACAACCTTGCGTTGCGCAGCCGGACGACCAATAACACTTTTAACCTGCTTTACAATTATTTTTGCCATAATATATCTCCGTTCTTATTGGCGCACAGCCGAATTATTTTTCTTCTGCGGCGGGTTGATCGGACGCAGGTTCCATTTTTTTACCGTCACGTCCTGCAATAATTTCTGCGACAGTTTTGCCACGACGCGCCGCCACAATTTTCGGCGAATTCATTTTTTCGAATGCCAAAAACGCAGCACGAATCATATTGTTCGGATTATTGGAACCCTGGGATTTCACAACAACGTCCTGGACGCCCAAGCATTCAAACACTGCACGCAATGCACCACCCGCGATAATACCAGTACCGGGGACAGCACTGCGAACAACCAATTTACTTGCGCCATATTTTGCGCTTATGTCATGGTGCAATGTGCGACCTTCTTTCAGCGGGACGCGAATCATTTTTGCTTTGGCGGCCTTGGTTGCTTTTTGAACCGCAGATTGCACTTCCAACGCTTTACCTTTACCAAAACCAACACGACCAGCCTTGTCCCCGACCACGACCAACGCAGCGAACGACATATTACGGCCACCCTTCACAGTTTTGGAAACACGGTTAATGGAAACCAACTTGTCCACTAAATTATCCGTTTGTAATTTTTTATCATCATAACGTGCCATTATAAAACTCCGTATATTATCGATTAAATTCTGACCCCGCCCGCGCGGATTGCTTCGCACAGAGCCTTGACCCGGCCGTGATAGCGATAACCGCCACGATCGAAATAGCAATTTTCGGCTATGCCCGCCGCCACCGCACGTTCGGCAAATGCTTTACCAACCAATTCAGCCCCAGCGACATTCCAACCCTTGCCTTTGAAATCTTTTTCCTTTGACGACGCAGCACAAACAGTATGCCCACGCACATCATCGATGGCCTGGATTTCGATATGACGTCCCGAACGGAAAACCGACAAACGGATTTTGCCCGGATTTTTTCTTTTCAACGCACTGCGATTGGCCAACGTGCGTCTTTCTTCTGATGACAAATGTTTCAACATTTTGTTTCCTTTTTTATCCGATACCCGTAACAGCGGGAATCATACTAATTATTATTTCTTTTTACCTTCTTTGCGGCGGATACGTTCACCCTTATAGAATATACCTTTGCCTTTGTATGGATCCGGTTTGCGAACTTTATGAATTTTGTCTGCAAACTGTCCAACCAAGCATTTATCTGTACCGCTGATGGCAAATTCAGTTGGTGTTTCGCCCATTTTAACGGACAAACCGGTTGGAATTTCCATAATAACATCATGGGAATACCCCGCCACCAACACCAATTTATTACCATTCACAGACGCTTTATAACCAACGCCTTTCATGTACATTTCTTTGGTAAAACCATCGGTCACACCATCAACAGCCGCCCGAACATTGCGGGTCATAGTTCCCCACATTGCGCGCGATGTTTTATCTTCAGCATCTTTTGGTGTAACGACAACCTGGTCTGCTTCTATAACAACATCAACCAAGCCGGCATGTTTGGTATCCAACGAAACCTTCAATTCACCCTTTGGACCTTTGATGGTCAGCACGTCGCCCGCAATTGCCGCCGACACGCCTTCTTTTAATTTAACTGGATGTTTTCCTGCACGAGACATTTTCAATCCTTACTGTAATTAAATAACCTTGCACAACACTTCGCCACCGACATTCATCAAGCGTGCCTTGTGATCAGTCATAACCCCATTTGGTGTCGAAACAATTGCAATACCCAAACCATTCAAAACGCGCGGCATTTTGGCACTGCCAGAATAAACGCGACGACCAGGTTTGGAAACAACTGTAATATCTTGGATTGCACCTTTTCCGCCAACATACTTTAATTCAACAATCAAATTGGCACGATGTTCGTCAATTTGCTCTTTGCGGAAATCAGTAATAAAACCTTCATCCTTTAACACAGCCAAAACTGCGGCGCGCAGTTTGCTGTTTGGAACGGTTACAAATTCTTTACCGGCATTCTGCCCATTACGAATACGGGTCAGCATATCTCCGATTGGGTGTGATAATGACATCATTTTACTCCTTGTTACTCGGTTGGGTTACCCCGCCCCGACCCCAGCTGCATTGTCCACAACTGGCGTTTAATTAAAAATACAAAATTACCAACTGGACTTGCGAACGCCCGGCAATTCGCCTTTGGACGCCATTGTACGCAATTGTTGACGGCACAGCCCAAACCAACGGGAATAACCGCGGGCACGTCCAGTCACCGAACAACGATTGTGCAACCGTGTACGATTCGCATTACGTGGCAATTTTGCCGCTTTTTTCATAGCCTCGAAACGTTCATCTGGTGTTGCATTTACGGACATTTTTTCCATAATAGCATCATGTTTCTTGGCGTATTTTGCGACCAATTTTTCACGTTTTTTTTGTTTATTTATTAACGCTAATTTAGCCATATTGTATACCCTTTATTATTTCAAAACCAACGGCAATCCCAGTTTAGTCAGCAACGCACGTGCTTCGTCATCTGTTTTTGCGGTTGTTGCGATAACGATATCCATACCACGGATTGCATCGATTTTATCAACGGAAATTTCTGGGAAAATCAAATGTTCCTTGATACCGAACGCATAATTACCGCGCCCATCAAACTTAGACTTTGATAAACCACGGAAATCCTTGACACGAGGCAAAGCCACAACAATCAACTTGTCCAGAAAATCATACATTCTTTTACCACGCAAAGTCACCTTGCAACCAATGGCCTGACCTTCGCGCAGACGATATGTTGCGATGGATTTTTTCGCATGCGTAACAATTGGTTTCTGGGCGGCAATAGCCGTCATATCCGCGACAGCGGAATCCAACTTCTTTTTATCGGCAACTGCCTCGCCGACACCCATGTTCAAAACAATTTTTGTCAGTTTTGGCACTTCCAACGCATTTTTGTACCCGAACTCTTTAATCAGTTCCGGCACTATTTCTTTTTCATAAATTTCACGCAATCTGCTTTGCATCTCTTTATTCCTTAACGTTTTGTCCCCGTAACAGCGGGAACCAGTTTTTCATTACAGTTCCGCACCAGATTTTTTCGCAATGCGAACTTTTTTATCGCCGTCGATTTTGTAACCAACGCGTGTGGCTTTTTTAGTTTTCGGATCCACCAACGCAACATTAGAAACATGAACAGGCGCCTCGCGATCAACGATATGACCTGGCTGTTCTTGGGTTGGTTTCACATGCCATTTGTGACGGTTAACACCTTCGACAACAACACGGGATTCAGACGGACGCGCCTCTAACACTTTGCCTTTGACGCCCTTGTACTTTCCCGAAATAACTATGACTTCATCGCCTTTTTTGATTTTCATTTTATAACCCTTTGTCTGTTGCAATTACCGCTGTTAAATAACCTCGGGTGCCAAAGATACAATTTTCTGAACATCGTATTTACGACGCACTTCACGCGCAATCGGCCCAAAGATACGTGTGCCAATTGGTTCAAAATTGTTTTTGTTAATCAAAACGACCGCATTGTCATCAAAACGAATAATCGAACCATCCGGGCGTTTAACCGGGAATTTGGTACGAACGATAATCGCGCGCTGCACAGTACCTTTTTGTACTTTACCGCGTGGAATCGCATCTTTGATGGCAACGACAATTTTGTCGCCGACCGTCGCATAACGACGATGTGAACCGCCCAACACTTTGATGCACATTGCCTTACGTGCACCCGAGTTGTCGGCCACTGTCATAACTGTTTCATTTTGTATCATAACTTTTCACCTTTTATCCTGCACGCGGGGCAATCCCCCACTGCTTTGTTTCGGGTTCCGACTGCCTTGCGGCCTCAAAGAACCCACCTGGTATTATTCAGCAACATCCACGGTTTCGTCTTTGGAAACACCAACGCGTCCCTTGACAATCCAAGTCTTGGTCTTGGAAATCGGACGATGCTCTTCAATCGCGACGATGTCGCCAACTTTATATTCGTTGTTTTCATCGTGCGCTTTGTATTTTTTGTTCTGCTTAACGAACTTGCCATACAGCGGATGACGGAAACGACGTTCGACTTCGACTACGACAGTCTTGTCATTTGCTGTACTTTTGACTGTTCCTTGCAATACACGTCTTGGCATAACTTTTGTCCCTTATTCGTTTACAGATTTATGCGTTATATTCGCACAAACCCACCATTTTTTTGGCCAATTTCGTTTTATGATAACTAAAAATTTAGAAATCTCAACAAAAATCAGCAATTTTATTTTTTCGCCGCAGCAATAGCGGTTTTCACACGCGCGATTTCACGTCTGGTCTGACGCATAACGTGCGTTTTTGCCATTTGACCGCTGGCGTGCTGGAAACGTTGATTCATCTGTTCTTTTTTCAGATTTTCCAGTTTGCTTTGCAACGCTTCTGCTGTCAAAGCTTCTTTTTCAACTTTTTTCTGAGCCATTTTTCCAACCTTTAATTGACCTTGCGTTCAACAACTTTGGTTTTAACTGGTAACTTTGCCGCCGCCAACGCGAATGCTTCGTATGCGACTTCGGGTTTAACACCGTCCAATTCGAACAAGATACGACCCGGTTTTACACGACAAACCCAGTATTCAACCGCACCCTTACCTTTACCCATACGGACTTCAGCGGGCTTTTTAGTTACTGGAACATCTGGGAACACGCGAATCCACAATTTACCCATACGACGCATGTGACGGGTAATTGCGCGACGCGCAGCCTCGATTTGACGCGCGGTAACACGTTCCGGCGTCATCGCTTTCAGACCAAACGACCCAAACGCCAATTCACTGCCACCTTTGGCCAGTCCGTGAATACGGCCTTTGTGCTGTTTGCGAAATTTTGTTTTATTTGGCATTAACATAACAATAACCTTTTAATTTCTGTGTTTCATTTTTGTGTCCCCGACACCATATAGATGCCGACAAAAATTACTTGCTTTTTCTTTCACTGGTGCCGGCGTATTCAGCGGGACGAGCCATTTCCGACGCCAATTTTTCCTTATTTACGACATCACCGGTATAAATCCAAACCTTTACACCGATAACACCATAAGTGGTTTTTGCCTGGATTGACGCATAGTCAATATCGGCACGCAAAGTGTGCAACGGAATACGACCTTCGCGAATTTGTTCGCTGCGCGCGATTTCCGCACCGTTCAGACGACCCGAACACATAACTTTAATACCCTGGGCACCCGCCTTTACAGCGTTCTGGACGGCTTTCTTCATTGCACGTTTGAATGAAACACGTCCCTCGATTTGTTGTGCAATGCTTTGTGCAACCAATTGAGCATTCAAATCAGGACGACGCACTTCGTAAATATTAACGACAACCTGGTCGTTTTTAACCAATTTTTTAATATCGTTACGTAATGCTTCGATATCCGCACCATTTTTACCGATAATCATACCAGGGCGCGATGTATGAATTGTCACCACAACCTTTTTAGCAAAACGTTCAACAACGACCTTGGCCAAACCGGCTTTTTTCAATTTACGTTCAATAAATTTGCGGATTTTAATATCTTCTGCCAACAAATTCGCATAGTCACGTTTACCCGCAATCCAACGTGAATCAGTTACCTTGTTAATAAATTCGCGCAATGAAATCGGCGATACTTTTTGTCCCATTTTTATTTTCCTTATATTTTTATGGGCAAGTGTTCTTGAAGACAGGCCATCTTTATTCAGGATTTACATCCATACCACTTGCCCGATGAATTACTTTGCCTTTTTTGTTGTTTTTTCTGCCTTGGCTGGCTGTGCCGCCTTCTTTTTTGTTGGCGCAACCCCAGATTCCAAAACAATCGTCAGATTTGAAAACGGTTTCAAAATCGGACGTGCACGTCCCTGGGATGCAGGCATAATACGCTTCATAGTCAGCGCTTTGCCACACCAAATTTCTTTGACGTACAGGCTTTCCGCCGGCAGATTTTTATTATGTTCTGCATTTGCGATGGCCGACATCAAAGTTTTCAGCACTTCGCCCGCGACACGTTTTTTAGAAAACTTCAAGACATCGATCGCACGATCAACCGGCAAACCACGTATCAAATCGCACACCAAATTCAATTTTTGATGGCTGATACGAATCAGTTTATTGAACGCGCGCACTTGATTTTCTTTTATTCCATATCTTGCTGTCATAACTGTAACCCTTTAATTATTTTGCCGCGGCGGCCTTTTTATTTGCCGCATGTCCTTTGAACGTGCGGGTTGGCGCAAATTCACCCAACTTGTGCCCAATCATATCTTCTACGATGGACACAGGAATAAATTTGTTACCATTATGCACTTCGATTGTCAAACCAACCATCGGCGGTATAATCGTGCTGCTGCGCGACCAAGTTTTAATCGGTTTATGGTCATTTGCTTCATTTGCCGCCGCAACTTTCTTCAACAGCGACGGATGAATATACGGACCTTTCCATACTGAACGAGACATCAATTACTCCGTTTTTTTATATTATTTTTTCTTTGCCAAATGTCTGCTGCGGATAATCATCTTAGCAGTACGTTTATTGCTACGGGTACGATATCCCTTGGCTGGAATACCTGTACGTGATACTGGTTCGTGGCCCTTGGAATGACCGTTACCACCACCCATCGGGTGATCGACTGGGTTCTGTGCCATACCGCGAACGGACGGACGAATACCCAACCAACGCGCACGACCGGCCTTGCCCAGATTAACATTACGTTGATCCGGATTAGACACAGTGCCAACCGTCGCCATACAATCGGAATGAACTTTGCGCAATTCGCCACTGTTCATTTTAATCTGGGCATAGACACCGTCTTTACCCATCAACTGCGCATAACAACCCGCACTGCGCGCCAATTGGCCGCCGGCACCTGGTTTCAACTCGACATTATGCACAATTGTACCGATTGGCATATTTTTCAAAGGCATTGCATTACCCGGCTTGATATCTTCGCGTTCGCCGGAAATAACAACATCGCCAACCTTCAAATCGCGTGGTGCCAAAATATAAGAACGCGCACCATCTGTATATTCAATCAACGCAATGAACGCAGTACGATTCGGATCATATTCCAAACGCACAACCGTCGCAGGAACACCTTTTTTCTTGCGTGCAAAATCAATCAAGCGATATTTGCGTTTATGTCCGCCACCCTGATGCATAACGGTGACATGACCGAAATTATTACGTCCACCTTTGGACTTTAACCCAACGGTCAGCGCTTTTTCAGGCGCGCCACGGTGCAATTCACTGCGGTCAATCAGTGTCAAACCGCGTGTGCCCGCTGTTGTTGGTTTATAATGCTTTAATGCCATTTTTTTCTTACCTTTGTTTATGCCAGAACACTAACATCCATATTATTTTGGGTTCTCTGCCCTGGCGCGATTATTACTGTACGTTTGCCGCCAAATCCAATTTAGCATCAGCCGGCAAAGAAACGTATGCTTTTTTAACAGTACGTTGTGTGCCCGCGCCACGCCCACGGAAAGATTTTTCTTTTCCTTTGACGACGACAATATTAACCTTGGTTGGTTTTACATTGTAAATCGCCTGGATTGCGCGAACAACATCAGCCTTGGTTGCATTTGCTGCAACTTCGAACGCAACACCGTTGCTTTCGGATAATTTGGCCGATTTTTCCGAGATTATCGGGCGACGCAGTATATCGTAAATACCGGCGGTGCGCACGACTTTTTTCTCTGATGTAACTTTTTTTTCTGCCATTTTGTTATACCTTTTCGTCTTGCGTTATGCAAATTATGCCAAACGCGCTTCCACCGCTTTGACCGCATCAGCCGTCAAAACCAATTTATTATGTTTCAGAACATCCAACACGTTCAAACCGATTGTCGGCAACGCATCGATGTTTGGAATATTCGCTGCGGATTTTTTGAAATTCGCATCCAATTCATCTGCACCAACGAACAACGCAGAATCCAAGTTCAGTTTTTTCAACTGCTTGGCCAACGCGCCTGTTTTTGCCGCAGACAATTTTTCAGAATCTATCACAATCAAATTGCCATCTTTGGCCTTGGACGACAAAGCCATTTTCAGACCCAAACTGCGAATCTTTTTCGGCAAATCGATTTCATGACTGCGAACAACTGGTCCATGAACGACACCACCACCACGCATATGAACATTGTATCTTTCACCCTGGCGTGCGTTACCAGTTTTTTTCTGTTTGAATGCTTTTTTACCACTGCCAGCGACATCGGACACAGTTTTCACCGCATGCGTACCTGCACGTGATTTTGCACGTTGCCATGTAACCACACGATGCAGAATATCGGCACGTGGTTCTATACCAAATATGCTGTCTGCCAAATCAACTTTACCGACAGATTTGCCATCAAAATTTATAACATCAACTTGCATTTTTTCCACCTTGCTTTATCTGTTGCCCATTTAATTATTCCGCAACAGTTTCTGCTGTTTCGGTTTCTGCCGCGGTTGCGGTTTCATTTTCTGCCGGTGCTTCTTCGGCAACTGGGGCCTGAACAGTGTGTGTTGGAACCGGCAATTCAGCCTGCTCTTTTTTAACAGCGTCAAACACCAACACGAATGTGCCATTTGCACCTGGGACTGCGCCTTCGACGAAAATCAGATTTTCAGCCGCATCAACGCCGAACACTTTCAGATTTTGAACCGTAACGGTTTCATTTCCCATCTGACCGGCCATCTTTTTACCTTTTAACACACGACCCGGCCATTCACGCATACCTGTACCACCGATGGAACGATGCGCTTTCAAAACACCGTGGGATGCCTCTTTACCGCCAAAGTTATGACGTTTCATAGCACCCTGGAATCCCTTACCTTTGCTGGTTGCTTGGACATCGACAAATTGACCGGCAATAAAATGAGCCGCAGACAAAGCCGTTCCGACTGGAATCACACAGTCATCAGACACACGGAATTCCACGACTTTACGATATGGTTTGATGCCCGCTTTTTCGGCTGCGATTGCCTGGGGTTTTGCGACATGTTTGGCCTTGGCCTCGCGCATGCCCAGAATATTTGCGACATAACCATTTTTTTCCATTGTACGATTACCAATAACCGTGCAATCGCCGACGGACAAAACAGTTACTGGATGTGCCACGCCACCGTCGTCGTACAGACGTGTCATACCTATTTTAGTTGTTATTAAACCGCTACGTTTCATTTTATTTGCCTTTTTTGTCAGTAGGTTGGACGTTCATACACACCATTTTTTACGTTCGTCCAACACAAACATTTGTTACAATTTAATTTTTACATCAACACCGGACGCCAAATCCAACTTCATCAAAGCATCTACTGTCTGAGGGGTTGGATTTACAATATCAACAACCGCTTTATGATTGCGAATTTCAAATTGTTCGCGTGACTTTTTATGAACGTGTGGCGAACGGTTCACAGTAAATTTCTTAATCAGTGTCGGCAAGCGAACGGGTCCAACTACATCTGCGCCTGTGCGCTTTGCAGTTTTGACTATCTCATCCACAGACTCCATTAAAACCCTGTGGTCAAACGCTGTCAATTTGATGCGAATTTTTGATGCTGGTACCATTTGTTCGTTTTCCTTATCGTTATTCCGGGCCGGTAATCACTGGCGTTTTATTATCCAGTTACA
>CALXMC010000001.1 GCA_944389385.1 uncultured Alphaproteobacteria bacterium | reverse complement strand
CCAGGATATGCACATTTGACTTAGTCAAAGTTTGGATATTTCCAAATTCAACTGTCTGCACATCCCTTCTTGAATTTTGATGAGCTGCTTTTATTCACAATGTTTGCGTGTTAAGCGGAACCCGATTTCATTTGGTCGTTCCGTTAACCGCAGAATTTCAGGGGTTGAGATTTGTTTTTGAACTGTTCCCAACTTGAAAGCCCGCACAGTATGCGCACATTTAACGAAAAAGTCAAGCAATTTGTTGAAAATAATTTTGAAAAAATCGTAAAAATCTTTTTTATCCAGGAAAAAATGCCAGATTTCCGGCGTTTTATCCCAAATCAGATTTTTTTATTTTTTTTCTTTTTTTTGCCAATTCGCATCGCCAACACGATTCGAAAACCGGCAAAAACCTGATTCGTTTGGACGTTTTTTATCCAATTAAATCCGATTCGTTGGTTTATTTTTAACAAAAATGCTGAACTGTGCGCCGTTGGTTGGGATTGCCCAACTCGGCGGGTCAATCACATATATAGCACACATTTTTCGTTTGTCAAGCACCGATTGCCAGCGGGCGCGAAAGTTACTGGTTACTTGTGTTTTCACCCTTTGCCAGGGCTTCGGGTGATAAGTCCCCACCCCCCGTCGTGCAAAGCACGCCCCCCGCCCCCAGAATCCACCCACGCAAACTTTGTTTGCGCGGGGCCCGGTGTGGTGCGGTGGGTATTGGTGCGTTCTCGTCACGGGGGTGTGTTGCCCACAATATGGGCTGTGGCATTAGACCACCCCGGCACGCTAGCGCGTGCCACCCCTCCGCAGAGGGGAACTTTGTTCCGTAACGGTATGAGAGTCAGCACCCCCATCCGTCGTAAGGGGTAACCCGGACCGCGACGGGAACGTACCAAGTTCCCCTCCATTGGAGGGGTGGCGGCTTGCCGCCGGGGTGGTTAGAGACTACGGGATTGGCTACTTACTCCCTTGTCATTCCCGCACCCGGGGTCCCCGCAAATACGACCGTATTTGTGGGGGGGATAATGCGGGAATTCTATATCCTTTCAGCAATAATTTTTGTCATTCCCGCGCAGGCGGGAATAGGGCTTGGATTGTTATTAGTTATTTTATTTTGGAAATAATTCAGCGTTGTGTTTTTTATCTGTAACCCGCGATATAAATTTAATAGACCTTATTCCCGCCTGCGCGGGAATGACAAAGAAAGTGTGGGATTAGCCACTTAGTCACCTTTGTCATCGCGAGCGGAGCGTGGCGATCCAGTAAATAAAAAAGCACTGCGGGCGTTTGCCCGCAGACATATTATAACTGGATTGCCACAGTCGTACGATAACGTTTTCAACGTTTCGCGCTCCTTCGCAATGACAGCGGTGGAGTTGCTAGTTACTGGTTACTTGTGGTAGACCACCCCGCCGCTTCGCGGCACCCCTCCGTAGAGGGGAACCCGGACCGCGACGGTACCGGGGCGGCAGCAGCCATATCCGTTGTAAAGGGGGAACTTAGACCGCGACAGTGCGGGGGGCTACTGGGGCGATACTGCGAGTAAAAAAACGCCCCTGTGGGGCGTTTTTTAATCCATGGTCACACTTAATATGTCGCCATATTGGCCGGCTTCGTCCGGTCCGATGTAACATTTAATGTGACGACCAATATCGTCCATCCATTCTTCGATGGCGGCACGTTCAGCGGCACTTAAATTTTCCGCCTGGATGTCGCGTGTGGCTTTATTAACCAAGAATCCACCGGCCGCCGCAGTCAAAACCCCGCCAATCGTTGCGCCCAAACCGCCCCAAACTTTACTTTCTTTGACGGTGCCATCGGCCTCATCACATTCAGAACTTAGTAAATTTAATGACGTTTCGGCTGTCGTTGCTAATTTTTCCAACTCTGATTTGGCCGAAGATTGAACGCTCTGCAAAGTGGTGGCACTGGTAACAGTAGCACCCACAAGGTTTGCCAACGTTGCTGGGTTATTCCACGCATCCTTGACGGCTTCATATTTATTTTTCCATCTTTTCGCGTCATTAACGGCGGTGGTTAAAAATGCTTTATCAACATTCGAATCTTTTACACGCGATTCTATGTTTGATATAAACGCATCCCACACAGCATAATTCGCGGGCAGTGTTACAGATCCGTAAGCATTGCCAGATGCACTCGTCAAACCTTTGTTACCATGTTCCATTATTTCGACAACGTAATCGATATAAGTGTTAACCACGTCCGCATCAAATTCTTGTTTATTGTTATCAGATGCGGTATTCAGTTTTTTAAATACTGTGCCATTCTGGATGCCTGCCCCCAGGTATGCGCCACCAATACCACTGGCGACGGTGCCCAACAATGTTGTCCAGAATTCTGTTCTGCCCTGGCGTGCACGCATATCGGCGGTTGCGTCGTCCGCAACACTTTGGGCGATATCTTGCAAATCGTCGGCTGGTATCCAACTGCCGCAGGTGAATGAATCACCAACCGCAAAGTAAGCATTTGTCCATGACGCATCACGCATGGCTTCTTGGATAGCCGCATCATCCGATTGCACTGTTACACGAACCGCGCAGAACGAACCATACAAATCGTTACTGGGGTCAAAATTATTGCGCGACAAACCATTTACGTTGTAATCGTTTGGCACACGATTATTTCTTAATTTTGCCCACATAAATGTGCTGCCTGTGTCATGGCCAGACATAATGCCGCCGTTATTCGCAGCCATGCACATATTCTGCTCCTGGGTTAATTTGCTGTTATAGATGGCCTGGGCCTCTTTTTCCAAATCATACACCAGTTCACTGAACAATGTTTCCGCAACCAGATTTTGTTGGTAAGCACTGCTGGATATATATATAGGTTCGTCATATATCGTACCATCAGCCGCCACAGTGTCACACACGCCCTGGGCACCATTATCGGCACGGCACAGCGCGTTACCATTCGCATCCGTCGCACGAACCTGGGTACCATCTTCGACCACACCCAATTCAACGGACGATCCCGCATCCAACCAACCTTGGCGTACAGTGGACGTACCCGCGCCCCAAGATGCGGCCGCGTTGTTATTCATGTTGCTGTTTAATTTAGCGGTTTCAATCGCCAGATGTTCTTTGCACGCATCGGCGTTTTTAACTGTATCCAAACACAATCCCAACACGATTGTATAATCCAATACACCGCCGACTTTGTTCATACTTTTGTCAAACGATGCCGTACCTGTGTCGGTAAGTGATGAATAAATGTCATCACGATTGCGATAGCAATTTGTATATTCGTCGCCACACATGGATTTCACGCAACTTTTTGCGACATTTTCGCAACGTGTGCGCATCTGGGCAATTGCTGCATCGCTGTAACTGGTGGCCAAAGACGCATTCAGTGACGCAATTACACCAATTGGATCCGAACCAGTACGGCTGTCGTACGGTGGGAACAAGATATCAAATGCACCACCCTGGTTATATGTATATATGTATCCGCCGGTATCATCTGGATTTTGTGCGGCATACTGGCAATTTGCATCTGTGTTAACAATAGCCTCGCACCCGGTTTTTAATTCTTCATATACCGCATCACTGTTGATGGATTTATCGCGTCCACCAAACACCTGGGAATAACATGCCGCACCAGAACCACTGCCGCAGACACGCATAACACAACTGGAAATAGTTTCGGAACAACTGGCCTTGGCATCTGCATCAAAATCTTCCAATATATCGGTAATACGTGCGCGCATAGAAGCATTCATGCGGGCGTTATAAGCCTCGGCAAAAATGTCTTCTTGGTTATTCGGGTCGCTTAATTGCGATGATGTTGGCATGGATCCATTACCCAAAAATGTTGCATAGCAATATTTGTTAGAACCAATCGTATCCAAACACGAATTGCGAACATACGATTGGACAGCAGAATTGCTGATTGTATCGGTTGCAGACATTAACAAAGAACTGCCCACTGTTAAATCCGACAACACGCCTGAGTTAATCGCATCAACCAATTCAACCGTTGTAGTAGATGAATCCGCAACGCATTTATACGGATTGCGCGCACATGCGTTCAAGATACACTGATCCGCAACCTTGTAACATGTGGAAACAGCATTCACCGCAGCCAGGGCCGCACCCTCGGCAATCATGATGCCAACACGGCTGTCACTGGTTGGATTATTATAATTTGTCGCAGAACCAAATAATTCAATTTTACCCTCGGCCGCGCAACGCGCCAATGTGGAATCGCAATAAACACGCTGTTTTCTGAATTCAGTATTTGTTGTGCACAATTCAAAATCTGCGCCACAAACATTATCGCGTTCCAAGCACGACGTATAACGGCGTACGCAATCGCCGGTATCATACCTGTTCGCGATGGCGGCACCGGTAATCATTTGTCCCATAACACTGCCCGCGGTGGGATATGTGTATTCTGTAACCTCGCCATGTTCGTTCTGAGTTTTGATATTGGACAAAGCGGTCGTCGAAGAAGTACCAAACAAATCATTTACGCCCGACGCAGTACATTGCGCCAAGACACTTAAACATTTTGGCATTTGCGCATGGAACAAAACGTTGGTTGTGCATTCTTCAAAATTCGGCCCGCACGCATCAGATGCACTGATACAGTCTGTATAAGCCTCGATACATTCGGCATTATCCAACAAACTGGACGATGTTGACCCACCAGATACCGTTGTTGAACCCGTTAAATACGTTGTCATAGTCGGCAAACGACGCGATGCAGACGTCCATGGATTAACAACACCCGGACGCGCAGTCAATGCATACGCCGCAGGTACAACACTGCAAACAGCCAGAAAACCAACGAATTTGTTCAGAATTTTCATTCGACTCACTCCATACTTATTGCTTTAAGTATAACATAAAATCATATTCTGACAAAGGAAAAATATATGAAATTTTAAGATATTTTATCCGATTTCATCCAATATGGATTTTAATTCGTACATATCGGCAGGCAATTTTGCCTTGAAATGTAATTTTTCGCCCGTGACTGGATGCGTAAAATCCAAAATTTCCGCATGCAGCATTTGCCCATCGTGATTTTTCAAAAATTCCAGTAAATCTGCATCCCGGACAGTCGCCAACCGATTTGATGTGCGTCCGTACAACGGATCACACAGCACCGGAAAACCATGCGCAGATAAATGCACGCGTATCTGATGTGTACGGCCGGTCATCAGGGTACATCTGAATTCAGACACGCCCGCACGCGGCCATACGGTTGATACATTCACAATCGTATGCGCGGGTTTGCCGCCCGATTTAACCAAACTCATTTTTTGCCGATTTCGCGAAGAACGCGCCAAATTGCCCGTTATGTCTGCACCGTCCCAATTCGGCACACCCCATACAAAGGCAATATATTTACGTGTTAAATCGTGGGTTGAAAATATTTTTACCAATCCGCGGAATGCCGCGTCTGATTTCGCGAACACCATAACGCCACTGGTATCTTTGTCCAAACGATGAACAACGCCCGGCCGGGTCACCCCGCCCAAAGACGATAAATGTGTGTGCGCCAATATGTTTTGAACCAATGTCCCCGTTTTATTACCAGCCGACGGATACATTACCACACCGCGTGGTTTGTTGATTACGATGATGTCATCGTCTTCGAATAAAATATCCAAATCAAAATCGTGTGATATATTATCCGCAGCAATATCCGATGTTTTTTCTGGTATAACCACAGACAATTCATCGCCCACGCGCAGGCGCGCACCCAATTTAGTCGGCGCATTATTTAATGTGATTTCCATACGCTGGATTTCAGAACGAGAAAATTCCGGCATCTGGTTGGATAAAAATTTGTCCAAACGCAAATTTGCGTCTGTATCGGTCACAGAAAATTTACGAATATCGGTCATGATTATCTATATTCGTCCCAATCAGGGCCCTTTTCACAATCCGCCAAGTCAATTGTCAATTCACGGCCATTCGATTCAACCGGGCATGTTAAGATGCCTGTGCTTTGATCTTCATCTGCATCGCGCGTCGCGTTACGCCATGTGAAATTTATTTCCGTCGGCGCATACAGGCACGCCAGGCGCAATTCGCCATCTTGCTGATCACGCGGACCAATCCAAACACGTACGTTTTCACCCAAACCATAGCATGGAAAGCCATCCAAATAATACAAAACCAATCCGCGACCAACCAAATTCGATGATGGAATGAATTCACCATAATACTCGGAATAACGCAATCCGGTTAAACCCTGCCAATCTGTGCTGGTGGAAAAAATACTGATACGTGGGGTGGGCGCCGACGGCGTGTCCTTGTCCGCCGCAAATACACCGTTCGTAAACAATGCCAGCGTTACCATCGTCATCAGTATGCGTTTCATTTAATCCCCCTGGGTTTCCAATTCGACAGATATTTTATCAACGTTATCAACCGGTACAGACAATGTGTGCGTAAAATCCGCCGACGTGCCCGCATCCAATAACGTCGCAGGTGGCATAAACCGTTGCCGCGCAACCACACCGCCATTCGCATCATACGAAATAACAACCAATCCAGGAACCCCATAAATCTGAGCCGATCGATTTACAACACGACCATTAACCACAAAATGTGGCGCACCCGAATCGTCGTTTTCAATGGAAACATCATTTAATTCAGCAATCAACGGATTTGCGTTTATTTCAGTCACACGATGTTTGTACATAACCGCAAACGCAAACACCGCCGCCGCCAACAACGCGCATAATGCCGCAACAAATACCAATATCGGGCTGCGACGCACCTGGCGCGGGACAGTCCATGTATGTCCGCATACCGCACATTTCACAGGCCCCGTCGGCGTGGCATCCAATGAATATTCTGTTTTACAAAAATCACATACTGTTTTCATACCCCGTTTATACCACATTTTATTCTAAATTCAACTTTCGATATTTCGCACGAACAGATTTTTGGATTTCAGTTATCGCATTCATATAATCTGATACCGTGGCATTTTTATTCGCAACAACCGCGCCAAATATACGACCCGAGTCCGTGTCAGACGCATCTTCGTCGTATAATGCTGATTCCGCCATGCCCGTTAATTGACGCAGACTGATGTCAAAAAAGTTGGCCGTGCGAGTGTTCAAATCCCAAAAATATGCAGAATTTGTCGAATCTTCGATTCTGTCGCTGATTTCCAGTCGCGGGGTTATTGAACCCGCAAATCCAACCGTCACAAACATCGCGTCAATTGTGCCGCCAGTCATGTCCAACGATTTGTTTATGTCCAATACCGACGGGCCTGTTAAAGACGAATTTATAGACAATCCAGCCAACGTCATATTCGATACCCACAAATCGCCTGTGGTTAAACTGGTAAATTTTCCCGTATCAGCCAGATTAAATGTTTTCATAACTTCGATTGTGCGTGAATCTGATGACAAAATCCCTGATACTGTGGCATCGGTAACGGTCAATGCTTTATCCAATGTTGTGCGGTTTTGGAAAATTACATCCTTGGCAACCGTTACGCCAGACAGCAACGTATTCGATAACTCTAAGGCTTCGGATTCAAAAATTGCCACGTTTGTTATGTCGTGCCCCCCAAGATTCAATCCCGACAACATCGTCGAATCTGATTCAGAATCCGTCGGTACACGATACAAATACAGCGCATTATCACGATTCACAGATGTCGTTTCCAATATGCCGTCTGTAACGCTTAACCCCAAATCTATTGTATCGGCACGCCATGCGCCAAATGTACCATACGCACGATTTCCTTGGACAAACCCCATGTTTTCACCCCCCAGCGCAACGATTTCACGTGTACGCATAGGCGTAATTTCGTCCGATGAAAAAACAATTACACCCTGTAATGTGGCGCGATCTTCGACATCGTTTGATTTTAATATGCGTAATTGGTATTCGTCGCCCGCCGCCGCCAAATCAGGCGACAGCCCATATTGTACCAAATCTGCAATGTTTACACGCGTGATGTTCCGACCAACTGTATTCAATAATTGTTCGCGATTATCAAAAATATAGCGTTCCAATGCTTCATTTATATCCGACATTTCGCGTGTAATGGCTATATTTTCAGCGCGTTGTACAACGCTTTGTTGATAACGAAATATAAAAGGCATAATAATGGCCGCCAACGCAACCGTCATCAGCAATTCAACCAACATAGAACCATGTTGATTATTGTTATCTGTAAAAATTTTATTTATGTGTTTCTTCATTGCTGTATTTCCACAGGCATCGCGCTTTGCCAATCAGGCGACATTATTATTCCAAATTCCTTTGCATTCGCCGGCGGTGGTAACGTTGCCCGTTGTAACTGTAATGTATTGAACCGTGGCGGTGTATATGACGGGAATATCCAATCGCCAATGCGAATTGGTGCAGTTGTGGACATCAGTAACTCGCCAGATACAGTTAAACCAAAATTTTCATAAAAAATTATTTCCTGGGTTGATATATACGATGTTAATACCGTATGCGCATTTATGCCGGTAAAACCACTGATTGTGCGAACAGAATCAGATTTCAATGTCAAATTATTGCCAACGTTTACTGAATACAGAACATCTGCACGATCTGTGATAATACGCCCATTTGTGGTGTATCCCGAACCATTCATGGTATCCGCATATATATTTCTGAACCCAGATATATCGCCTGTAACACGCATAGATTCAAATGTAGATGTATCACCGTCCAAATTCGCCCCAGATGAAAAATACAGCGTTTGTGCCACCAAATAAGGTGTTTCCAAAAATGGCGCCGATAAATTTTTTATTTCCGCCGATGCCGCATCCAGTCCGCCTGCATCATAAACACGGTTTCTGTTCATATTCAAATCACGCATCATGGTGTTCAAATTTTCTTCACCCGTTTCTGTGCGATGCAGATATTTTGATTTATCTTCCCCATCCAAATCACGCGATATACGATATATTAAATCGCCAGGCTTGAAATCAGGTGCCGCCACTGCAAACATTCGACCATACGCAATACCATCATTGCCCACAACCGCCGCATCGACCCCAATATGACGCGCAATTTGTGACACACGTAAATCTGAATTATTCAAATCAAATGCCAAATACACATCCGTTACAGTTGCACCATTTACCAAATATTTATCAACAAATCCCGCCGTTGGCAATGTTGATATTTCATCCAGTTCTTCATCCGATAATCTTATTTGTGCGGTATCAGGCCACGCATCTTGATTTAACCGCACAAAATTCATAACAGACCCGCGTAATTCAATAATTTTGTTTGCGGTTGCAATATCGCGCAATGTGTTGTTTGTATCAGAAATTTGACTGTATAAAAACGGGGTTGCCATGGCAACAATTGCCATAGCCAGTAATACTTCCAACATACTGGCGCCAGAATCTGGATGCATAAAAATTTTTGATTTACATGCAATCACTGCGGCCCTCTAATAAACATTGTTTGATATCTATTCTTTTTTCCAATCGTTGCCAAAACACATATTGACATATAATGTATTGAGACAATGATTTCGCGTTATATCGAACGGTATTATCCAATCGACTGATTATATCACGACAACCCAATACTTTATCATCATCCTCAGACACACGATTTATAATTTCAAAACCATCGTTATTTATCGCATCCAATAATATATCAGGCAATACCGATGTCCCAGCCGGACGTATATCCAATATTACCAAACCCGTTTCACCATTATTTAACGCATCAGATGTTTGATCGCGCATGGTAATATTAGACGCAATGACAGTCCCCGCCTGGATACCGCTGCGGGTCGATATTTCAGTATTATCAGGATCGATGTAAACATCTTGGCCACGCGATGCGTCAACATAAGATTCAATATCCAACCGTTCGACACTGAAATTCATATTTTCACTGATTACATCCCCGCCAACATTCCATTCCAGGGGGCCTGTAAAACTGTTACGCCCGGCGGTCATCGCAAAGTCATATACAGATACAGCATTTGATGTAAAATTTCCTGCATCCCCAAACATAGATACCGTGCGCGCAGAAATGTCACCAACGTACAACGAACCACGCGTTACAGACAATGCCGATTCCCCCAAATTACTTTGAAACACGGCCAAATCTGCACCCATTGCGTCAATCGTACTGCGGACACGCCGTCCATCTTCTGTGCCATATAACGACAAAGTACCAATCTGGGACGTATCAAAATCCGCATTATTTGCAAATATATCGCCGCCATTGCGAAAAGAAAAACCACCCATATCCAAATCAGTTAAAAACGCATTACCATCCAAATCATACTCATTGCGGCGAACAACATCAGAATACGCAGAATCCAACGCCAATCCAACAATTACGTCCCCGTCAACCACAGACGCATAAAATCCAATTCTGCGCGCCAATTCAGCCAACTGGACATCCGACAAATCACCACCCGATACGCGTAAATGCGCACTGACCGCGACGGGTGTCTTGTTTATAACCAACGATATATCTTGCCCCAATGCAGTACGTGGAATAAATCCCAACGGCAACCCGTACGATTCCAACAAATCAGAAAAAGTATTCCCCGATACAACCGTCGTATTATATGGTAAATCATTTGCCCGATTGCGAATAAAAATCCGCGCAGCCGTTTGGGCGACATCTATTTTCTGTGTGGTGGCATACATTTGCGAATCCATGTCACGCGACGCCAACCGTCCCGCAAAAAACGGAATAAACGAAAATATCAGCGTTAATGCCAATAAAGCCTGTAATAAAAAATTTCCACTTTGACGCGACAATCTGGCAATCCCCCCGTGATTTGAATGTTAGCAATCCAAAAAAAATATTGCAATTGGTTTTAATATACGTTAATATCTGGCGTGTTGAATGTGATTGAATATAAACATTCACGTAAGTATTTCCTGGAATAACAAAACAAATAAAACGAATATGCAAAACAAAAAAAACCAATCGTCTGTCGGGATGATGATTCAGCGTTGCCACAAGTGGCGTCAAAAACGTAAACAGTATATGGATCAAGCACGCCAAACATCCGATGAAATCGAACGCGAACGCTTGATGCAGGCGGCCGAACATTACGGACGTATCGTAAATGCCGAGCAAGGCAAAATAGATTCCACACGCGTCCCCGGCGATAAAGCCACACAATCTGATGATGTCGTAAATACGGCCGAAGTCGCAGATAATGGCGAAGACGAAGATATGACATTGCCTGATTTTATTACGGATGCAAAATAATTATTTACGTGCAAAATTCATACTTTAACTCTTGAATTTTTACTGTATTTTGCTATGCTGAGCCAAAAAGGAAGTTTAATTCATGGACAGCAATTATACAGTTTTAGCACGCAAGTATCGCAGCCAAGATTTTGAATCTTTAATCGGCCAAGATGTGTTGGTCAAAACATTGACCACCGCTATAAATACAGGCCGTATTGCGCACGCATATATTTTTACCGGAATCCGCGGGACTGGTAAAACCAGTACTGCCCGCATTCTGGCCAAGGCTTTGAATTGTTTATCGTCCGATGGCCCAACCGCAAAGCCGTGTGGTGTGTGCGAAAATTGCCGCGCAATCGCCGCAGGGCAACATATCGACGTTATGGAAATCGACGCTGCGTCACACACGGGCGTTGACAATATGCGCGATATATTGGATGCGGCGCAATATCGCCCAACAAACGGCCGGTACAAGGTTTACATTATTGACGAAGTTCACATGTTATCAACCAGCGCATTTAACGCGTTGTTAAAAACATTGGAAGAACCCCCAGAACATGTTGTGTTCATACTGGCAACAACTGAAATTCGCAAAGTGCCCGTCACAATATTGTCACGATGCCAACGTTTTGATTTGGTACGTGTACCGGTTGAAACACTGAAAAAACATTTTGCATGGATTGCATCCCAAGAAAACATTGAATTAACTGATGGCGCGAACGAATTATTGGCGCGCGCGGCGGATGGTTCTGTTCGTGATGGTTTGTCTTTGTTGGACCAAGCGATTGCACAGACAGGCGGCCATGTTGATGAAAAATCTGTGTTGGAAATGTTAAAGCGCGCCGATCGTGGCGTGGTTGTAAGTTTTATGGAAACTGTATTGTCAGGCGATGTGTCTGCGGCGTTGGCACGGGTTGATGAAATTTATAACAATGGCGCTGATTTGTCTATGTTATTGTCTGACATGATGGAATGGACACATTGGGCAACACGTATGCATCCCGCTATTCGTGCGGGGAATATAGACGCTGTCCCATATACGGCCGATCAACGCGAACAAATTCAAAAAATAAATTCACGCGTGTCGTTGAATACCCTGTCCCGTATATGGCAAGTTATGGTTGCCGCAGTGCCTGAAATGCAGGCGTCTGGAAATCAAAAGCAATGTTTTGATATGTTGATTATACGGTTGATGCACATCGCAGAAATGCCATCCATACCAGAAATTTTGGAACAACAAAAATCAAATTCAAATACAAACACTGTGGCGCAACCAAGTGCCACAAATAACACGGGTAACACGCAAAAAATTGCAATCGAAAATGCAAATGATTTGGCAAATGCGTTGCAGTCTTCCAAAGAGATTTTGTTGTATTCGTATTACACCAGCAATATCGAAATCACAGAAATATCCAATGGAATAATAAAATATTTCGATCGTCGTGGTGATGCTGATTTTGCGCACAAGTTGGCAAATTGGTTGGAAAACAAAACCGGGCACGCATGGCAATTACAGCGTCAAACTGAATCTTCGAACACACACACAATTACCGAACAAAAAAAAGAAGAATTGCAGTCTGATCCATTGGTCGCAAGTGCGATGGACTTATTCGCCGACGCTGAAATTGTTGGCATAAAATAATATGGGGGAAAAAATGATTTATGAACGCGGTGCATCCATGATTGAAATTATTGGCGTTTTGGCAATTGCTGGACTGATGAGTGCCGCCGCAATCGGTATGTATAACACTATCCGTAATAATCAGGCACGTAAAATTGCATCCACACAAATGGAAGAAATTGTCCGAAACACAAAAATGCTGATGGGGATGCAGGGTAATTACAATGGATTGTCGATTACGTATTTAATATCTGCGGGCGCATTGGATAATGACAATCCCCCAATTGGTGGCGACGATTGGTCCGTTGTACCGACATTTGATGGCGCGGGTTTTTCAATAAATTTGACTGAATTAAGTAATGGCGAGTGTGAATACTTTGCAACCACAAAACCCAAATGGGCAACACGCATCGTTATTAACAATTCTGATTATACGGGAACGAATTCAAACTGTTTTTCATCCGATATAAATAAGATTTCTTTTATCGTAGAATAATGGGGTCAAATGAAATTTGCAAAATTCGCAATTTTACCAATTTTACTGCTTGGGGTGGGATGCGTGCAATATCACAGCCCCGCACGTAACACTTGGTCACAATATCTGCGTGGGGCAAGTTTTACAGATATGACCGAAACTGCACGTATCGCAAAACGCCCTGTATTTTTGGGCGCAGGTGGCAAGTTAATCAGTCAAATTGACACACCTGTGGCACTGGATTATGGCGACAAAGTACAAAATGATAATGCAATCAGCGTTAAATATATGGCAAATCTGGAATATGAATTATATGACGCTTTGCGCAAACCTGGGATTTCTGTCCAACGGGCGGGAACTGACGTTGTTGTGATTTTAGTGCGTGACGCAATTATGGAATTAAATGTCGGCGATATTTCCGCCGATGGGGCCGACACATTGAAAATTATTTCCAAGATTTTACAAAAATACGATGCCACATTCTTGGAAATCGCGGGTTATACCGATGCAATGGGCACATCGGCGGCGGACGCCCTGTCTTTCGACATGGCGCAACGCGTCGGGGTATATTTGTCCCAAAGTGGTATAAATACTGCGCGAATGTTTATTGTCGGTCGTGGCGCGTCGCGCCCAATCGCCGCCCAGGACGATATTGGTCGTCTGACCAACCGTCGCGTGGAAATTCGTTTGGTGCCGGCACGATAGGGATAGTATAACTTTCTGTTTTACTTTCATGATTTTATTGTTATACTGCAACCATAACAATATAAATAAAGGATGGAAATTATGGCAAATAAAACTGTGGCCAATCCGGCCGTAAAAAAGTATGTAAAAACGGGTATTATCGCAGCAATTGTTATCGTTGTTGCGGCTTTGGGGATATGGGGTATTTCCGCGATGCGCGGTGAAAAAACCATTTCCGCCGAAGAAGCATTGGAAACGGTATCGGCAGATGCTGCAAATGCCGCCGATTTACGTATCGCGGTTATCCGTATGGACGCAATTCAAACAGACGCAGCCGTTCTGAAAGATTTGGCATCACAACGCGCCAAATATGAAAATGAACTGCGCGATGAATTGGAATCCAGACAAAAAGAATTGGAAGCCGAAAAGAAAGAAATCGAAGAATCCCAAGATGTTTTGTCGCGTGACGCACTGCAACGTCGTATCGTTGATTATCAAAATCGTGTAACTGAACTGCAACGCGATTTGACAGAACGCGCACAAAGCGTAGAAGTTTCTTTCCAAAAGGCACTGAACGAAGTCCAGGAAAAACATCTGAATCCGATTATCGAAGGCGTTATCGCGAAAAAAGATTTGTCTTTGGTAATCGATGGACGTTTTGCGCGTATCGGTGAAAATTCCGAAAAACTGGATATCACAAACGAAGTGATTTCTGCGCTGGATAAAAAAGTGTCCAAGGTAAAAATGGAAACACCCCAGGGCTTTTAATAAATAATGACAAATATGCACCGCCCGCTTGGGCGGTGTTTTTATGCTTTTATTTTCAAAAAAAACGGATATAATCGCGGTATGTTAAACAAAATTAAGTCTTGGTTTTTGCCGGCGGCCACACAAACAACAGCCGGCGCGTTGGCCGAAAAATTCGGCTTGGAATTACGTGGAAATGCAGATACGCCCGTACGCGGTGTCGCGCCAATTGCCGATGCGCGTCCCGGCCAGTTGGCGTTTTATTCGACCGAACAAAACAGTGCTGCGTTCAAGATTTTACCAATATCGGTATTGGAAAATACGCGTGCGTCTGTCATTCTGGTTCAACCCGAGCAGGCGTCCCATGCACCACGCGGCGCAACGTTGTTAATAACTGATACACCACGTGGTAATATTGTGAAAATACTGGGCGAAATTTATCGCGAACCGCCACGATTTGGCATCAGTCGCCATGCAACAATCGAACGCGGTGTGTTTTTCCGTCGCCGCGCAAGCGTCTATGTCGGACAATACGCAACCATTGAACGCGGCGCAGTTATCGAAGAAAATGTCAAAATTTACCCAGGCGCGTACATCGGGCGCAATGTCACAATCGGCGCAAATACGATTATTCAAACCGGCGCGCATATCGAAAATGCCACCATCGGCGCAGATTGCGTTATAAACCCAGGCGCAGTTATCGGCAAAGACGGATTTGGTTACACCCGGCAAGATGGCCATAACGTATTTATCCCGCATGTCGGGCGCGTTGTGATTGGTAATCGTGTGTCAATTGGTGCAAATACATGTATTGACCGTGGTGCTATGACCGACACGCGCATTGGCGACGGGACCAAGATAGACAACCTGTGTCAAATTGCGCATGGTGTTGTTGTGGGGGCCGAATGTTTCTTGGCATCTGGCGTTGGATTGGCGGGCGGTGTTGTTGTTGGCGACCGCGCACTGTTGGCCGGCCAGGTCGGAATTGCGAACGGCGTGCATATCGGCAACGATGCCGAGGTTGGCGCCCACAGCGGTGTTTTCAGAAATGTTCCAGACGGCGCACGTCACATGGGGTATCCTGCGGGTCCGGGAATCGAATTTATGCGTCACTATGCTTGGTTACGCAAAAATGCAAATAATAAAACAGGAGAGTAAAAATGGTTGATGCAAAGGGTATTGAAAAAGTTATTCCGCATCGTGGTGCGATGCGATTGGTTGATGAAATTCGCGAATACAACGAAACCAGTGGCGTTGGCATTAAATATGTTCGCGATGATGAATTTTGGTGTAATGGGCATTTCCCGGGCAATCCGATTATGCCGGGTGTTTTGACTATCGAAGCACTGGCCCAAACGGCGTGCTTTATCGCGTTGGCGCGCATGGGTGTTAATGACGGTAAAACGTTGGGATATTTTACAACTATGGAAAAAATCAAGTTTTCTCATTTTGTAAAACCGGGCGACGTTTTGGAATTACATGTTGAATTGTTAACGTCAAAAATGCGCCTGTATAAATTCCACGGCATCGCGATGGTAAGTGGTAAAAAAGTATCCGAGGCCACATTTACCGCAATCATGGATTCACACAATCCGTTGGAAAAGAACGTATAAAAAATCCCGCAGTTGCGGGATTTTTTATTTGTATTTATTATTGTTGTTGCTGTAAATCAACCATTAAATTTTGGATTCTGTTCATGCTGGCATTATCAACCAACGCGGCCGCAATTGTATACGCAGAATTCAAATCGCTGCGGGCGGCATCAACATTACCCAGTGCCAAATTTAATGCTGCTGATTTTTCAAAATATCCCATCGCTTCGCTGGATTGTTTTTCACGCGCCTCGGCGGTGGTTGCACCCTGAATCTGTTCAGAAATAATGCGAATCGCAGACGCATAATCATTTATCGCGTCGGCATAACTGCCCAGTTGGGTGTAAGCCTCGGCCCGGTCGGCATAAACAGTTGGGTTAACCGTGCCTTCGGGACGCGCCAAAGAATTTGTAAAGTCCGCAACTGCACCCTGCCAATTTTTCAGCCACAAATTTAACTGGCCACGTTTGGCATACAAATCGCGCATCTGTAACAACGAACTGGGTTTTGCAGTCTGCGCCGCCAATGCGTTGTTAATGTCTGATAATGCGGTATTGTAATCTTCCAGACGCATATTCAGCAAAGCACGGTCGTAATATGCAACCGCATTAACCGCGTCCATTTCAATTGCTGTATTCAAATCGGCCAAAGCGTTTCTGAAATCAGATGTTTGCATATAAGCCTCGCCCCGCAGGACATACATGTCGACTGTTGCATTGCCTGCGTCAATCGCGGTTGTTAAATCTGCAATCGCACCGGCAACATCACCAGACACCAATTTATCGCGTGCGGCGGCATAATAATCAGATTGCTGTAATAATGGTTCTTCCACGATTTCAACGTTTTCAGCCGTTACAGCAGGCGTATCAACACATGTGCCATGGCTGCGCCCCAGGATATAAAACGTTGCTGCGATAAAGAATAAAATTATGAACCAATAAACATAAATCGACAACGACCAAGTGTTTGACTTTGTCGTGGCCGCACGTGGTGCAGTACGCGTCGCGTTGCGCGATGCCTTTGGGTTTGTAACTTTTTTGGTGGTATTTTTTTTCATACAAATCTCCCTTCCTGTTCTTAATTGGATTTTAGAGAGTTTTTAACAGCGCGTCAATTGTTTTCTGTTCTATTTTTCGTATTTTTCCCACGGACAGATTTCCCAAACGCACCGGCCCAAACGATACGCGATGCAGGCCAATCACGGGGCATCCGCACGCACGTAAAACTATACGGATTTCATTTTTTTTGCCTTCGGTAACTGTCACGCGCAAAATATTTTTTTCCATTACTTCGATTTTCATCGGACGATATTTTATTCCATCAACCGTTACCCCACCACGCGCGCGATTCAATCCTTTTTCATCCATGCGCGATACATGCGCGATATAAGTCCGCGCAATGTTCGACGACGGCAAAGTTAATTTTTGCGCCAACGCGCCATCGTTCGTCATTAACAACAGCCCCGATGTTTTATAATCCAAACGACCGATGTATTTCAGATTTTTATATTGTGCATCCAAAACGTCATATATTGTTTTTCTGTGCGCCGGGTCATGCGTTGTTGTCATTGTGTTTATTGGTTTATGAAATGCGTACAGTTGTGTATCTTCACGCGCATGCAGCACAGCCCCATCCACAGCAATTTCATCATCGGACGATACAAACGTGACGGGGGTGTCAATTTTTATTCCATTTACAGTCACACGCCCAGACGCAATTAAATCTTCGGCCGCACGACGCGATGCGAATCCAGTGTCTGCGATAAATTTGGCAATTCGTGTTGTCATTTTAACACCCGACTGATTGCAATTGCGGCCGCCAATTCTGCGCGCAATATTGTTTTGCCCAGCGATATACCAATCGCGCCGGCCGCATCAAATGCCGCGAATTCAGCGTCTGAAAATCCGCCTTCGGGTCCGACGAACACATATTTCGCGCCACGTGCATCATTGGGCAAATTTGCGCCATACGCCGCACGTTCGTCTGCGAATACAACACGTGATAAATCGATTTCTGAAAAATTTTTTATCGGTAAAATTTTCGGCACACTGTTGCGGTTGGATTGTTCGGCGGCCTCGGTTACTATTTTTTCCATGCGCGACCAATTTATGTGTTGCGCAACCGTACGCGCAGTTATCACAGGTTGAAACGCCATCGCCCCCATTTGCGTCGCCATATTCAGCAAATCGTCGGTTCGCTTAATCGGAGAAAACAGCAACGTTACGTCGCACGCAGTATCCGCATGCTGGGTTTTATCACCGATAATAATAAATTTATCATCATCGGTCAGTTGCGCCACGAATTCCGCCCCACCGCCAAACGCCAAAAAATCGCGCCGGCGCATCACACGCCCAACATAGTGCGCAACGTCACGTGGTGCGGGGATTGTTAAACCTTGGCTGATTTCATCGCCCAAAAATACGCGCGGGATATTTTTCATAAAGTTTTTTCAATTCTGATTTATAATCTTTTAATTTTCTGATATAATCATAACACAATGGTCGAAAAGTTCAAGATTTTATCCGCCGGTGGCAAAGGCAAAGGACTGAATATATTCAAATCGTCCGCGTATAAAGAAAGCCTGCGCACGCCAATGGCGTCGTTGTTTTGGTCACTGCGATGGGCGGTGGGGATTTGGTTGGTATGCGCGATCGCGTTTGGATTATCGTTTTGGATTGAACATATTTGGCGATACGGTTGGTCGCCCGCCACGGTGCAATGGACCACGCTGTATTTTCAAAATATTCTGACCAGTGGTGGGATGTCCATTTTGGCCGAGGTTCCGGCCTGGTTCATGCGCAGTTTGTTGCGGACTGATATTATGTGCATAACGCCGCTGTTGCCGATTATCGCATATTATTTTATGGCGGACAGTACTTTGATAAAAGAATTCAACCCGTACGGCAACGATAAATTTGATGATAAATCGTCCAACAAAGCATCCAAAGAAGACATCGAAAAAATGGGGCTGTTAAAGGGCTTTATGATGGTGTTGGGGTATTTCAAGAAAAAACCACTGATGATGAACGAATGTTTGTCCGCACTGTGCGTTGCGCCCCCGGGGACTGGTAAAACCTATGGTGTTGTGTTTCCGACAATATTTGAATGCAATACCGTGTCTATGATTATTAACGACCCAAAACCTGAATTGTATCAACAATCGTCCGCATATCGTGCGACAATCGGACCTGTGTTTATCATGAACTGGGCGGGTCAGGATGACCCTGAACGCGGCATATATTATCCATCGTGGAATCCACTGTCGCCCGAACACGTGCCATCCAACCAAGAACAACGCGATTTGTATATCGATTCTATGTGCAATGTGTTGATTTCGGATAAAGAGGCTTCATCCGCTGACCCGCACTGGACAATATCTGGGCGCGCGGCTTTGTCTGGGTTGATTCAATTTATGGTGTCCAAGGTTGAACGTGCCAAGGCCGACGATTATTTTTATTCACGCATAACGTCTGGGGCTTTTGATGCCGAAGATGCGGCCGTGTTGGGGGATTATTATCTGTCTATGATGAGTGACCCGAACGCATACGCCGCATACGCAATGTTACAGCGCAATGAATTAAACGCCATGAATTATGTACATGTCGGTACGTGGGATAAAATCCCAGACGCATGGCGCGGACGTGAAGCGTCTTTGTCCATGATTTTGGACTGGATTAACAGCAGTCAAATTTCCCAGGCGCAACAAATCGACGAACGTCGGCGGGCGGGCGATCAAATGGCTGCTTTGGCCGACCCGATGTATGATTTGTTTATGGGGGCGGTGGATGAAGCACGTCAATATGCGTATGCCCACCGCGCCATTTTGGAATTAACACAATTGGCAAACACACCCGATAAAGAACGTGGTTCAATCTTATCCACCGTGATGGAGGGACTGTCCATATTCCGTAATGCCGCCGTGCGTAATCGCACAAGTCATTCTGATTTCCACTTTGCGGATTTGCGCGGAATGACCGATCCACGCGATGGCAAAGTAAAGCCGGTTACGGTATATCTGTCGATTAACATGGTTGATGCCCAGGCGTTAAATCCAATTACGGGGATATTTATCGAACTGATGACTAATTTCTTGCTGTCCAATCCGCCGGAATCCAAGAACGGCAATGTACGCATGGGGCCATGTCCTGTGTTGTTTGTGTTGGACGAAATGCCAAAAATGCAGAAGTTACAGGCCGTGATTCAGGGACCCGATTTGGGGCGTGGGCAAAAGATTTCATACCTGATTATTGGCCAGGACATTCACCAGATTCAGGAAAAATACGGTGCAGATGCCGCCGCCACGATTATTTCCACAACCGCCGCAAAAATTGTTATGCGTCAAAATGATCCTGATACCGCACAGCGATTTTCCGATATGATGGGCAAAAAAATAAAAATTAAAACCGTCAAAGGCCCCGATGGGAAAGAGGTCGAAGAAAAATCCGAAGAACCACTGTTCAGCCCGATGGACATTATGAAATTGGATCACAAAAAACAATTGGTTATATTCCAGGGTTGGTACCACCGCCCAATCGAGGCTGATAAACAATTTGCGTTTGAAGACCCGCGGTTATCCAAATTTATGGCCATGGGGGCGTGCAGCCCATTGCCTGAATTTTTAATCCCGTCGCATCATGCGGCGTTGGGGTACAATGGCAACCCACGAATATATATCCCCCAAACACAAGAAACCAAGGAATTAGAGCCTGTGAAAAAATAGTCATAAAAAATCGCCCATACGGGCGATTTTTATTTACGCAGACCGAGTTTTTTAATCAGTTCTTCGTATTCGGTCACATTGCGACGTTTGATGTACGCCAACAATTTCTTGCGACGATTTACCATCTGGGTCAGACCGCGACGCGAATGCAAATCTTTGTGATTATTTTTCATGTGTTCGGTCAAATTGCGAATGCGTTCAGTTAAAACCGCAACCTGGGACGCAGCAGAACCGCCGTTATCCTGATCGGTTGTTTTGTACGCTTTGATTATTTCGCTTTTCTTTTCTTTTGTAATGGACATTGTTATTTTCCTTTATTTAATTGTTCGTTTTGGGCGCAGTGTGTTGGACGCAACGTATCCAATTCCGATAAATTCAGAACCGCAATATACGCGACGCAATCCGTCCGCACCCGATGTCACGATAAACCCGCCGTTTTTATACAATTCGGCCGATTTACCGTCCAGATTCTGAACCGGAATGTCCCCCAGTCCAAAATCAACCGATTTCAGGTATTCCCCAAAATCCCCACCATTATTAACCAGTTTTTCCAAAAAATCAAGTTTTACAGCGTCTTTTATTGTAAAACCAATGCTTTCTGTGCGGCGAATCATGGTGACAGTGGCAACAGAATTACACTTTTTTGCAATATCACGTGCGATTGCGCGAACGTATGTGCCGCGCCCGCAACGTGTGCGAAAAGTCCATTCATCGCCATGCGTATCCAATAATTCCAACGTTTCAATATGCACACATCGCGCCGGCAATTCCACAGCCCCGCCCCGTCGCGCCACGTCGTATGCACGGTGGCCGTCAATATGCACGGCACTGTACGCGGGCGGTGTTTGCATGACATCGCCCGTCAGGGTCGGTAATATACCCGTAACCACATCGCGCGATGGAATAACGTCTGAACGCACCAAAGTGCGACCATACGCATCCAAAGTATCTGTTTCAAATCCGAATTTTAATGAAAAAGTATATTCTTTGATTGTGGGACGAATTTCTTCGACAAATGGAATCATCTTGGTCGCATTCCCCAGCGCAACAGGCAGCACCCCAGACGCCATTTCATCCAATGTACCAATGTGCCCAAACGTACGCGCACCAAACATACGCGCCACTATCCCCGCCGCGCGGCGTGAAAACATCCCAGACGGCTTGTCCAAAATAATCCATCCGTCGTGCATCATTACCGCACCCGTACAGATAATCTTTCACGCGACATACGTGATAAAAATTTGTTTAATTCAGAACGCGATTCTTCACATTTTGGCCATAATTGCCGCAAATTATATAAATCTATGACCGCATCAGCCATACCATGATGAAATGGCATCCATTGCCAAACACGCGGAACATCAACACCATCAGCATCAGACACAGACGCATCCATCGGCACGTTAATAAATATTCGCTTGCCATCAAATCGTATATCGCGCGCAAATAAAAATCTGGGGCCCCATTTAACCCCTGATTTGAAATCGTATCCGTTAATTGTGAAATCATATTTGGTTCCCAAACGAAATTCTGGTAAAACGCCGCTGTAACCATGAATTACAGACGGCGCAGAAAAATCATATCGGGATAAATATTTTTTCAAATCTTTGGCATTGTGGCATTCATGATAACTGTCATAAAAACTGCTGCGCCACGGCGTATTAAAAACAAACATTGGATGTAAAGAATTTTTCATTTTTACCCCTTTTTATATTTCATCCAAACAAATTTAATTGAACCTTGTTCGATTTAGGCTGCTGGACGCGCGCCTGTTGCGATGTTGGCGTGTTTTGTGGCGGCGTATTCTGCGATGATTGCATTGGCGCGCCACGCGATTCCAACTCAGCCAATACAGTTTCCGCCCGTGCCACAACAGACGCCGGCATGCCCGCCATCTTTGCCACCCCAATTCCATACGAACGATTGGCAACGCCTGCGATTATTTTGTGCATAAATATGATTTCATTGTTATGTTCGCGCACGTCAATTGTTAAACATGTTACATTCTGTAACTGACCCGCGTTTTCCCCAACCAGTGCGGTTAATTCATGGTAATGCGTCGCGAATAATGTGCGCGCGTGCAACGCATCGACGTATTCCAATACAGCCTGGGCGATGGCCATACCATCGTATGTTGATGTGCCGCGACCGATTTCATCGAAAATTATAAAAGACTGCTTTGTGGCGCGATTTAATATGTTTGCGGTCTCGGTCATTTCAACCATAAATGTCGATTGCCCCGCCGCCAAATTATCAGACGCACCAACCCGGCTGAATAACTGGTCGCATACGCCAATTGTCGCGGACACAGCCGGCACAAACGACCCCAACTGGGCCAACACCACCAACAGCGCGTTTTGACGCAAATATGTCGATTTACCCGCCATATTCGGCCCCGTTAATAAAGCGACTGATTTCGCATTCAGGTTACAATCGTTTTTAACAAAACTGTCGCCGCGGGCACGCAGGACATAATCTATGACCGGGTGACGGCCACCCGCCACATCGAATGCCGTGTCGTCTGAGACATTTGGGCGCACCCAAGAATACTTATCGGCCACGTCCGCCAAAGCATACCATACGTCCAATTCAGCCAATAATTCCGCAATCTGTAAGATATCATCCGCAACTGCACGAATTTTCTCGATTAAACGCGATATAATTTCAGCCTCGATAGCGGCGGATTTTTCTGCGGATGCGCGAACATCGTTATCCAAATCGATTAACCGCGCTGTGGTAAAACGCATATTGCCCGCCATTGTTTGACGATGAATAAATCCTGACTCGGGCGCCATCAGTGCATCTGCGCGGGCGGATGGAACCTCGATAAAATAGCCCAGAATGTTATTATATTTTATTTTCAGATTATGAACGCCGGTTGCCGTGGCATATTCAGACTGCATGCCTGCGATTGTTTCTTGGGCGCCGTGCGCCAATTTGCGCATATTGTCCAACCCCGCATCAAAGCCCGTGCGAATTACACCACCATCACGGAAAAACGTGGGCAATTCATCGTTTAATGCAGAATTTAACTCGGTCGCCAAATCGCCATGAGTGTTTATATCTTCAAATTGCGCCGCCAGTTCGGCATCCAAACGTGTGGCCTGGATTTTCGCATTTGGTAATTCAATCAAAAAATCCGTTATATGACGCATATCACGCGGCGTGCCACGTCCCGACAACAGGCGCGATAAACTGCGCCCCACATCCGGCACAACCGACAACATATCCGCCACAGCCGCGCGAACATCGTTATTTAACACCAAATGCCCAATATGAGTTTGCCGGCAACGAATTTCGTTTGTGTCTGCGGATAAAGTACGCAAGAACGCACGTAATTTTCGCGCACCGGCCGCCGTTTTCGTATTATCCAAAACATCCACCAGGCACACACCACCGTCGTTAATTGGCGCGTCTATTTCCAAACTTTTCCATGTTGCAGAATCTATTAACAATTGGCGGCCTGATTTATACAAATACGGCGCACGAAAAGTTATCGCCGCGCCACGTTGTGTATTAAACAAATATCCAGCCAATAATTTAATCGCGCTGTCGTAATTCGAAGTCGTTACATCATTTGGCGCAACCGCACCCGCAAATACAGACGTTACGATTTTTTCTATGTCCGCGCGCATATACAGTTTTTCATACACCGGCGTTGTTTTGAACATATCGCGCAACTGCATCACGATTTCATTTTCAGCCGTTGCGGCGGGGTAAATAACCTCGGCCGGGCAAATACGCACCATATCGTCGATTATGTCCGATGTGCGCCCCACAAAAAACTCGCCCGTTGAAATGTCGCAACCTGCGATTTCAAACTGATTTTTTTCAACCGGGACAATCGCAATTAAAAAATTAGAATTTTTCGGCGTTAATAAATTTTCATCCGTCAATGTGCCGGGGGTTAAAACACGAACAACACGTCTGTCGATAAATTTGTGACCACGTGCCTTGGCCTGGGCGGGCGTTTCCATTTGTTCAACCAATGCAACACGATAACCCGCACGCACCAAACGGCCAAAATAATTATCCGCCGCATGCCACGGAATCCCACACATAGGAATATTTTCACCATCACCATCCGTGCCACGTTGGGTTAAAACCAACCCCAATGCCGCGCTGATTGTTTTGGCATCTTCAAAGAAAGCCTCGTAAAAATCGCCCAAACGAAACATCAACAATGCGTCGGGATTTTCAGCCCGCATGTCGACGTATTGTTGCATAACTGGGGTTAATTTACTTTTTTCCGCCACGATAAATCCATTATGCTTGCGCCGGGGTAACCTTTAACGTTTCGATTTTTAATTCGGCTTCTTTTAACAATTGTTCGCAGTACGCTTTCAGTTTAATGCCCTGCTCGTACGCGGCAACAGAATCCGCCAGCGGTAATTCGCCCGATTCCATTTTTTTTACCAATTCAGTTAATTGTTTGTATGCTTCTTCAAAAGACAATTTTTTTTCGTCCATAAAAACACCCTTTTGTCACACGACAAACATACAAAAACCTTTGCAAAAACGCAATTAAAAATTTACAGAGTTAAACGTAATCCAACCGCAATAAACGGCGTTTCTGTGGTAAGCCCGCCCGACATCCAAATATCCACATTTTCGCTGTATTTATATCGGAAAGAAGCAATCGCCGTATGATCCATATAATCATCCACGTCGCGATTCCATACGCCTGTGTCGGAAAATATGTATGTTAATGATATGCTGTAATTCAAAATATCGTAACTGACGCCGGTGCCAACCGCCAATCCGTCAGATATTGGGCCAATAGGATTTTCATCGTAAATCAGCCGCGCTGTTGTGCCGAACATCCAACTGTTGTATTGAATGTTTATGCCGCCAGACACCTGGGCGCGCCAATCCGCATAAACGCGTGGGGTATATGCGTCCGTACGATATCCATCGGGGTGCGACATAAACGATGCGCCAAACGTATATGCAGTTTTAACTTTGCCCGATGGTTGGCGGATTTTTACCGCGCCGTCAATTGCATAATCATAATGATCGGTCAGACCCGCAACCGACAATCCATATTGTGCCATACCAATCGGCATAGTTGCATAATTTAACCGCAGCGCGCTGCGCCCGGTTGTTAATGTGGTATCTGAAATAACGGGGCCATTCGGTGTGATTTTTTTATAAAACAGTGGTTTATCATTTACGCGCAACCCACCAACGTCGGGCAATCCAACCCCCAATTTTCGCGCAATTGAATCTGTAAACCCGAATTCAAAACGACCCACATCCCTGTTTTGCCAATATGTAAATCCTTCGCGCAGAAATTTATCTTCATCAACTGCGGCGGCGTCAATCGAGTAAACCAATCCCAATTTATTCGAATCGTTTGCACGCCAATCCACTTCGCCACGCGCGCGCCAATCGCCAATAAAATCAGGATTATCAAAATCGTAATCCAATGCCCCGCCGGTTGCATATCCAGATAACTTGAACCCGAAATCGCCCGCTTTGTATTCCAACGCATGCGCCGCCGCCCCAGAAAACAACGCAATAACGCCCGCGGCAACAATATTTTTGCATATATGTTTCATAACTTAATCCTGGGTTTCTTTTAATATTGCATCGCGCAATTTGTTGTATGCGCGTTCTTCTATCTGGCGTACGCGTTCACGTGATATCCCATATTTCTGAGCCAAAGATTCCAACGTCACAACAGGGTCAGACAATCGACGCGCACGTAAAATTTCACGGTCACGTTCAGGCAATTCATTCAAATGCTTTTTTAATAATTCGTACCCGCGACGCCGAAATTCAATTTGTTCCATATTATCTTCCGGGTTATTTTTTTCATCCGGCATGTTGGATAATACGTCATTTGAATTTTCATCCGACCGAACAGGCGAATTCAGTGACACATCACGCGCAGACATACGCGTTGACATACGTTTAACATCATTTTCAGACACATTCAAATAATCCGCGATTTGTTTTGTCTGGTCATCGGATAAATTTCCGTCCATTATCCCCAGCGCACGCCGCGCACGATTTAACCCGAAAAACACGCGTTTTTGATTTGCAGACGTACCAATTTTTACAATCGACCAATTTTGCAAAATGGTTTCATATATTTCTGCGCGAATCCAAAACATCGCATACGTGGAAAAACGAAAGCCTTTATCTGGGTCAAATTTTTGTAAAGCCTGCATCAGACCCATATTGCCACTGGCAATCAAATCGGCAAACGGCACGCCGTAATTTTTGAAATCATACGCAACCGACACAACCATGCGCAAATGACTGGCCACCAGTTTTTCCGCGGCATCACTGTCGCCGAATTCAGTCCATTTTTTAGCATACTCGTATTCTTGTTCGGCCGATAAAATCGGAAACTTTTGTATATTTTGGATGTATTGAGACAAACTGGTGTCATCATTGACACCGCGAGCCTCGACCAAATTTTGGTTTTGTACAACCGGTAAACCGTTCTTGATTTGCTTTTTCATATCTTTTATAGTATAGCAACAAAATAAGAATTATCAAGCCAACTTAATACAGGAGATTTATCAAATGGCATCCATATTGGAAAGAAATAATAAAGTCGCACCCAAAAAGAAAACTCGCGCTGATTACGCCGAAGACGCCCTGTATCGTGAAGTATGGGAAGAGGTTAATAATGAAAAAACAACCGCTTTTATCAAAAAATATTCACGGTATATCATCGCAGGCGCACTGATGGTGCTGATTATAGCGACGGCCACAGTTATCGGTGTACGCACATATCGCGCACATAAATTGGCAATCGCTGAAAACTATGAATTGGCAATTCAAAATGTTGATACCAATATGCTGAATGCGGTCGCAGCCAATTCAAATGGTGCAACATCTGACCTGGCTTTGTTCCAAGCGTATTTACTGGATGGAAATATTGAACATCTGGAAAATTTGGCCAACGATGGGCATGCACGCGATTTTCGTGATTTGGCACGGTTGCATATTGTTGGATTGCGTGGTGATGATATGACCGCCGATGCCGTCGAAGATTATTTAAGTCCGTTGAATACAAAAAAATCGCCGTACTATTACACATCGCGGTTAATGGTCGCACAAAAGTATCTGGCGGAAGGAAATCGGGAAAATGCGAACAAATGGTTGGATGTGATAATTAACGATGCTGATGCGCCTGATATGATTTCGGCCACAGCGCAATCATTAAGATAAAAATATGAAAAAAACGTGCAAATTTTTTGTTGGTACAATCGCCGCCTTTGTTTTGGTTGGATGCGCGGATCACGACCCGATTTTACCCGGGGTGCGTACACCTGTGTTCAGCATGAATGAAGTTAATGTATTAAATACAGAAATTAAAAATTTGCCGGAAAATATATCCACACCTGACGTGACAGATTGTCATTATCATCAGGATTCTGCCAATGTAATTTGGGATGGGGACAGAAAAATTTTCAGCGGATTTCCAACAAAAAATTCTGTGCAAAGCAACCAGACGCCTGTGTGCGCAAAGGGATATGTGTATGCAGGTTTAACCACAGGCGAGGTTGTAAAAATTGCCCCAAAATCACGCAAAATAATCTGGATTGCGGATGTGTTCCGCAGCAGTAATATGACCGGCGGCGCCGCAATTGTTGATATTATTGCACCGTTGGTAATCCATAATGGCGCGTTATATGTTGGTGGTTTGGGCGATGCGTTTTGTCGTATTAACACATCGTCTGGGGATAAAAAATGGTGTGTAAATATTGGTGTTGCTGTACCTTTTATCGTAACTGATAATGTTTCATTCGTTGTTGCAACCGATAATAATTTGTATGCGATTCGCAATTCTGATGGGGCAATATATTGGCGCACCCAAGTTGATAAACAAGTGGCACCAACATATAAAAATAAAATTATAACTGTCGGAAAAATACACGTTGATGCCACAGACGGCACAATTATTTCAGATTAGTTTGATTGTTGGGATGCCGACATTCCTGCGACATACCACGAGATTCCAACCAAAGTTTGGGCCAGGGTGGCTAATTTGATTTCGGTTGCAGACGTAATAGATACACAAATAGTGTTATACGAATCAAATGCTTCCACTGTTGCGCCTATCATAGGGGATACAACCACCGTAAACTTAGTACCTTGCATCTGTATCGGCAAAGTGATATACGCAAAATCAAAAGAACCTGGTGTCACAGGATCAACTATACCGCCCTGCTCGACCCAACCTGATTTATACTTTCGGTACCAAGTGTAGTTATTTTCGGCCGTTGGTAATTGAGTTTTGACTATCACATCAGGTTCATCGTCTTCGTCAAACTGTAACGGGAAATCAGACGGCATATTTTCCAATTCTTCTGATATTTCTGAAATTGCGGTTTGAAATGTAGAATTTGTTACGTAACTGGACATATCATGCGTGTGCGTCACTGGTGCAAAATCAGCAGAATTTGGAATATCACTGATTTTTGCATATTGGGTTAAATCCGGCAAATCAGATTTGCGCGCCAATTCGCTTAAATTGCCGATTTGTGTAATTTGAGCCTGGATAGAATCCAAAAACTGCATACCGTTTTCAATATTTGCCGCGTGTTCGTCAATGTCGTACATGTCACGCAAATATTCCAATATGAAATTAAAATCTGAATTCAAACTGGTGGTACTGATGGGCAAAGTCGGTTGATAATCAACAATACGATTCAATTCCACTTTACGCCATATAACAATCGTTGCGCCAATTGCGGGTGCTGTGTTTAATATGATGTGTCCACCAGTGTATTTGCCATCAACCGGCGCGTCGGGTGTTTTTATCACGCTGTAACCGCCGGGTGCCAATAAATCTGAATTTATTGAAACCTTTATATCAGACGATTGAAAATATGAAAACGTAAACGCGTATTCGCGCGTAACACCGTCGCCTGTGTACGTTATTTTATACATGAATCATCCTTTTTGTTTTTTATAAAAAAAATGCGGCAAATTGCCGCGTCTGTTAAAAAAAAACAGGTTCACAAACATGTGAACCCGCCCCCCTAATTCTGTATGCGCATTGTATCACAAAACGCAATAAAAATCAAGCATACAATTACAACATGCACGATAATGTCGCACTGGTGTTTTTCAACATAAACCAACCAATACGGTAATCTGTCGCGTATATCGTGATTAAAAACAACGCAAATATAGCAATCACTATCAAAACATTGCTGCGTTTGCCGCGCATGCAGTACAGCGCAATATTGTAAAACAGGAACAATACGTACGCATCAACCAATAAACTGATTATCCATATCGACGTGCAATTAAACGCCAATGCGTTCAAAACCAGTACAACTGGATATACAAAAAACACAGACGCCAGACCCTTGATGGCGATTTCCCAATCGCGTTCCCCGCCCGTGATTTCAGACACCAACATCATCAGGCCGCCCAACACAAACAATAACGCCACCGCCAACACCGGCACAATTATTAACGCTGTAAATACAGACCCAATCGTAATCGTTGCCCCGCCAATCAACCGCAGTAATAATACCAAGCATCCACCCAACAGACCGTATATAAAGGCTTTTAACATAGCCTCTTCCATATTGCCGTCGGCAACAATACGGGTAAAATACCGTTTCGGTTTGATTATTAAATCACGCAGTTTTCTTAATCCATTTTTTATTTTTTTCATCATCCTGTTCCCCCAATTTGATTATTTATATTTTTGCTTTATAATTATAAAAAATCAACGGAAAAAATTATGCAAAAACTTATAATAGCAGGCCGGCCAAATACCGGCAAATCGACTTTGTTTAATGCCCTGACGGGGACACGCGATGCGTTGGTGCATGATCGCCCAGGTGTCACACGCGACACAATTGTGGGTAATATGCGCGACCGAATGTGGGAAATCGTCGACACGGCGGGGTTGGAAAATGCAAAATCTGGGATTGCCGCAGATTCCACAAATGTGGCGATGGATGCCATCGCAGGTGCAGATGCAATATTATTTGTTGTCGATGGACGCGTGGGGTTGATGCCTGCGGATATGGATTGGGCACGCGCAGTGCGCCGAAAAACACGCGCGCCCGTTATGTTGGTTGCAAATAAATCCGAATCTGGCCGCCGTATGGCTGATTTAAGTGATTTTTATAAATTGGGCTTTGGGGCACCGGTCCAGATTTCGGCTGAACATAAAATCGGTTTCGATGCAATATATGAATTTGTCGATAAAATAAGTCCAAACGAATCAAAAAAGAATGACGCCAAAACCAACACTACACAAAAATTAAAAATCGCAATTATGGGTCAACCAAACGTTGGTAAATCGACACTGGTAAACCAAGTACTGGGGCAAAAACGTCAAATTGTTATTGACAAGCCGGGTGTTACACGCGACACGGTAAAAATCCCGACCAACTTTTATGGTCGCGATATTGTGTTAATGGATACGGCTGGATTGCGGCGCAAAGCGGGCGTGACTGATGATGTGGAAACGTTGTCTGCGTTAAAATCGTTGGATGCAATTGAAAAATCAGACGTTGTTATTTTGGTTGTGGATGCCACACGCAATATCGAAAACCAAGCACTGGGAATCGCGGCACGCGTATATGATGCAGGCAAAATTTTATGCGTCGCGTTGAACAAATGGGATTTGGTCGCACCCGAGTTACGTGACGAAAAATTGTTAAAATTAAAACACCAATTTACGAATTCTTTTCATCAAATAATCAAACCGCTGATATTGGCAATATCGGCCGAAATGGGCAGTGGCGTTAAAAATATGTTCCGCCGGATATACGAGCAATGGGATATATCAAATACTGATGCACCAACCAGTTTAATCAACCGTATTGTTGAAAAACTGGTTGCAGACAGACAACCGCCTATGTCGCGGTTAAAACGCCCCATGAAAATAAAATTTGCGCGTCAAACGGGGCGGCATCCGATGAAAATTACCATAAATGTGGGCGGTGCGTCTGATATTCCTGAATCGTACACGCGTTATCTGCGTCGTGGTTTGGCAAATGCACTGAAATGGGAACATTTACCGATTATTGTCGAGTATAAAAAGGATGAAAATCCATTTGATGATAAATAAAAATACCGCCAAATGGCGGTATTTTTATTACAACTGGGCACGAATTTCTTCGACCTCGTAACATTCGACGCGATCGCCTTCTTTCAGGTCATTATATTTATCAAATGACATACCGAATTCAACCCCGGCACCTGATACTTCACGAACTTCGTTCTTTTCACGACGCAGTTCGCCAATCTTACCATCGTAAATAACAACGTTGTCGCGCAACAAACGCACAAAGGCGTCTTTTTTAATTACGCCCTCGGACACACGGCAACCCGCAACACGGACGCCTTTGCCAACAGTGAACAATGCAATAACATCCGCGTATCCGATAAAGTTTTCTTTGCGTTCAGGCGCCAATTTTCCGGACAAGATTTCTTTGACTTCGTCTGTGATACGATACACAACGCTGTGATAACGGATGTCAACACCAGAACTGCGCGCCATATCACGCACAACAGAATCGGCGCGCACATTAAACGCGATTATAATTGCGCCCGATGCCGCCGCCAAACGAATGTCGCCTTCGGTAATTTGTCCAACCCCAGACGATAAAATATCGACCGAAGCCTTGTCCGTATGGATGTCTTTTAACATATCTGTGATGGCCTCGACACTGCCCTGGACATCGGCGCGCAGAACAATCGGCAATACCAATTTTTTCGTTTCGTCGCGCTTGGCAAACAATTCCTGTAACGAAGAACGTTTTACTGCGTTGGCACGATCTTTGGCCTGCTGGACGCGATATGCGGCAACCTCGCGCGTTTGAGCCTCGGTTTCCATAACATGCAATTCGTCGCCCGCACGCGCAACGGCATTCAGTCCCAACACAACCGCAGGCTGACCCGGTTTGACAGATTTTACACGTTCACCCCCAGAATTTATTAAACCACGTACACGACCATACGTTTCGCCCACGACAAACACATCGCCGATGCTTAATGTACCTTGGCGCATTAAAATGGTTGCCGTTGCCCCCAGGCCACGTTCCATTTTCGCCTCGACCACGTATGCAACGGCGGGCATATCGGGATCTGCACGTAAATCCATGATACCGGCCTGTAATAAAATCGCGTCTTCCAGTTTATCCAATCCGATATGTTTTGTGGCGGATATTTCAACACACTGAACATCACCCCCCAGTTCTTCGACTTGGACCTCTTGCTGTAACAGGTCTGTTTTGACGCGTGTTGGATCGGCATCGGGCAAATCGATTTTGTTAATTGCAACAATAAACGGTACTTTGGCGGCACGAATGTGGTTAATGGCTTCGATTGTCTGGGGCATAATGGAATCGTTTGCCGCAACGACCAAAACGACAATATCCGCCATTTGCGCACCACGCGCACGCATGGCGGTAAATGTTTCATGACCCGGTGTATCCAAAAACGTAATCATCGCGCCAGATTTTGTTTTAACTTCGTATGCAGAAACATGTTGGGTAATGCCACCCGCTTCGCGCGCAGCAACATTCGCATGACGAAACGCATCCAACAATGACGTTTTTCCGTGGTCGACATGCCCCACAACCGTAACAACCGGCGGACGGGGCTGCATGTTTTCTGGATTTGGTTGGCGTTCCAATTGGTCCGAGTAAGGCTTTACATCAACACGTTTAACCTTGGCCCCGAATTCGCCCGCAATCAGTTCGGCTGTATCGGCGTCAATTGTTTGATTTTGTGATGCCATCATACCCATTTCCATCAGTTTTTTGATAACATTGCCAACCTTTTCAGCCATGGCAGATGCCAAATCTTTGACGGTTATCGTATCGCCCAATGTCACAACACGTTCAACCTTTTGCGGGGCGGAAAATACCGCGCGCGCTTTTTCACGGAAACGTTTCAGTGACGCTTCGGAACGACGGCGATTTGCACCACGCAGCCCGATTTCATCATCGTCATCATCATCACCGCCAATGACAATGTCGTGCAACGAAATCTTGCCTGTTTTTTTGAATTCTTTTTTACCGTTACCAAATTTGGACGCGCGCGACATACCCATATCTTCATCGTCATCGCGGTTTTGACGCGCACGCGACGATTGCTGGGAATGTTGTTTTTTCTGCGGTTGGACGGATTTTATTACGTCAATTTCTTCGGCGGGCGGTATGTTGGCGACATTTTCACGCGCAGCCAATTGTTCTTTTACCTGTTCATACTCGCGATTTTCGCGGGCAATTTCCGCTTCGCGCGCGGCAGTTGCGGCAGCTTCGGCCGCAGCCTTTTGCCGGCGTTCTTCTTCGCGGGCGCGGGCCGCCTCTAATACAGCGCGCAATTTTTCATCGGCCGCATTATGGGTTGGCGCGGGCGCGACAGGCTCTTCACGCAGTTCTTTACTGCCGGGGGCAACAACGCGACGACGCCGTTCAACAAACACAGCGTCGCCCTTTTTGCTGGCCACTTGATCAATTGTTACAGATTTTCCGAGTGTTAATGTCGCCATATAAATTTACTCCATTCAAAATATTATTCGTCACCCTGGGTTATGCCGTACGCCAGTTCACGTGCCTTCATAATGACACGACCGGCCAAGCGTGGGCTCATTGTGTCTTCGCCCAGGATTTCGATTAACTCGTCCGTGGACAAATCCGCCAAATCAGACAATGATTTGATTCCTGCATTACCCAATTGCATTATAATCGGACGTTTGATGAAATCAAAGTTTAACAAATCGTCTGACATACCCATCTGGTGTCCTTCATCACGATATTGTTCTTGCTGTTTTTGCAGATACGCCTTGGCACGGTTTTGCAATTCAGTTGCCAATTCTGCGTTGAATCCCTGGATAGATTCCAATTCAGATGCGTCAACAAAGGCAATTTCTTCGATTGTACGGAAACCTTCGGTTATCAACAGATGTGCCAACATTTCGTCAACGTCCAGCGCAGAAATAAATAATTCTGTTTTTTCTTTGACTTCACGGGCACGACGTTCTTGTTCGGTTTGTTCGTTCATAACATCGATATTCCACCCCGTTAATTGAGACGCCAAACGGACATTTTGACCGCGGCGACCAATTGCCAAAGATTGTTGATCTTCGTTCACGACAACCGCGGCCGTACGTGTATCTTCATCAACAATGATTTTTGCAACTTTGGCCGGTTGCATTGCGTTTACAATGAATACAGCCGGATCTTCGGAATACAAAATAACGTCGATTTTTTCACCATGACATTCGTTAATCACGGGCTGGATACGTGTACCCTTGATACCAACAGTCATACCAACCGCGTCAATGGACGGATCTTGGGTTTCAACCGCAATTTTAGCGTGACTGCCGGGGGCACGTGCAACTGATTTGATTTTAATAATCCCCTCGTAAATTTCGGGCACTTCTTGGACAAACAATTTTTCCATAAACATTGGATGGGTACGCGTCAGGAAAATTTGCGGTCCTGTGTTTGAACGTGTCACATCCATAATTAACGCACGAACACGATCACCAACCGCCAAACGTTCGCCTGGAATCAACTCGCTGCTTTTGATATAGCCTTCGGCTTTGCCGTTAATATCAACAAATACATTTCCAAATTCCATGCGTTTTACAACACCACTGACGATATCGCCAATATTATCTTTGAATTCTTCGTATTGACGACCCTTTTCAGCATCGCGAACGCGCGCAGTCATTATTTGACGCGCAGTTTGAAATGCCATGCGTCCAAATTCAGGTTCCGGCAATACATCTTCGACCGTGTCGCCAACCTGGGGATTTTTAGAATATTTCTTCGCTTCGGCCACCGTCAACATGGTATTCGGATCATATTCTTCGCCGCGCGATTCAGGCGATTCAATCACTTCAAACAGGCGCTTTACGTGAATTGCACCGTCTTTACGGTCAATTTCAGCCGTGATATTAAATTCTTCGCCATATTTATGTTTCGCGATTTTGGCGATTGCAGCCTCGAGTGATTCAATAACAATTTCGCGATCAATTTGTTTTTCTTGGGCCAAAGAGTCAATGGCCAATAACAAATCCTGGCGGGGCATAGAAACAAAAGACATTTTGTTTTTCTCCTTCTGATTTTGTTTTTTATGTCGCTTTTACTCAAAGGGCGGGGTTTTTCAACCCCGCCCCTAAAAAAACTTTAAGAACACCTGTATTATTCAGTCCGAATCGGATAAATGCAAGAAAAATCTGAAAATTTTCGGATTTTGCATGGGATTTTTTCATAAATATAATTTGACGGTGTGGGTTTTGGGCTTTATACTGCGAAATATGAAATTACTGAACAGATATTTTACGCGTCAACTGGTCGCGATTTTTGTCATGCTGTTGTTGGTTCTGACGGGATTGGCATGGATGATGCAAATTATGTCCATGATGAAATTCTTGTTGAACTATGGCGTGGAATTATCCAGTTTTTTGGGGTTAACCGTACTGATGATTCCGTTCATCATGTCGATAATCGTGCCATTCGTTACATTTATCGCAATTATTTTCGTTTATAATAAACTGATTTCTGACAATGAAATCACTGTTATGGCGGCAACAGGATTATCACCACGACAAATTGCACGGCCGGCGATAATGTTGGCCGCGGTGTTAACCGTGCTTCATTTGGTGCTGAATTTATGGATTGTGCCGCAAACCCAGGCTGTATTTTATTCAACCCAATGGAATTTGCGGTATGGTTTGGCGCACATGAAATTGCAGGAGTCTGCTTTTACGCAAATAACTGATGGATTGGTTGTCTATGTCGACAAAGTGTCTGGTCATGATTTAAGTCAAGTTATGTTGTCTGATATGCGTGATGAAGATGCACCAATTACTATATTCGCAGAAAAGGGTAAATTGGTATCCACAGCGCGCGGGTTATCCATCGTTATGACAAACGGTTCTTTGCAGGCGGCGGGTGATACACTGACAACGGGCACATTTGACAGTTTCGATATGGATTTGAATGTCGCAGATAAAGAAGGCGAAACGTCTTTCCGGGTGCGTCGCGTGCCAACCGATGATTTAATAGAATATATTTTGAATTCGCCAACCGAAAAACAACATAAAATGGTGTTGGCTGAATTAAGCAGTCGATTTCTGGGGCCAATGATGAATATGATATTGGCAATGTTATGCACGTTGATTTTATTAAAAACATCTTTGTTGCGTCGTCGCGCCAGTTTCGCACCGGCTGCCGCAGTCGCCGCAATGGCGGTTGTTATGTCGCTGTACATGTCTTTATCAAATATGATTGGCAGTGTGTCTGAATTTGCAATATTGACATCTGGCGTATTTGCTGTATTCGGTGTATTATTGTTTATGCTGTGCAAAAAATGAGAAAATTCGTACCATTTTTACCGCTGTTATTTATACCGATTTCTGGATACGCGTTATCGGTGGATACGGATACACCCAAAACTATTACCGCAGATAAAATCGAATATGATGTAGAATCCAAAACAATAAAAACATCTGGGAATACTGAAATCGTAAATGAATCGGGACAACGTATTACGTTAACCGATTCTTATTTATCGAAAAATGGGGAAAATCTGTCTGGAAATGACATAAAATTGTGGCTGGGCGACCATGTGTATGTAGAATCCGATAATATCATACGCGATGGCGATGATACAATCGCATACGATGCGACATTTACCGCATGCGATAACTGTGATGCGTATGGCGACGCATGGACAATTACCACAAAAAGAATAACACACGATATGGAAAGTCGCATGTTGCGGTTTTTCAGTCCTGTGTTACGCGCATACGACATTCCTGTGTTTTGGTTGCCGTTTTTCGAGATGCCTGACCCTGGTGTTAAATATAAAAGCGGGTTTTTAACGCCTGATTTTGGTTCCACAAATAATATGGGAACCCAGATAAACATACCACTGTATATAAATTTTTCCGATACGCATGATTTAACATTTACTACATCGATTATGACGGAAGAAAATCCGTTGTTTCAAATCGAACACAGGTTAAATTTGAATCATTCGCAATATCGTACAACTGGTGCGTATACCCATAATCGTGATGGCGAAGATCGTTGGTATATTTTTAACAACGATGTTATTGAATTGGGAAACTATGCACGCGCGACTGTGTTTTTGGAACGCGCATCAGATAAAACATTCCTGCAAAAATATGGATTTTATGACGACCAACCTTATTTGGATTCAGGCGCCCAAATCGAGTTGTTTGGTGAATCTGGATATGTGGTTGCAGACGCACATATATTCCAAGAATTACGCGCATCAACCGGTATGTATTCCGTACCATCAGGTAATATTTTACCAAACGTACGCGCCACATATCAGACTGCGCCTTTATTCAAAGAAACTTATTTGAAATTAAATGCAGACGTTTTGGGCGTATCAGGCGATGGAACATCGTCACAACGATTGGTCGGGGATGTGCGTGTTGTATCGCCATGGACTTTGTGGGGCGGAAACAGAATTACAGCCAGTGTATCTGCACGTTATGATGTTTATAATTTTTATAAATCACAATTGGTAAATACAAATGAATTTTCTGGATTAAAAGACCGCTTTTTACCCAGTGGATATGTTGAATGGGGATTGCCATTGTTCCGCCCATCTGATAATTGGACGCACGTTATTGAACCACGTGCACGGGTGACAGTCATGCGGCGTACCGGCGAAGAACAATTTACATTGAACAATGATTCTGCGGGTACATTTTTATCTGATGCGACACTGTTTTCAGACAACCGATTTGCTGGGTTGGATTTGTGGGAAAATGGCACATACGCTGATTATGGCGTGCGGTATTCTGCGTTTAACCAATCAGGCCACATGATAGAGGTATTTTTGGGACAAACGTACGATTTTGCCGAACGCGCCGACACCGATCCAAACAGCGGATTTTACAATGGAACGTCTGACTTTGTGGGACGTATAGAATACGATAATTCAAAATGGATTGATTTTGCCACTCGTTTCAGATTGTCACGCGATAACCTTGCGCCGCGTCACGTGGAAACATCCGCAATTATCGGAACGTCTAAAAACTTTATCAACATCGGTCACATCTGGTCGCAGCAATTCATAGATGCACAAACCATGGACGACGATATAAATGAACTGATGGCGGGGATTGGCGTCCAATTGACAGACCGGTGGTCGTTGCGATTTAATGCGATATACAATATAACAGACGGACAATTCCAACGGCATGCAGGCGGCGTGTTTTACACCCATCCTTGTTATTATTTGTCACTGGAATATCGTCGTGATAATGCTGTAAAGTATGACTATGTTGGTACGACGTCGTTCCAATTCAGATTCGGCATGAGTATCGATGGCCAACAATATTAAAAAAAGGAAAGGATTTTGTATGAAAAAATTATTTGTTGGATTGTTGGGGATAATATTTTGTATGCCTGGGTATGCCGCATCCGTTGTGGCATCTGTTAATGGTGCGCCCATTACCGATGCAGATGTAACCGCGCGCGTATCACTGATGAATAAGCAAGGTCAAACATCAACAAATAATCGCCGCATTGCGTTGCAAAATATAATCGACGACAGTGTTAAAATTGCATACGCACAAAATTTTGGCGCGGTGCCCGATGACGAAACCGTGAATGCAGAATTAAAAAAAATGAACCTGGGCGAATTGTCGGCAACCGAACGCGCAATGGCAGAATCGGCACTGCGGGCTGAAATCGCGTGGCAAATTGTTGTCGCACGCACCGTATTGCCAACCGTCGAAATAACAGATTCTGATATTGCCAATATGCGTAACGAAATCGCACGCGAACAAGGGTTACCAATCGAAATGACAATCGTGCGTCTGGTTGATATTCCCGCGGATGTGGCCGCAAAATTAACCAAGCCAAAATCATGCGATGACGCGATGCAAATGGCGCGCGATTTGGGTGGCGCACCGCAAAAATTCACGGCGGTGCAGTACGAACTGGCGGCGGACATTCGCGACCGCGTTGTGGGATTGGCAAAATTAACATGGTCGCCGGTGGTTGACAGGTCTGTGTTACTTGTGTGTGACACGCGCCGCACGGACGAGTATGGAAAACTGGATGACGCGATTGAACAAAACGCAAAATTCAAACAGGCTATGTTCATAGCAGACCAACAATTAAAACAACTGCGCCGCAAAGCCGTTGTTGTTATCAACGATGACAGATACGAATTATGAAACCGATTTTATTTAATTTTACAGATGCCGAATTGGTCGAATATGTTACCCAAATGGGCCAGCCACGATTTCGCGCAAAGCAAATTCGCGATTGGTTAAATCGTGGTGCGCCTGATTTTTTATCTATGAAAAATTTGCCGGACATGTTGCGCCATGATTTGGACGCGACTGCCCAGACTTTGCCTGTTCGGGTGGTAAAAAAACTGGAATCGTCCGATGGCCAGACGACTAAATTTTTATTGGAATTGGGGGACGGCGAGCAAATCGAATGCGTGTTGATGCGCACAAGTTATGGAAACAGTGTATGCGTCAGTTCCCAGGCTGGATGCGCCATGGGGTGTAAATTCTGCGCCAGTACGTTATTGGGATTAAAGCGCAATTTAACAGTAAATGAAATTTATTCTCAAATTTTGGTCGCCCAGTGGGAACTGCGCAACGACCACACGTCACCCCGCCCCATTCGTCCAAACGGCGATGCAAATAATGGCGACGTGTCCCACATAGTCGTTATGGGCACGGGCGAACCACTGCAAAACGTTGAAAATGTTATCGGATTTATTGAACGCGCCAATTCAGATATGGGAATCGGTTGGCGAAAAATAACTGTTTCAACATGCGGAATTGTGCCGGGAATTCGCGCGCTGACCGAATGGGGACGGCCGATAAACTTGGCGATTTCACTGCATGCACCAACCGACGAATTACGCAGTCAAATTATGCCGATTAACAATAAATATCATCTGAGCGCGGTGTTGGATGCGGCGTTTGAATTTTCAGGCCTGCATAATAGGCAACTGATGATTGAATATATACTGTTGGCGGTGCGCGGCGAAAATGGCGAACCTGTTTTATTAAATTGCACGCCTGAATATGCCGAAAAGTTATCGGATTTGTTGCGCGGCAAAAACTGTATGGTGAATTTAATCCCGTGGAATGCGGTTGATGAACGCGATTTTGTATCACCATCGGGCAACGCAGTTCATCGTTTCCAAGATATTTTAATCAAAAACGGAATCCACACACGCATACGGCGCGAACGCGGCAATGATATAGGCAGCGCATGTGGCCAATTACGTTTGAATAACAAAAAATAAAACCCGCGATGCGGGTTTTATTTTATTTGTTTGGAATAATCTTGATTTCCACACGACGGTTTTGTTGGCGACCGGTGGCGGTTGAATTATCCGCAATTGGGTTTGATGCGCCCATTGCCAAAATTTCAAATCGTGTCGATTTGACGCCTTGGCCCTGCAAGTACGCAGCAACCGCATTCGCACGACTTTGAGACAGCATTTGATTATGTGCGTCTGCACCAGTACTGTCGGTAAATCCCATAACCATAACCGTGGAATTATCGTATTTGTTTAATACTTTGGCCACAGAATTTAACGTCGAATAAAAGCCTGCATTTATATCCGCAGAATCTGTTTTGAAAGTAATATTTCCCGGCATAACCAAACGAATATTGTCACCATCACGAATAACACTGACACCGGTTGACGCCAATTCAGCGCGCAATTCAGCCTCTTGCGTATCCATATAGTATCCAACACCGCCACCAACAGCCGCACCCGCCAGGCCGCCAACCAGTGCGCCCGCACCATGGTTATTTGACACCAATGCACCCGTTGCCGCGCCGGTCGCCGCACCAATCGCAGTGCCCCAAACGGCCTTTGAAGTTTGGGATTGACCCGTGTATGGATTTATTGTTGTACACGCCGCCAATACAGACATTGACGCAATTAAAACCGATATTTTTTTCATATTTTCCCCTTTGTGTGATTTCCAAGTGGAAATTATATAAAATTTTTATCGACGGCGCAATTTATTCGTTTCTTGATGTGGTAAATCATAATTTCCACAATCGTGTTATGTTTTTATTGCGTACGCACATAAACGGAATTATGCCAAATAAATAATACCATGTTTTTGTGCGGTTTTTATCGCGTCGCGCAATAACAACGGGAATAAAGCCAAACAACCGCCAATAAGTACGCCCACGTGTCACAACGCCACGACTTAAATCGTATTGAGCCAAAAAGACATATACATCCGCGCGCGCACGGTTATAATATACGTTCTGTAATTTTCGCGTGCTGTGCGTGGTCAGCAATGAATTCGGTCTGAATTTATACAAATATTTTGCACCTGGAACCAACACCAAGCGGTTTGAATAACAAACAACCCGGTTCATTAACAATAAATCTTCGCAATATTTCATATCGGTTGGAAACGCGAAATGGTTACGTTCCCAAAACGCGCGTCGAATTAAATATCGCCATGAATATCCCGCTGTATCCACGTGTGTTGCATCCATTTTATCCTGTAACATGCCAAGTACAATTTCTTGGTCGAAAATAACACTGTCATTCGGCCAACGTTCATGAAAGAAAGACGACACGGCAACATCTGAATCAGTGCGCGTTGCGGCATCATATAAACTTTTATAAAAATCAGTATTTATTACATCGTCTGCATCCATAAAGTGAATATATTCGCCGCGCGCGATGGCCAGTGCCGCATTACGCGCGTTTGATGGCCCCATATTTACATCCGCGCGAATCGCCCGCAGATTAAATTTTGGATATTGCTTTGCATATATTGCAACCTCATCGGCGGTTGTGTCCGTGCAACCATCCAGGTAAATAATCGTTTCAATTTCACGTGAATCAAAATTTTGCAGCCGAATTAAATCCAATGTTTGGCGAATGTAACGCGCGCAATTATACACAGGTATAATGACCGAAATCTTCATGATATTAACCCCATTATAAAAATTAACCGCCACAGAAATGGCGGTCGGGCGTTTTCAAAATCATAACACGAATGATCCCGATGCTTTTGGTAAAACCTGTTGTATAACACCAGACGCCCGACCAAAACGTCGGGCATAACGATGCGAAATGCACCATCTGCGAAACGGATTACGATGCAAATCGCACCGCGTGTTAAGGGTTTTGAAAGACCCGAACCCACATCCCTGTGAATTCAAACCAATCATAAACAATAAATAAAAATAAGGCAAGGAATATGAAATAAAAAAGCCACACTTCGCACAAGGCTTCGTGTGGCACTAAAATTTCTTAAGCTCACTGCGTTCGCTAACGAAATTTTGTGGTGGATGCCCGGGACTCCCTCGCACGGCGCCGATACGCCGGCTGTGGGGCATTCGTTCGCGTACGCTTGCGCGTACTGCACTCGCGTTTTATTAAAACGCTCGCTGACTCATTGTCAAACACCCCGACGGGGGTTTTCGTCCCACATCCCCATGCACAAAATAAAATCGCCCGTTGGGCGATTGTATTTTGTGGTGGATGTTGAGGGACTCAAACCCCCGACCCTCTCGGTGTAAACGAGATGCTCTAATCAACTGAGCTAAACATCCGAAACAGTGGCTGAATCTTAAATGATTTTTTACCACTTGTCCAGTTTTTTATTACGGCATCGGAACACCAGCGGTGGCTTCACCCATTACACGGTCGATTAACTCGTCCGCTTTGGATTTGGCGTCATTATACGCCAAACCCACCATTTCCGCCACAGCCGCACCACCGCGCGACGCCAATTCATCGCTGATTTGTATCGAATTCATATCGTATTTGCCCGACATATCGATAACAACCGCGCCATTGCCCGCAATGCCCTTGACATGCATTGTTGCCAATTTTTCCTGGGCTGCGGTTACTTTGTCTTGCAGTGCGCTGGCCTGGGCCATCAAAGATTCCATATCCATTTGTATTTCCCCCGTAAAAATATCATGATGCGCCCCGATGGGCGCACCATAATGCGATTATTTTTTGATTTCGGCACCTGTTTTCTGGTCGATACCAACCATAGACATACGTGTTTTACCACGCTTGTCGGCACCCAGATAGCGGACAAATACTTTGTCGCCTTCTTTGATTTTTGTGTCTTCGATTTTTGCGATTCTGTCACCTGTGATTTCAGAAATATGAACCATGGATTCAAAGCCGTTCAAAATCTTTACAAACAATCCGAAATCTTTGACCCCAGACACAACGCCCGGATAAATCATGCCGACTTCGGGTTCAGCCACGATATCTTTGATACGTGCGATTGCTGCATCCGCGTTTTCGCGCGTTGTGGCCATGATTTTAACCGTTCCGTCATCTTCCAAGTCAATCTGGGTATCTGTTTCGCGCGTCAAAGCCTGGATAACAGAACCACCTTTGCCGATAACATCGCGGACTTTTTCAGGATTGATTTTCATGGTATATAACTGGGGCGCGTATTCAGACACATGATCACGTGGTGCCTTGATAGCCTTTTCAATTTTGCCCAAAATGTGCATACGGCCATCGCGCGCCTGGGCCAGTGCATGTTCCATGATTTCAAATGTAATGGATGTGATTTTAATATCCATCTGTAATGCGGTAATACCCTGGTCGGTACCGGTTACTTTGAAATCCATGTCGCCCAAGTGATCTTCATCACCCAAAATATCGGTCAAGATGGCGTAATCATCGCCTTCTTTTATCAAGCCCATGGCGATACCCGCAACCGGACGAGTCAATGGCACACCGCCATCCATCATCGCCAACGTTGCGCCGCATGTTGTCGCCATCGACGAAGACCCATTCGATTCCAAAATATCGGACACTACACGGATAACATAGTCGAATTTTTCACGGCTGGGCACCATTGGATGCAACGCACGCCATGCCAGGTTACCGTGTCCAATTTCGCGACGTCCCGGGGATTTTAACCCTTTGCATTCGCCAACCGAATATCCAGGGAAATTATAATTCAATATAAAATCGCGTTCTTCTTCGCCATCCAGGCTTTCAATCGGCAAAGCATCTTTGCCGCCGCCCAATGTCAAAGACACCAACGCCTGGGTTTCGCCACGTGTGAATAACGCAGATCCATGTGCGCGTGGCAATACGCCCAATTCGATTTCAATCGGACGAACTGTCTTTGTATCACGGCCGTCAATACGTGGTTTGCCGGCCAAGATATTGCCACGCATAATACGCGCAGTAATATTTTCGATAATTTCATCCGCCGCAGATTCCAACGTAGATGTGGCCACGGTTGTATCCGGGAACAATTCAGGAATGCGCGCCTTGGCCGCGACATGAATCTGGGCCAATGTATCCAAACGCGTTAATTTTTCCTTGATTTGCAGTGCTGATTCGATTTCAGCCGCGAAAGATTCGAAATCTTTTTCCATCGCGACATATTCAGCCGACTTTTCAGGCACAGCCCAGCGTTCTTTGCCGGCCGCATCCGTCAATTCGTTGATTGCACGGATAACATCCTGTTGCGCATCAAAACCGAATTTAACCGCGCCCAGAACCGTTTTTTCATCCAATTCGCCAATTTCTGATTCGACCATCAACACACCGTCTTTGGTCGCAGCAACAACCAAATCCATTTCAGAATCTTCCACCATACGTTTGGACGGATTCAGGATATATTTCCCATCCGCATAACCAACACGCGCCGCGCCAATCGGGCCTGCGAACGGCACACCAGACAAAGACAACGCCGCAGATGCAGCAATCATCGCCAAAATATCAGGTTGGTTTTTGCGGTCATACGAAAACACTTGGACAACAATTTGAACTTTGTTTTTGAATGTTTCCGGAAACAGCGGACGAATTGGGCGGTCAATCAAACGCGCAGTCAATGTTTCTGCGGTCGATGCCTTGCCCTCGCGCCGGTCACGCGAACCTGGGATACGGCCCGCAGACGCAAATTTTTCCTGGTAATCAACGGTTAATGGGAAAAAGTCTTGACCCTCGACCGCGGTCTTTTCTGCACAGACCGTTGCCAAAACCATTGTTCCGCCCATTGTTGCCAAAACCGCGCCGTTGGCCTGCTTGGCCATACGACCCGTTTCCAGACGCAGTGTTTCATCACCATACGGGATTTCAACCGCAACTGGGTTATTCAAGTGAGTTTTTTCACCTTTGTTAAATAAACCAAATAACATATTTTTCTCCATGTTTTTTTGTTACTGTTAAACGCGAAGAAAAATCATTCGTTTTTGCATTCCATAAAAAATGCAAGAATGAATAATTTATCCTTCGCCGTCCTGGGCATTATAATTCAAAATCGACTGGATGCAAATTTTTTCGTTGGTCATAAAAAAAACGCCCAATCGGGCGTTTTTATTTCGCAGGCGCAATTATAATGGATTTCGTGCGTTCATCGGGCTTTGATTTTGATTCCAAAGTCCCACGATCGCCCACAATTTCCATTATTCGCGCGAATAATTCCGGTACGGCATCCCTGCCCCGTGCCAAAACCTTTTTCGAACCATGGGTCATCACAGCAACTTTGACTTTGTTGCCATCCCCCAGAAATTCAAAAACTTTTTTCATTTTTATATTCAGGTCGTTTTCTTCGATAAAAGGCTTTACCCAAACCTCCTTCATACCGACCGTTTTTTGATTCTTTCTGGCCTCGGACGCACGTTTTTTCTGCTCGTACTTATACTTGCCAAAATCCATTATTTTAACAATCGGCGTTGTGCCATTTGAACTGATCTCAACCAAATCCAGCCCTGCATCCATCGCCATGTTCAACGCATCAGACGTCTGCATAACGCCCAAATTTTGGCCATTTTCATCGATTACCTGGACGGATTTAGCAAAAATCCGATTGTTTACACGCGGGCCCGTATCCCGACGATTATCACGGTTAATTTGCGGTTTAATTGTACGCTCCTTTTGATATATTATGACGCAATTATTATCTATTTATCCGGCGAATTCAACAAATTTTGCATGGTTTGCAATGCGTTCCATGCGTCCCTTTTGGCGGCCGGTTTTAACATCAAATAATTCGGATGATAAATCGGCATGGCCGTTGCACCATTTGGCAATATCGTCGTCATTCCATGCGCACGTGGCAACGCGGCACCAATTATTTCCGTCGCCGCCAATGTACCCAGGGTCAAAATAAATTTCGGACGCAAAAAATCCATAAATTTGTCCATAAATGGCCGCGCAAGTTTTAATTCGTCCGCCGTCGGGGTGCGACCGCCCGGCGTACGCCAAAATACCATCGGCACAATAGATACATTTTCACGCGACAGACCAATCGCCGCCAACATTTTATCAAATAATTCGCCGGCTGCCCCAGATAAAATTCGTCCAGACGCATCATCATCGCCGGATGGAACGTCTGTTACAACAACCAAACCATTTGGATTTGGGGCAATATGTGGCAAAACTACATTCGTCACCCCGCCCCGCAGCGGATGATTAAATTCAGCCACCATTCGTAACAACGCATCTGTGTTCCCAGGTCGCGCCGCCATCGCCACAGCCGTTTCAATGGACACAGCGTGTTGTGGTGCAATCGGTGGTACAATTGCGGTCTGGGTGCGCGATTGCACACCAGATGCCGGCACATCGTCATTCGACACCGTCGCCGCACGTGCGGCCGCCGCCATTGCAGTTGGCATATCGGTCAATTCCCAACGCACGCCCGCCAATAATAAATCACGCAAGTCAAAATCGTTCATTCTGCCTTTTTCCTTGATTTTTCAAACATCTTAATTTACAATAGAACACGAGTAACAGAAACTCAAGGGAGTATTTTCATGAAAATAAAAAACTTTGCTATGTTGGCTAGTGTTGCGGGTTTGTTGGCCGCCTGTGGTGGTTCTACAATCGTTGAACCGGCTGATTTGAACGATCAACGCGTATATTTTGCGTTCGATTCATATGAAATCTCGGACGAGGCACGCGATAACCTGTTGGGTCAATCGCTGTATATGAAAAATCACGCGGATACAAAAATCCAGATTGCTGGTAATTGCGACGAACGTGGTTCATCGGAATACAATTTGGCATTGGGCGCACGTCGTGCCAATGCGGCCAAGGCCGTCTTGGTTGACGACGGTATCGAACCATCGCGTATTTCCACAATTTCATACGGCAAAGAACGTCCGTTGGTCCAGGGTACTGGCGAAGAAGTTTGGAAATGGAATCGTAATGCCACAACAACAGTTAAATAATTGTTGTTCAAAATATGCAAAAAACACCGGTAATTGCCGGTGTTTTTTGTTATTTTTGCGTCGCTGATTCACAATATAAAAATTGCCGGCTTTTGCCGGCCTTTTTACATATTTTTTATGCGTTATGATTAACCAATTTATCAACCAATTCATTCATTTGTGTGCGGGTGGCAAATTCAAAAATTATCTGCCCCGCCCCACCCCGCTTTTCGCGCAATTTAACAGGTGCGCCAAACACGTTGCTGATTTTGGCCTCTATTTCGCGAACGGTGGCCGCGTCAATCGTTTTTGATGTATGTGCACGCGATGCAGCACGACGTGGCGCGGCGCGCACCATTTTTTCAGTATCTGCAACCGATAAATGTTTTTCCGCAATTGCACGCGCCAATTCGGTCGGATTTTCAGCAACCGCAATCGTGCGCGCGTGCGACGCAGATATATCCCCACGCGCCACCATTTGCTTTACATCGGCCGGCAAATCATCCAAACGGATTAAATTGCGAATGTAACTTTCTGATTTGCCTATTAACCTGGCAACATCCGCCAATTCATATCCACACTTTTCCATTATATTTTTATACGCAGCAGATTCCTCGACCGGGTTCAAATTTTCACGTTGTACATTTTCAATCAACGCAATTTCCATCGCGTTTTCAGGCGTAATTTGTTTAACCAACGCGGGAATTTCCGTCAATCCCGCCAATTTACTGGCGCGGTATCTGCGTTCGCCCGCCACAATTTCATACATATACGGACGTCCCGTCACGGCACGTAATAAAATCGGTTGTAACACACCGCGTTCGCGAATGGACGCCGTCAAATCCGCCAATTCCGATTCTGTAAATGTTTTACGCGGTTGGTCCGGATTCGCGCCAATTTGCGCCAGTGGGATTTGTTTTACAACAACGCGCCCTGCCCCGGTTAATACCGATATATCGGGTATATTACCCATTTCCTGTTTAATATCCGCCAATCCGCGCCCCATTCCAAATTTAGTCGTCATATTTTATTCCCCTTGTTCCAAACGTTCTACAACCTCGGTCGCGACACGAACATACGCCTGGGCGCCCGGTGATTTGAAATCATAAAATAACGCAGGAATGCCGTGACTGGGTGCCTCGGACACACGAACATTGCGCGGGATTACCGTTTTGAACACCACATCCCCAAACGTATCACGAACATCCTTTTCAGCCTGATGTGTTTGGCCATAACGCTTGTCATACATAGTTAACAATATGCCCAAAATTTCCAATTCAGGATTCCATTTTTCACGAATACTGCGAATATTCGTAACCAAATCAGAAATCCCCTGTAATGCGAAAAATTCGCACTGTAACGGTATGATAACATTCGTTGCGGTTGTTAACGCATTTAATGTCAACGCACCCAATGCCGGCGGACAATCCAATAAAATATAATCATAATGTTCATAAACCGCCCCCAAAGCATTACGCAATAAATACGCACCCCCATCATTATCCATTAGATAATTTTCTGCCCCGGCCAAAACCGGTGAAGAAGGCATTAAATGTAACCCTGGCACCGCAGTAGTCAAAATATTATCCACCGCCCGGCTTTGACCGGCCAAAACGCCATAAACACTTTGTGGATGCGAAGCACGAACAAATCCCAATCCAGTACTGGCATTACACTGGGAATCCAAATCCACCAACAACACGCGTTTCTTGATGGCCGCCAGTGATGCCGCCAGGTTTATTGCCGTTGTCGTTTTACCAACCCCACCCTTTTGATTTGCAAAAGCAATTATCTGAACCATTTTATATTCCCATTCCTTTACGGAATAAAAATAGAATAAAACAACCGATTCGGTCAAGATAATAATATTTCATATATTAAAAACACAGTAAAAACAATACGATATCTTTTATTTCACATGAAATAACACACAACAAACACCCGCCGGCCAAAACGACATTTTTGTGCGTTTTTGCCGGCAAAATTATTATTTTTTACTTTTTGAGTAATTTCAAAAGATTACATGTTATTTCATGTGAAATTACCGGCCTTTTTGTATAATTATTATAAATCCATCGCCGGTCTTGGATGGAATCAGTTCGTATTTGAATTTATATTTACGTTTTGCGACCGAAATCTCGGCCGGTATTTCCCGGCCTTTTAACAAAAAAAGCCGGCAATTTATTTTTGCAACATAATCCAGTATTTTAACCAGTGGTGCAAATGCGCGCGCTGTAACAATATATTTTCCATCACGGGGCAGGGCATCAACATAATTTTCCACGCGCCCGTGATAAATCGTAAGATTATCCAATTTTAATTCGTCTTTAACAGCGGTCAAAAACGCAACTTTTTTCCCAATCGATTCGATACAAACAACATCCCAACCCAATATCGCCAAAACAACGCCTGGGAATCCCGCACCACTGCCCAAATCGATTATTTGCGCGCCATGCGGTAATACATCCGCCAATTGCGCACAGTCTGCAAAATGACGGGTTTCGATGTTGTCCAACGTACTGGGGGCAACCAAATTCATGCGCCCAGACCAATCGCGCAACATTTCAGCATATCTGACAAATTTTCCTTTATTATTCATAAATATTATTGTAGCATCATTTTTAATATGAAAAAAGCACAAACATTATTTATCGGCGCAGGGGTGGTTGCAATCATGGCTGTGATTGGTGGTGCGTATTTGTGCCACAACCATTTTAACCGGGCGCAACAAACACACACATATCCAACAACTCAATTTGGGGCTTTTTTGGCGGCTCAACATGCTATCTATGTCAATGATTTTGATTCGGCGGCCAAATTTGCCGGCAAATTAACAGATGTTGAATATGCGACCGTTCAATCAACTAAATTTTTATCCGAATTTTTAAGCGGCCACATGCCGGACGAAATCATTGTACTGGAAGAAGAAAAAAACACTGCGTCACGGCTGATATATGACGCGTATTTGGTGCAAAATGACAAGTGGGACGAAATGTATTCCCGCCATAAAAAAGATACGTCTGCATTGGCGGCACCGTTGCGTATTTGGTCTGGAATCGCAACAAATCATATAACAAAAACATTGGAATTTATCCGGGAATTGCCGACCAATGAATCATGGCAACATTTCGTTTCAGGACAAATTTATGCGGAAACCGGCAAAATCGATCGTGCCGCAGAAGAATTCGCAAATGTCAGTACGGATTTTTTGAATATAAACGATTATATGTATTTAATGTCGTTTTATCAGCATCATGATTTAATGGATGATGCAGAACGTTTGCATAATGATTTTACTGCACGTCCGGGCGGTATGTATATGTTGGATTACAACAATATTCCTGATTGGTCGATGTTTTCGGGATACAAAAACCAATTGGCATTCAGTTTGGTGCAAACTGTGTCGCATACACAAATCATGATGTATTCTGATTTGGCGATTTTATTATTGCGATTCGCACAAATTACATCGCCATTATTCGGCCAAACCAGTGACGCAGTGAATTATTACCTGGGGCAATTTTTTTATAATAACACCGGCAATTACCGGTCATTTTTCGATAAAATCCCGGTTGACAGTCCGTTTTATTTGTTCGCTGTGTTGCGCGACGCAGAACGCAGTGGCGATATAAAAACATTGGAACGTGCCACAGAACAAAATCCTTTGTTTGTGCCGGCGGTCAATAAACTGATTGCATATAACATTCAAAATAATGATAAGCGCGGTGCACTGCGTGTGGTTAATGCGGCATTGGACGACGAAAATCTGAATGAATTGGGGCATGCTTTTTTTGTAAAAAGTCGTGCACATATTTATTACATGTTCGAAGATTTTGAAAGCGCACAAACAGACCTGCATGACGCATCAGAAACGTTGCCGTTGGATGGTGAAATATTGGCGTTACAGGCGAAAATATGGGCCGCCCAGGGGCGAAATATCGAAGACGCATACGATTACGCCATGACACTGGTCAGACAAGACCCAACGGATATTATGGCATGGGATACGTTGGGGCGTGTTGTCACTGTGCGCGAGGGTGCTCAACCGGCTTTGGATGTTATTGCGCGCGTGGGTGAAATATCAAATTCTTGTTCATCTTTGTTTGAACAATTGGGTGATTTATACGTTGCATTGGGCGATGAAAAATTGGCTCTGGATGCATATCAGCGTGCGATTGAACTGTCTGATGATGGATTGGTAATTATTAAAAAAGTAGAAAAGAAAATAAGGAATTTGAAATGAAAGTCGGTGTAATTGGCGCAGGCGCATGGGGAACAGCGTTGGCAATTATTTCTGCACAGGGCGGGGCGGATGTTGTTCTTTGGTCTTTTGATGGCGAGTATAAAAATTTTGATGGTGTTGATATGCCACAAAATTTACGTATAACACGCGACATGGCACAAATGTCAACGTGCGAGGCATGGTTGATTGTAACACCCGCCGCCTTTTTCCGGACAACAATGCGAAATGCAGCACAATATTATAATAACCAACCTGTTATTATCTGCACCAAGGGCGCAGAAAGCGCAACCGGTGATTTTATGTCGGAAATTATCGCATCTGAATTGCCGACGGCAACCGATGTTGGTGTGTTGTCCGGTCCACAATTCGCAGCCGAGGTTGCACGAGGGGTTCCAACTGGCTCGACACTGGCGGGCACGCCGCGCGCAATAGAGGCGGGCAGGGCGATATTGAATAAATTATACATCAGCCCAACCGATGATGTTATTGGAACTCAAATTTGTGGGGTCGGTAAAAATGCAGTTGCGTTGATTTGTGGATATGCGTCCGTGACTGCGGCCGGCGAAAATGAACGCGCAATGATATTTACACGCACCTGGGGCGAGGTTATGGATCTGGGCATCCGCAGTGGCGCAAAAATGCGCACGTTCTTGGATTTGTGTGGCATAGGCGATTTGGTTTTATCCGCCACATCATCAACCAGTCGCAATTTTGCAGGTGGCGCCGCAATCGCAAACGGAAACCCACCCACCGGCACAGTCGAGGGTATATTCGCACTGGACGGACTGATTCGGCGCGCAAAAAATCTTGGGGTTGATACGCCGTTGTTGATCGAAATGCAGAAAAAAATGGGATTAAAATAATATAAAAAATACCGGCATTTGCCGGTGTTTTTATTGCTTTTTGTTTTTGCGAAATTCATCCAACGAAACAACGCGACCGCGGTCTGGAACAACACCCGGTTTTTCGTCCAATGGTAATTCCATATCATTATCGGCCGTTGCAGCGGCAGCACCACGTGGATGAAACGATAACATGAAATCCGCAGATGGATCTTTGAATTCGACCAGCGCAGAAAACGGCACACGAATAAAAAACGGCCGGCCATCAAATGTTAATTGAACACCGAATTCTTTGTCCGATACATTCAGATTGTTATACGAATACTGTAACACAATGGTCATTGTGTCAGGATAACGTATGCGCAAAAAATCCGGTAAAACAACGCCAGGCGCACGTGTTTTGAATGTGATATAAAAATGCGCGCCATCGCCCAGGCCGTTTATTTGTGCATAAACAAGAGCCTCTTTCACAACAGATTTTAACGCATTATCCAATAAATTTTGATAGTCTATTTTACTCATTTTTCCAATCCCGGTAACAGTATATTATTTATTGCGCCATCCATGCAAGTGACAAATACTGCATCGGATACATCGGCAAAAACATTCGCATCCAAACCCGTCGCCCAAACCTGGGCTTCGGATGTGGCCAAATCAGCAAACAAGCGCGCACGCGCATCAGAATCCAGATGGGCGGCGGCCTCGTCCAATAAAATAATTGGGCGATTGTGTGTTTTTTCATGAATTAACTTTGCATGCGCCAGGATTAAATCCAGTAACGTCATTTTTTGTTGGCCGGTACTGGTTAACTCGGCCGGTAAATTTAATTTTTTGTTAAACACGCCAAAATCTGATTTATGCGGGCCATCAACCACCATTTTATCACCAACCAAATCACGCGCCCCATGCAGATAATTCAAATACTCGCGTTCTGCCGTGGCAGCCGTCAGGCCATCTATTAACATTTTTTCGATTATGCCCGATACTGTCACCGCGCAATTTTGTAAAAAATAATTTAATTGCCCCGCATAGCGTATACGTGCATCTGCAATGGATACGGCCACGCCCGCAATTTGCGCGTCCAACGCATCCAACCACCGCCCGTCGCGCCCATTCTTTAACGCGAATGCACGTTCAGACATCAGTTTTGAAAATCGCGCCGTACGCCCAGTATGCAACGCATCAAAGCCGGCCGCCAAACGATCAAAAAAAGCCCTGCGATCGGCCGCCGCGTCGATAAATAACCTGTCTTCGCGCGGGGTTACCCACACCATGCGCAACCGTGCAGATAAATCAGATAACGGCGCCGCATCGCCATCAACGCGTGCACGACGATTGGTATCAGCCGATGTAAATGATACAGATATTTCCGTGCTGTCATTTAATTGCGCGAACACTGAAAATCCGCCCATACCGCCGAAACGCGCAATATCTGGCATTGCGGCACCGCGCATGCCACGATCGCCCGATAACATGGATACCGCCTCCAGTACTGCGGTTTTACCCGCGCCGTTGGGTCCGGTAATTATGATATTATGCCGACCATGGGTTTGAATCCTGGACGCGGTATGGTTACGAAAATCAGTAAGGGTAATCGTTTCAATCATAGCCCGATAATACACCGGGTGCATAAAAAAAACAACTGATTGCTTCCAAAAAACAAAACGCCACAAGGGCGTTTTATTTTTTGGAGGCCTGGGTCGGAAAGTTCGCATTTTTGCCGGCATGTGCGGCAAAAACCGTTGCTGGCGCAACTTGACTCACCATTCGTATGGCTTTTTCGGCGCGCAGGGCGCTTGAAAAATCTGACTCATATGCGAACCGGGCCGGTTCGATGACATCCCATATTTCCAAAAAACAAAACGCCACAGGGGCGTTTTATTTTTTGGAGGCCTGGGTCGGAATCGAACCGGCATACAAGGATTTGCAGTCCTCTGCATAACCACTCTGCCACCAGGCCAATCTGAAAGGTGTGGAACTATACTAAGCAAAAAAAAATTGTAATTCAACATAAAAATTGTATTATACGTGATATAATTGACACGAGAGAGTTTGATTCATGAAGAAAATATTTACAGTTTTGGCGGCAATACTGCCAATTACCGCCATGGCAGGCGAAGATAATTGTCGTACAATGACAACCGTGCCAGATGGCGAATTAACTTTACAACAGGTTATTGAACTGGGGCTGTGCCGGAATCCTGAAACGGCGGCGGCGTATTTATCGTTGGAATCTGCGCGTTTTAATAAAAATGCCGGGTATTCACAATATTTACCGTCGGTCAGCGCGTCTGCATCCGCCAGTTTGCCTTATCGTAACAACGAATTTGCAGATTGGTCGTATGGCGCATCGATTTCTGCATCTTATTTGATATTTGATTTTGGTAAACGGTTGTCGGATATAAACCAGTTAATAGATACTTGGCGTGCAACCGGATTTGATTACAGCGAATCTGTCCAAAATTATGTCTATGGTGTTATTGGGGCGTATTACGCGTTGTTAAACGCCAATGCCGATGTATTTACGGCGCACGCCGTACAACGAGTATCACAAACCGCCAAGGATATGGCCGATACAAAGTACAAGGCTGGCGTTGTGGCCAAGGCTGATGTATTAAAGGCCGAGGTTACATTGGCCAGCAGCGAATTGGATTTGGAACGCGCCAAAAATAATCGCGAAATTGCCAAGGGCACATTGTTGGCTAAGTTGGCTTTTCCGGCCGACCAAGATATAAAAATCGCTGATATGTCCGCTGAATTTGGCAGTGCGGATGAAAACAAAAGTATTGACGAGTTAATCGAAATCGCACGCGAACGGCGGCCTGATTTACTGCGTGCAACCGCAAACAAAGATGCCGCATGGCACCGCAGAAACAGCACGTTTTTATCAAATCTGCCGACAATTTCTGCAAGTGGCAGTTTATCGTGGAACAACACGCCTTCCGATGTGTATAACGCCGGATCTGACCAATGGAGCGGCAGCATCGGTATCCGTGCATCTATGCCAATATTTACTGGATTTTCCAATTTTTACAGCAGTCGCGCCGCCCAGGCAAATTATGAACGCGCAATCGAACAAGAACGCCAAACCGTGGATAACGCGATGTTGGACGTGTTCAGCGCGTATCAGAATTATAAAACTGCGCAAACTGTGTTAAAGCAAACCGAAACGTTATTGGAGTCTGCGCGCGAAACAGAAAACGTTACCGCCAGTATGTACAAGGTTGGTAAAGCAACCATGTTGGATTGGCAGCAGGCTTTGGCTGACCTGGCTGATGCGCATAAACAAAATAATGCGGCCAAATATGATTTGTTTACCAAACGTGCCGCGTTGGCGTTGTCAATAGGCGATATAAAAGATGGCTTAATCAAGGACGAGGGGGAATCGACAGATGAATAAGGAACAAAAACAACCGAAACAACACAGATTTTGGAACTGGGTACGGCGTCGTAAATGGTGGATTATTTTATTCATTGTTGTGGCGGGTGGATTTCTGTATTTTATGGGTGGTGGTGAAAACCAAGGCACCGGATTTGCAACTGCGACAATATCGCGCGGAAACCTGCGCCAGGTTGTGACCGCAACGGGTGAAATTCAACCTTTGAACACCATTAACGTTGGTTCCCAGGTCAGTGGAACCATCGAGGCGATTTATGTCGATTATAATTCCAAGGTGAAAAAGGGTGATGTATTATTGGAAATCGAACCGTCCGTATTACAGGCATCAGTGGACGAAGCCAAGGCATCACTGGTCAGTGCAGAATCACAACGCAACTATGCAAAAAGTGAATACGAACGCAATAAAATATTATACGAAGACGATATTATTCCACGTGCCGAATTAGAACAATCTTTGACCACATACGAACAAGCCGAACAGTCCGTTAAACGTATGCAGTCGCAATATGATCGTGCGGTAACAAATTTGGGTTATGCAACGATTACATCCCCCGTTGATGGCACAGTTATTTCACGCCAGGTTGACGTTGGGCAAACCGTTGCGGCATCGTTCCAGACGCCTGATTTGTTCGAAATCGCCGAAGATTTATCGAAAATGCAAATTGAAACCGCCGTGTCCGAGGCCGACATTGGTATGATTACCGAAGGATTGCCCGTGACATTTACGGTTGATGCGTATCCAACCCAGACGTTCGAAGGCACCGTGCGCCAGGTTCGTTTGTCACCAACAATTACGTCAAACGTTGTGGTATATACCGTGGTCATTGACGTGGATAATTCTGATTTGCGTCTGAAACCCGGTATGACCGCGTTCGTGACAATTTTAATCTCTGAAAAAATTGACGTATGGAAAGTGCAAAATTCTGCGTTAATACTGCGCAATTTTGACGGAATTGTCGAAAATGCAGGTGATGCGACACCGTCCGACCATTTGGCAATCCAACGCATGGTTGATGGTGTGCAAACCGTTGTACTGGTGCCATACGAAAAAGGTTTGGTTACTGCAACCGAGACCGAGATTATTTCCGACCAAATCCAGGATGGCGACAGGATTATATTCGGTCGGTATGGATTGGCATCAACCGGATCCGCACGAATGGGACCGCCACGGTAATATTATAACACCGGCATTTGCCGGTGTTTTTTTTATTATTTACCATGTAACAACTTTGCAAATTTGTAAAAAAATGATACAATGTGCCGGACAAGCAAGAGAATGTAGTATGAAGAAAAAATCCACAAAATCTGATGATGTAAAAATTATTTCTATGAAGAAAATCTGTAAAAGTTTCCCGGTTGAAATGGGTGGCGAGCAGCAGGTTTTATTCGATATAACATTCGATGTGCATCAGGGTGAATTTGTATCCATTATGGGCCCGTCGGGCAGTGGTAAATCCACTTGTATGAACATAATCGGCGCGTTGGATACACCAACCAGTGGCACATACGAACTGTACGGGCGGGACGTAACGCATTTGACGTCTGATGAATTGGCCGTTGTTCGTAATGAATATATCGGGTTTGTGTTCCAGCAATTTAATTTATTGGCCAAACGCAGTGTGTTGGATAATGTGATGCTGCCTTTGATGTATCGCGGTTTGCCGATGGATGAACGTATATCACGTGCGCGTGAGATGTTAAAGCGTGTCGGATTGGAAAATTTTGAATCTTATTTGCCAACGCAATTGTCGGGTGGGATGAAACAACGTGTTGCCATCGCGCGTGCTTTGGCGGGCAATCCCAAACTGATTCTGGCGGACGAGCCGACTGGTGCGTTGGACAGTAAAATGGGAAATGATATTTTAACATTCTTCAAAAAATTAAACCAAGAAATGGGCATTACAATCGTTATGATTACCCACGAATTTGAAATTGCCCAATATTCAAATCGTTTGATTCACATATATGACGGACGCATAACTTACGATGGACGCGTGCCACGTGACGAGCGCGTGTTACAAAAATAATTTCAAAACAGGGGACGCGTAAAATGACTTTTAATGATATTTTCAAAGAATCTTGGCTGTCCATCAGCGGGAATAAGGTTCGTTCTTTTTTAACCGTGTTGGGTATTATTATCGGCGTTATGGCCGTGGTGATAATGGTTGCAGTTGGTGAAACGGTGTCAAAACAAATCAGCGACCAGTTTTCGTCCTTGGGGACTGGGACAATTATGATTCGCGCAGGCGCGGCGCAAAGCGCGGGGGTGCGTACGGGAAATCGACAAACTTTAACTATCCAAGATGCTGAATTCATCGGTCAATTGCCCGATGTCGCCGCATTCAGTCCCGTACAAAATGCCGCCGCCCAGGTTATTTATGGTAATCAAAACTGGGCAACGTCCATGGTTGGTGCATACCCAGGTTATGAACAAGTGCAAAATCTGGAAATGAAATACGGCACGTTTTTTAATCAGTCTGCCGTGCGCAATGGTTCAACATACGCCATTATCGGACCCCAGACGGCCGAAGAATTACAAATGCCTGAAAACCCAGTTGGCGAAATTATCCGCGTGCAAAATATGCCCTTTACCATTATCGGCGTCACAAAAGAACGCGGCGATTCCACAATGGGCAGCCAGGACGATATGATTATTATCCCAATTACCACACTGAAAAAACGTTTGCAGGGCAGCCGTTTTCCAAACTCGGTTAATATGGTCACATTGAAACTGACTGATAATGCAGATAACGCGTTGGCAATTGAACAGATAACCGCACTGCTGCGCGACCGGCATAAATTGGCCGATGACGAAGCCGATGATTTCCAAATTATGGATATGAAACAAGTTATGGAGGCCATGGATACCGTAACCGGTTATATGACAATGCTGTTAATCGCGATTGCGGCGGTGTCGCTGTTGGTGGGATCAATTGGCATTATGAATATGATGTTGGTGTCGGTTGCGGAACGCACGCGCGAAATTGGCATACGCAAAGCCATTGGCGCACGCGAAAAACATATCATCATCCAGTTCTTGTCCGAAGCGATTTTGATATCGTTTATGGGGTCTATGATTGGATTGGTATTGGGTGTTGGTCTGTCCCAGGGTGTCGGGCGTTTCATAATGGATTACGAAGTGCCGTTCAGTATGTGGCCGGTAATAGTATCCGTTACGGTCGCAGTGGTTGTCGGGTTGGCGTCCGGCGTTATGCCGGCAATGAAGGCCGCAAAATTAAACCCGATTGACAGTTTACGTTATGAATAAAAAACACCGGCATTTGCCGGTGTTTTTTTTAATACATTGTTTGTAATATATGTTTGTTTTTATCCAGACTGGATAACATTTTGCCAGAACCGCATGCAACACACGCCAATGGATTATCAACCAAAAACGCCGGCAATCCAGTTGCTGCACGTATCGCCGCATCCAATCCGCGCAACAAAGAACCACCGCCCGTCATCGCAATGCCTAAATCAGCAATATCGGCCGATAATTCCGGCGGGGTAACTTCCAACGCTTGGCGAACGGTGCTGACTATCTTATTTACAGTTTGGGTTAATGCGGACGCAACCTGGGATTCTGTGATAACCGTCTCACGCGGGGTACCCGACAGCAAATCACGCCCCTTTATTTTCATGGTTAATTCGTTGGCCTTGTCTTTTGGTGAAATGGCCGTGCCAATGCGTTTTTTAATATCTTCGGCCATATTTTCACCAATCAGTAAATTTTTATTCTTGCGCACAAAATCGATGATATCTAAATCCATTTGGTCGCCAGCGGTGCGCACTGCATTTGAATATACAATCCCGCCCAGCGACAGGACTGCAACCTCGGTCGTGCCGCCACCAATATCCAGCACCATTGAACCGCCGGGTTTTTCCACCGGCAATCCCGCACCAATTGCGGCGGCAGTTGATTCTTCGACAATATAAACCTTGCGTGCGCCGGCGGCATCGGCAGCCTCTTGTATAGCGCGGCGTTCCACCTGGGTCGCGCATGACGGCACACATATAATAATCAGCGGGGCGGCCAATGGATTTTTACGATGAACTTTGCGGATAAAGTATTTAATCATTTCTTCGGCCACTTCAAAATCCGCAATAACCCCGTCACGCAACGGACGCACCGCAGATATAGTCCCAGGCGTACGGCCCAACATTTGTTTAGCCTCGGTCCCGACGGCCAAAATTTCTTTGCGCCCCAAAAGGCGGTTTTCAGCCACCGCAACCACGGATGGTTCATTCAAAACAATTCCGCGACCCTTGACATAAATCAACGTATTTGCCGTGCCCAAATCTATGGCCATATCCGCAGAAAAAAACTTCATCAGCCAATTATACATATTTTCCCCCAAATATTGTGATGTATCGAATTTTTTTGCACTATAAAACGTGATTATTAAAAAATCAAGCCGCGTGCCACATAATTTTGCGCTTTTTTATTTGATTATGCCGATATTATGGTAATATTACCGTCGTTATGCGAAATACTATTAAAAAACATGAAGATTTTTTGCTGGGTGAAAATGATATAAACGCGCAAAGTGAATTTTTCTATGTGCGTGGAATGCCGACTAAATTCCCAGGCGACGCGCGATATGGAATTACCGCGACAAAGCGCACGTTCAAATTGGCGGTGCATCGCAATCGGGCAAAACGTTTGCTGCGTGATTGGATTCGGCATCACGAAGATTTGTTGTGCGACAACCTGGATTATGTTTTCGTTGCACGTCACGGCATATTGAATGCGACCCGCGATGCGGGGCGTACCGCCATGCGCAAGGCTTTGGCATATATCAAAAAATTAAATGCGACAAAAAAATAACATTTTTCAAAAGATAGCTGTATCGTTGGTGCGAATGTACCAATTGTGCATATCACCATTTATTGGTGGGCGCGCGGCGTGCCGATTTACCCCAACGTGCAGCGAATATACCGCAACTGCAATCGCAAAATATGGTGTTTGGCGCGGGACAATTATGGGATTGCGACGAATTTTACGCTGTCGACCGGGCGGTGGATTTGGGTATGATCCCGTTCCTTGACATGCGCGCCGATTGTGCTAGAATTTCAGTTACGTTGAAATTCAGGACAAATTCTGATATAAAAGAAAGTATGGATATATAACAAAGGATTAAAAATGTCATTTCGTGCAACCGTTGAGTCTATGTCGAAAATAATGGATGAAATGGGGATTACTGAATTGGATTTGGAACGCCAGTTTTTGTTTGGCGTTTATCGCAAACATATTCACCTGTCTAAACAGCAGGCGGCCGCCGTTGCTATGCCGAATTTTCCGGTGGCGGCTGAATCCAAAAACACAAACAGCGAACCGGCCGGCGGCGAAAATGCCGTTAATGGTTATGCGTTAAAATCGCCAATGGTGGGCGTTGCTTATTTGGCCCCGGAGCCCGGCGCAAAGCCATTTACATCGGTCGGCGCACAAATCAAGGCCGGCGATACGGTCGCTTTAATCGAGGCCATGAAAACATTTAACCCGATTAAATCTGATAAAGACGGCGTGGTAAAAGAAATCTTGGTTTCCGATGGCCAAGCCGTGGAATTCGATCAACCGATTATTGTTATTGAATAATTAAAAAAATGTCTCAAATAAAAAAAGTCTTGATTGCCAATCGCGGGGAAATCGCGCTGCGTATTATTCGCGCGTGCCGCGATATGGGTATTCGCACGGTTGCAGTATATTCAACCATCGATAAAAACGCCATGCATGTACAATTGGCGGACGAATCTGTGTGTATCGGTCCGGGCCCCAGCAAGGATTCTTATCTGAATGAATCTGCGATTTTAACCGCGGCGTTATTGACCAATTCGGACGCAATTCACCCGGGTTACGGATTTTTATCCGAACGTGCAGATTTTGCCCAGAAAGTTGAACAACATGGTTTAATCTGGATTGGGCCGTCGGCCGCCATGATTGAAAAAATGGGCGATAAAGTTAATGCAAAACGCACCGCTATCGAATGCGGATTGCCCGTTGTGCCGGGGTCTGATGGCGCGGTTGAAACGTTGGAAGATGCGTATGCGTGGGCCGAAAAAATCGGTTATCCCGTTATGTTAAAGGCCGCCGCAGGTGGCGGTGGGCGCGGCATTCGTCCGGTTATGAATGCCGACCAGATGGCCGAAGCGTTTCAAATGACAAAGAACGAGGCTAAATCTGGATTCGGCGATGATACACTGTATATGGAAAAATTATTGTTGCATCCGCGTCATATTGAATTCCAGGTATTGGGCGATACACATGGCAATGTTGTGATTTTTGGCGAACGCGATTGTTCGCTGCAACGCAAAAATCAAAAAGTTATGGAGGAATGCCCCGCCGCAATTCTGACCCAGAAACAGCGCGACGATATGATTGAAATCTGTAAAAACGCCGCAAAAAAAATGGGATATGTCAATGCGGGTACGTTCGAATTTATGTTCGAAGATGGCAAATTTTATTTCTTGGAAATGAATACGCGTTTGCAGGTTGAACATCCTGTTACTGAAATGGTTTATGGTGTTGATTTGGTGCGCGAACAGATTCGCGTCGCGGCCGGTGAAAAATTGGGATATACGCAATCTAATGTCGTTCCACACGGTCATGCGATTGAATTCCGCATAAATGCCGAAGACCCAGAAAACTTTATCCCAAATCCGGGCAAAATAACGCTGTATGCGCCGTCGGGTGGGATGGGCGTGCGCGTGGATAGTGCCGTTTATACAGGATACACTATTCCGCCGACATACGATTCTATGATTGCAAAATTGATTGTGCATGCGCCGTCGCGGCCGGCGTGCATAATGCGTGCAACACGTGCGTTGGACGAATTTGTTATCGAAGGCGTAAAAACAACGATTCCGTTACAGCAAAAATTATTAAAAAATCGCGATGTAAAAACGCTGAATTTTGATAATCATTGGTTGGAATCTTATTTGAAATCTGAAAAAGAAAAGAAATAAAAAAACACCGGCAATCGCCGGTGTTTTTGTTAAAAATTTTCGTTATATTTATGAACTAAAATTATTGTTATATAAGAGTATTTTTTATACTCTGTATTATATGAAAGAATATCATTTCTGGGTTTATATATTATTTAATGAACGCGCCAAGGCAACCTATATTGGCGTTACAAATAATCTGGAACGCCGTATGATAGAACATAAAATGGGGTTAATTCGCGGATATACAAAAACACATAAAATTGATAAGTTGGCATATTTTGAACATTACAAATACATAGACGACGCTATAAAACGCGAAAAGATATTAAAAAAATGGAATCGCGCTTGGAAATATAGGTTAATAGAAACAATGAATCCCAATTGGGATGATTTGGCCGTCGGGCTGGATGAATATATAAAAAATATGGTCGATGTATAAAATATAATCACGTATTTACTATGTTTGTCATTCCCGCGCAGGCGGGAATAGGGCTTGGGTTGTTATTAGTTATTTAATCAGGGGAATAATTCAGCGTTGTGTTTTTATTTATATGTAATCCACATAACAAATTTAATAGACCCTATTCCCGCCTTAACCACCCCACAAATACGTTCGTATTTGCGGGGACCCCGGGCGCGGGAATGACAAGTTAAGGGACTAAGTGACTAGTCACGTATTTCCCCACACACACGCCCCAATCACCCACGCGACACGTCGCCTGGGAATGACAAAGTCAAATGTGTGTTTTAATCGAATAAAGCCGAATAAAAACAATTTAATATTGCAATCTGAAATTTGTTTGGTATAATTTGTGCGCTTTGTAATAGTTTTGGGTGGTTAGCTCAGTTGGTAAGCCGCGTACGTTGACATCGTAAAGGTCGCTGGTTTCATGGACAAATCACCAGGAAACGGTTTTGGGTGGTTAGCTCAGTTGGTTAGAGCGTTACGTTGACATCGTAAAGGTCGTTGGTTCGAGTCCAATACCACCCACCACCCTTCGCGAAACGCTTCGGGTGGCAAGCCACCTATTCGCAGGGCTATTTGGTTGTAAGTTGCCCATTCACGGAATGCTTCGGGTGGCAAGCCACAAGGTATAATAAAAAATAAAGTTATAAAAAATGATGCGAATGTATAAATAATCTTAATCAAAATTTCTGACGGGATTCCTGGGCGCCCCGTTGGGCGCCCATATTGTTTTAATAAAAGGTATAAACACATGACAACGAATAACAAAAAACAAAAATATTTAATTACATCCGCATTACCATATGTGAATGGTGAATTACACCTGGGGCATTTGGTGGGATGTTGGTTGCCGTCCGATGTATATGCACGTTTCTGCCGTGCGCGCGGACGCGATGTATTATATGTCTGTGGCGCAGACGAACATGGTACCCCCGCCGCGGTCGGCGCGATAAAAGAAAATATGCCCATTTTGGAATACACCGATAAATATTACGAAAAGCATCTGCGCGCGGTACGTGATTTTGAATTATCATTTGACCTGTACGGCCGCACACATACCCAATTACAAGAAAAATTGGTCCAGGATTTATTTACACGTCTGGACACATTGGGCTTGATCGACGAACGCGAAACGTTACAGCCTTTCTCGGTCGATGACAATATGTTTTTGGCCGACCGACAAATCGAGGGGACTTGCCCGAAATGCGGTTATGAAAACGCGCGTGGTGACCAATGCGATAAATGTGGCGCAACGTACGAGGCCGAAGAATTATTAAACCCACGCAGTACTATATCAGGCAGCACGAATATAGAACTGCGCCCGACAAAAAATTTATTCTTTTTGGCGGCCAAGGCACAAAAACTGTGGGATGATTGGTTAAAAACTCATTCGGATGGATGGTCAAAAACTGCGAAAAGCATCGCGTACGGATGGCAAAAAACAGGGTTGTTGGATTATTCCATTACACGTGATTTATCGTGGGGCGTGCCGGTAAATAAGCCGGGGTATGAAAATAAAGTATTCTATGTATGGTTTGATGCGCCGTGGGGCTATGTTTCTATATCCCAGGCCGCAACCGATGACTGGGCGTCTTGGTGGAAAAATCCAGATTGTCATTATGCGCAATTTATGGGCAAAGACAACGTGAAATTCCACGCCGTTTTATTCCCAGAACAACAATTGGCTTTGGCGGATAATTGGAAAACTGTCGATCAGTTAAAGGCTATGAATTTCTTGAATTTTGAAGGCGGCAAGTTTTCCAAATCACAAAATCGCGGCGTGTTTTTGGATGATGCGATTTCAATCGCGCCGGCGGACGCGTGGCGATATGCGCTGATGGCATCGGCACCGGAAACGGATGATACTAATTTCACTTTCGAACGTTTCGCAGATATTGTGAATAAAGATTTGAACGGTATGTTGGGCAATTTTGTATCGCGCGTTTGCAAATTAACAAATAAAAACTTTGGCGATACTGTGCCAAACGCCGGTGCGCGTGATGCGGCGTTGGAAAAACAAATAAACGAAAAATTGCGCGAATTGACCGATGCGCTGGATGAGTGCGAATTCCGCAATGCAATTGTTGCGCTGCGCGGGCTGTATGCGATTGGCAACGAATATATGACCGTGCGCGAACCGTGGGCGCTGGTTAAAGGCGGTGATATGGATGCGGCGGGCGCGGTGTTGAATCAGTGTTTCCAACTGATTGATTTGTATGCGCGTGTGTCTGTGCCGTTTATACCAAACGCTGCGAAAAAAATCCGCGCCGTATTCACAGATTCGGATTTGGATTTATCTTGGCCGGACGAATATGCGCCGCGTGTGGCCGATGGCACGCGATTTGTCGTGCCTGAAAACCTGTTTTCACGCATAGATGATGAAACGGTTGCGGACTTAATACAAAAATACGTACCGAAAACCAATGACACGCCAAAACCAATCGTGGCAAAAATTGTGGATGTCAAAACGCATCCGACACGCGATGATTTGCATATACTGACTGTTGATGATGGCGAACATCATGATTTGCAAATTGTGTGTGGTGCGCCGAATGTACGTGTTGGCTTGGTTGGTGTTTTGGCGCCAATTGGTGCAAAATTACCCGGTGCAAAAAAGCCCATTGTTCAACGCACGGTTGCGGGTGTTGAATCATTCGGCATGTTATGCAGTGCGGCCGAGGTTGGCGTGGGCGACGATGATAAAAATATCATCGAATTGCCGACAGACACAAAAATTGGCGTGGTGTACAACAACAAATGAAACTGGTTTTAATGTCTTGCTGTGCGCCGTGCAGCGCGGGCGCGATAAAACAACTGGCCGACGGGCAAATCCCTGGGGTGGATGATTTTATTGTGTTGTTTTTTAACCCAAATATTTTCCCGGCCGCCGAATATGATAAACGATTGGCAGAACAAATACGGTACTGTGAAAAAATGGGGGTAAAATATGCCATCGGCGAATATGACCACGCGGCATGGCGCGACGCAGTACGCGGGATGGAAGATGCCCCCGAACGCGGTGTGCGGTGCAGCGCGTGTTTCAAATTCAGATTTGAATACGCGCGCCGGTGGGCGGCCGAGCATGGTTATGATGCGGTTACGTCTGTATTCGGGGTATCACGCCACAAAGACCAATCCCAAGTAGATAGAGCAGGGTATTCCGCTTTGTCTGACCAATACATTCCCATTAAATGGGACGAGGGGTTGCGGTGCGAGATAAATCGTGCGTCTGATTTTTATCGGCAAAAATACTGTGGGTGCGAGTTTTCAATGCGGCGCGATACAGACAAAGTAAAAAACATCGACAAAATCGTGCCCGTCAGATAATATTTGCGCACGGCGCATTTCAATTCTATAATACCCCAGACGTTTAATAAAAGGAGTACAAATGTCTTCTGTGCTGGTTTTCCCAGGCCAGGGTTCTCAATCCGTTGGTATGGGCAAAGATTTATACGACAATAATCCAGTCGCGCGCGCCGTATTTGACGAGGTTGATGACGCGTTAAATCAAAAATTATCTGATATTATTTTTAACGGGCCAATGGATGAATTAACATTAACTACCAATGTCCAGCCTGCAATTATGGCCGTATCCATTGCGATGTTACGTGCATCAAACGTTGAATTAACACAATATGTTGCGGGGCATTCGTTGGGTGAATATACCGCGCTGTGTGCGGCGGGGGCTTTATCGGTTGGCGATGCGGCGCGATTGTTGCGTCTGCGTGGTGATGCTATGCAGCGCGCAGTGCCGGTTGGCGCGGGTCTGACCGCAGTTATATTGGGATTGGGTATTGAAAAAGTCCGCGAAATTTGCGCACAAACAGATTGCGATGTTGCAAATGATAATTCCCCCGGCCAGGTTGTTGTTTCAGGCGCAAAAGATATTGTTGAAAAAACACTGGAATTGGCCAAAGGGGCGGGCGCAAAACGCGCAATGCCGTTGGCTTTGTCTGTACCCGTTCATTGTCGTATCCAGGCACCTGCCGCGGATGAAATGCGTGCAGCATTGGAAAAAATAGAAATCAAAACACCAAACGCAATTTTGATTTCGAATAAAACCGCTGCGCCGATGTCTGACCCGGCTGAGATAAAAGAAGTGTTGGTATATCAGATTACACATGGCGTGCGTTGGCGCGAATCTGTGTTAAAAATGCACGAGTTAGGTATAACCGAAACCGTCGAGGTTGGACCTGGTTCCGTCTTAACTGGATTAACACCGCGTATTTGTCCCGATATGACATCAAGAAAATTGGAGATATAAAATGTTTGAATTAAATGGCAAAGTTGCTTTGATTACTGGCGCAACCGGTGGTATTGGTGGCGCAATTGCAAAACGTATGAAAGATGCAGGCGCGACGGTCGTTGTGTCTGGGCGCAGCATGGATAAATTAAATGCGCAATTCGATGATTCTTATGTCAAAATTCCAATCGATTTGGCGGCTGATAACGGCGCGGTTGATTTGGTTAATGCCGCAATAGAGGCGGCCGGAAAAATCGATATTGTTGTAAATAATGCCGGCATTACCAAAGATACATTACTGATGCGTATGACGGACGAGCAATTTGATGATGTTATTAACACAAATCTGCGGTCTTGTTTCAAGATGTGTCGCGCGGTTATTATGCCCATGATGAAACAACGCAACGGGCGTATTATCAACATGGCGTCCATTATCGGTGCAATCGGCGGCCCAGGTCAGGCGAATTATGCCGCGTCCAAGGGCGGAATGATTGCGATGACTAAATCCATCGCGGCCGAGGTTGCATCCCGTGGCATAACAGCAAACTGTATCGCACCGGGATTTATCAAAACACCTATGACCGATGTTTTGTCCGATGATTTGAAAAAGACTTATTTGGCACAAATACCCGCCGGCCGTTTTGGCGAACCAGATGATATTGCGGCCGCTTGCGTGTTTTTGGCGTCAGACGATGCATCGTACATAAATGGCCAGGTATTACATATTAACGGCGGTATGGGACGTTTTTAATAAATGAAATCATTTGATGTAATCGTTATTGGTGGCGGACATGCCGGGGTCGAGGCCGCATGTGCATCTGCGCGGCGCGGTGCGCGTACATTGTTGATAACCCAACGCGAATCTGATTTGGGGGCTATGTCGTGCAACCCGTCTATCGGGGGTCCGGGCAAATCACAAATGGTGGCTGAGATTGACGCACTGGGCGGAATTATGGGGCGCGCGGCGGACGCGGCCGGAATTCATTTTCGTACGTTAAACGCATCACATGGCGCGGCAACCCAGGCACTGCGCGCACAAATCGATCGCGAATTATATCATAATGAAATCGTTAAAATATTGCGTGATTATCCGAATTTAACCGTGCAATTTGAAATAGTTAAATCGCTGGACGTCGCGAAAATGTGCATCAACAGCGAATATGCCGCGCGCGCAATAGTATTGACCACGGGGACTTTTTTGAATGGCTTGGTAACACGCGGGGTCGAAAAAATTTCATCTGGTCGCATCATGGACGATGGTGAATACCAGGCGGCGGATGAAAATATATCGGGGGCTTTGGTGGCGGCCGGGTTCAAAATTATGCGCCTGAAAACAGGCACACCCGCGCGTATCGACAAATCGTCCATAGATTATTCTGTGTGCGAAGTGCAACCGGGCGACGCGCCACACGATTGGTTCAGCGCACCAAATCCGACAAATAATTATGATGCCGTTTGCTATATAACGCACACGACACAAAAAACGCATGATTTAATTCGTGAAAATATCCTTAATGCGCCGATGTATAACGGCGACATTCGTGGCACTGGCCCGCGGTATTGCCCCAGTATAGAAGACAAGGTTATGCGTTTTCCCGAACACACATCGCACCATGTTTTTCTGGAACCCGAGGGAATACGCAGTGATTTAATTTACCCCAACGGTATTTCCACAAGTTTTGGCGCAGATGTCCAAGACGCGTGGATTCGCACAATTCCAGGATTGGAAAACGCGCGCGTCGTGCGGTATGGTTACGCGATTGAATATGACACAATTGACGCACGCGCGCTGCGCGACACATTGGAATCCAAAGATATTCCGGGATTATTCTTTGCCGGGCAAATTAACGGCACATCTGGATATGAAGAGGCCGCCGCCCAAGGCATCGTTGCGGGCTGTAACGCCGCCGCGCGTGCGTTGGGGTTGGCACAGATGCAACTGGACAGAACAAACGCGATGATTGGTGTGTTGATTGACGATATTACAACACTGGGGGTGGATGAACCATATCGGATGTTTACATCACGTGCGGAATATCGGTTACGTCTGCGGGCGGATAATGCAATTGCGCGACTGGGGGATATGGCGGTTGAACTTGGGATGTTGGATGCGTCTGCGCGGGATGAAAAATACGCATATCGCGCCGATAAAATTCGCGAAAACGATAAATTCTATGCCGGGTATATCCAGCGCAACGAACGCGAAATCGCGGCATACCGGCGTGACGCAGAATTAAAAATACCAGTCAATTTTGAATACCGGGGTTTGCCGGGATTAACCAACGAACTGGTGGAAAAATTAACCGCCACGCGGCCGGAAAATATCGCCGACCTGGGGCGCATTCCGGGTATGACACCGGCCGGCATAATGGTTGTTTTACGCAAAATAAAATGCGGCAATTAAAAACATCAAAAAAAGCCGGTAAATGCCGGCTTTTTCATATAATATTTATGTAATTTTCATAATACGTCATTTTTACCGGTTTTTGCCGGCAAATGCCGGTGTTTTTTATTATTAAAATCTGTACCCTAATCCGGTCGTTAAACCGAATCCAGATGCACTAATATCCGCATCATACCCATATACATCAAAACTGAATGATGCACCAGCGTATTCCAGACCAACCTTGACATACATATTGTCATTAAATGTGTACTTTACTCCGGCACCGATGCCATAACTGAAACCAATTTCATTATCAACATCTAATGAATCAATGCTGACAAATCCAATACCAGCAGATAATGAAACAAATGGTTGTAATTTAGTGTCCATAAATGGAACGAATAATTGCAAGCTTAAATCTGTAACCGACATACTTTCTTGATCTGAATACGATGGAGTAAAAGCCAATTGAATCCCATCAAAATCAGCACCAATGGATAGTGATGTGCCAGTATTTACCGATGTTGTATCAACATCTGATAACGTTTCACCATCCAGTTTTTCTTTTGTTCCAGTGCTGGAAAATATCGATGCGCCGTATTCAATAAAAAATCTGGTATTATCAAATATACTTGTTGTATTGGTTGTTGCGTCCGCAGCAAAGCCATACACAGGTAAAAATGCAGCACATAATGCAACAGGAATTATTTTTTTCATATTTTTTCCTTTTATAAAAAAGTTAAACCGCCACATATTTTTGGCGGTCGGGGAGTTGATAAATCATATCTGTTAGATGATTCCGCTGTTTTTGGTAAAACCTGTTGTATACCAACGGCCCCCCGACCAAATGTCGGGGATATAACGGTGCAAAAACACCATTACACCAGATAACGATGCTTTCGCACCGAACAGATATGGACTTATCACAGTCCGAACGCCACATTAACGTGGGTTCTGGATTTATTATGCAGGAAAAAATCCACAAATACAAGTAGTTGTATATCTATATATTACATCTATACGCATACATAAGTTATATATCAACAAGATTGAAATCTTATATAAATTTAGTACTGGAAATCCATAAAAACATATACTAAGATATGCGCATGCGCCGGTTTAGCTCAGCTGGTAGAGCATCTCATTCGTAATGAGGGGGTCGTAGGTTCAAGTCCTATAACCGGCACCAGGAATAAAATAAACATGAATAACACGGCAATAATTATTATAAGATAAACTGGCACATGCGCTTCTGCACGTGGCTGGGGCGCATGGGCGCCCGTTTTTTATAATCGCGCAAAAGGAGCATATTAAAATGGCGTACCCAAAAACAGAACCCAAGGCAGATTTCCCAGCGTTGGAACGTGAAACGTTGGAATTTTGGCGCAATGACGATACTTTTCATAAATCTTTGAACAAAACAAAATTGGGACATCCGTTTTCATTCTATGACGGGCCACCGTTTGGTAATGGTTTGCCGCACTGGGGGCATTTAGGTGTGTCCGCCGTCAAAGATATGGTTGGGCGTTATCAAACTATGCGTGGTCGCCATGTTGTGCGCGAACTGGGGTGGGATTGCCATGGTTTGCCGGCCGAAATCTCGGTTGAAAAAAAGCAAGGACGCCAGGCCAAAGATATTGTCGCAACCGATGGAATTGCCGCTTTTTGCGATATGTGTCGCAAAGATGTTTTGACTTATACACATGAATGGGAACGCTTTATCGAACGCATAGGTCGCTGGGTTGATGTGGGTGACGGTTATGGTTATCGCACCATGGATAAAAATTACATGGAATCTGTTATATGGGCGGTCAAAGAATTATATAACCGCGGGCTGTTATACAAAGATTTTCGCGTTAATCCATATGATTGGAAATTGGGGACCGTGTTATCCAATTCCGAGGCATCCAGTGAATATATGGATGTTGTTGATGATGCAATTACAGTCTGGTTTGAATTGGAAACAGGCGATCGCGCGTTGGCATGGACAACAACGCCATGGACATTGCCGGCAAATTCTGCGCTGGCGGTAAATCCAAATATGAAATATCTGCGTATGCGTGACAGTGATGGCGCGGTATATATCATTGCTGAATCGCGACTGGCCGCGTATGCAAAACAATTCGAAAACGCAGAAAAAATCGGTACAGTTATGGGGACTGAATTGGTTGGTTTGCGTTATACACCGTTGTTTGATTACTATGCGGGCACGTCTGATTTGTTATATAAAATCATACCCGCTGATTATGTATCGGATGCGGACGGTACCGGAATCGTGCATATAGCGCCCGCGTACGGCGAAGACGATTTTTGGGCGGCGAAAAATATCGACCCAAAATTCCCGGTTTTGTTAAATGTTGATAGTTATGGAAACTTTGATGAAACTGTGCGTGATTGGGCCGGCGAAAATATATTCGTTGCCAATCCAAAAATAATCCAGCATCTGCGTGAAAATGGACATCTGGTGAAAAAAGAACAGCACAAGCACAGTTATCCATACAGCCCGCGCAGCAAGGAAAAGTTAATTTATCGCGCGACTGATTCTTGGTATATAGATGTGCCAAAAATCCGCGAAAAACTGATTGCAAATAATAACAAAGTGCATTGGACTTCGGCCGGCGAGCGTTTCCGCACGTGGATAGAAGGCGCACGCCCATGGTCTGTGTCACGCAATCGTTTTTGGGGAACGCCACTGCCGATATGGGAAAAAGACGGCGAATATAAAGTGTTTGGTTCGGTTGCGGAAATTGAAGATTTCTTTGGCGAAAAGGTAGATGACCTGCATCGGCCGACGTTGGATAAATTAACCAAAGACGGATGGACACGCATTCCAGATGTTTTGGATTGTTGGGTGGAATCTGGGTCTATGCCGTGGGCGTCACTGCATTATCCGTTCGAAAATGCCGATAAATTTGCAGATACTTTCCCGGCAGATTATATTATCGAAGGCCAAGATCAAACGCGTGGTTGGTTTTATTCTTTGATGGTCTTGGCGACGGCTTTGTTTGACAGCCCGGCGTTCAAGACGGTTTCCGCAAACGGTATGGTTGTTGACGAAAACAAAAAGAAGTTTTCAAAATCATTGCAAAACTTTGTGAACCCGGAACAACAAATAGAACAATTCGGTGCGGACGCAATTCGTCTGTTTATCCAGGGGTCTAATTTTATGAAGGCCGAACCAGTTCCCGTTGATAAAGAGGGCCGCGTTTTTGCTGAATCAACAAAAACTATTTTGACCCCATTGTGGAACGCGTACCATTTCTTTACACTGTATGCGAACGCGGGCAATATTACCGCACACGATGCGGGCGCGTCCGATAATGCACTGGATAAATACATAATTGCAGAATTAAACGAATTGGTCGCCGTTGTTGGAAATGCGCTGGACGAATACAAACCAGACGCGGCGATAAAAGAATTCGTACGATTTCTGGATGTGTTAAACAATTGGTATATCCGCCGCGGGCGCGCGCGTTTCTGGGACGAAGACCAGGATGCGTTTGATACACTGTATCATGTTTTGACAAATTTATGCCGCGCGTTGGCACCGTTTGCGCCGTTTATATCTGATTATATTTATCGCAATTTAACCGGCGGGGAAAGTGTACATTTGCAATCGTTCCCGACCGCCGCGCAATACGACAAAAAAATTGTTGATGATATGCGGCGCGTACAAATGATTGTATCCGTCGGAAAACAATTGCGCGAACAATATAAATTGCGTAATCGTTTGCCGTTGGCAAAATTGACTGTGGCGGGAACTGATTTATCCGCGTACAGCGATATTATTCGCGACGAATTAAATGTTAAATCCGTCGAATTTACGGACAGTTACAGTGATGTCGCGGATGCGTTCGTATATCTGATTACGCCAAAAATTGGTGCGCGATTGGGTGGGGCGTTGCGCGAAATTATACCGGCGGTAAAACGCGGTGAATACACGATTTCGGGCAATACACTGGATGTCGGTGAATACACATTGAACGCGGACGAATTTGAAAATCGCTTGACTGTGCGCGATGGTGTGACTGGTGCATCGTTGCCCGACAACACCGCCGTGGTTGTGTTGGATACAGAAATAAATTCTGAATTGGTTGCCGAAGGTTTGGCAAATGACGCGTTGCGTTTTATCCAAGACACGCGCAAAGCAATCGGTTTGGATGTGTCTGACCGTATTAACATGACATACAGTGCTGCGCCTGCTTTGGCGGCGGCTATTGAACAACACCGTGATCGTATTATGCGTGACGCGTTGATAAAAAATATGTCGCAAAATGAAAACGGGGTGTATAATACATCCATCGAGGGTTATGATTTGTCTGTTAATATCGAAAAAGCATAAAAAAGGAGGATATTATGCATATACACAGTTCGTTGCATTGGATGGCAGGCGTTATCGGTATGTTGTTGGTGTTCATGGTTGGGTTCTATGTCGGTACATTGGATGCCGCAGAACGCGACGTTGTAATAACATCACAATGTGCGGGTATTGGTGTATCTGAAAGTTATTCGGCCAGTTTCGCAACCGTCGATGGCCAGGTGGTTCGTGACGAACGCCAGGAATCAAAACAATATACATCACGCTGTTTATGCTTTGCGTCCGACGCAACCCATGAAAATGTATGGGTTGATACCGTCGAAATCAGTGGTGACAGTGAAGATGCAGTTCGTAACGAATGTTCGGCAAATTGCCAGACTTTGTGCGAAGGGCGTTTGGCTGGGTTTGTTTTTGCGGATTAAAATGACTTTGACGCCCGATATTTATTTCACACATGTCCCGACCGTGGTTGATATGTCAATCCGGTCGGAGTTGTATTCTGTGAATGAATTCACATTTGCTGTGGCGGTTATTTTATCCGCCCAGGCAACCGATAAAAAAGTAAACGAGGTCACACCCGAATTATTCCGCGTCGCCCCGTCGCCCGCTAAAATGATTGCATTGGGCGAAGATGGATTAAAGCGACACATTCGTGTACTGTCTTTCTTTAACAACAAGGCAAAAAGTATCATGGGGTTGGCGGCGGCGTTAATGAATGATACAAATGGTGCGGATGATAATTATAAATTTCCAAAAAAATATCATAATCGAGATGCTTTGATGAAATTGCCGGGCATCGGGCAAAAAACCGCAAATGTTATAATGAATGTTTTATGGGGTGCGCCAAACATAGGTGTTGATACTCACGTTTTCCGCAATGCACATCGGTATGCTTGGGTTGGGGCCGATGCAAATACCCCAGAAAAAGTCGAGGAACAATTATTAAAAATCATTCCAAAAAAATATCATCCAATTGTAAATCATGTAATGGTTTTACATGGCCGTTATATTTGTCGTGCACTGCGACCAAAATGCGGCGAATGTCCGGTTGCACGTTGGTGTAATGCGCCGGATAAAACAGTATAAAAAAACATTAAAAAACACCGGCAAATGCCGGTGTTTTTTTGTGTTTATTTATCACGAATTTTTGCGTTACATTTCTTTTCTACATTTTCAATGACATCTGTTTGTAATTTTTGCAAATCTGTGTCAGACATTTTGTCGGTTGGTGTAATCGTTACAGTAAATGCAATCGATTTTTTTCCATCCGTCAAATCAAATGCGTCAAATACAACAACATCTGTTATACGCGAATCAGCACATCGCGCGACAGATGTTAATTTTTCAGCCGGCGTTGCCGAATCCACAACGAACGCAAAATCACGCGTTATCGGTTGAAATTCAGACAATTTCGGTTCATGAACTTTGCGAATTCCCGGCAAGTTTTCAACATCATCAACTATCGCGATATTAACATTTGTTTTTATCTTTAACGCACGTGCAACAGACGGATGTAACTGTCCAAATTCAGCAATCTTTTTTTTGCCCTGCATCACCGCGCCATATCTGAACGGATGCGCCCAACGTGGCGGGTTATCCGATGCAATTGTAAAGTTTTGTCCATGCAGCAATGCAATCAAGTCCGCTTTGACATCATAAATGTCTGTGGCGCGATTACGATGCGTCCAATGGCGTGGCGCAATATCGCCTGTGCGAACAATACAAATTTGTGTATGTTGCGCGTTTGGCGTATCCCCATCAAACACAGTTCCCAATTCAAACAAATTCAAATCTGGGTATCCGCGCTTTTCATTGTTACGCGCGAATAACAACATATTGCCCAACAAATTATTACGCGCAGTATCCATATCTTTTGTTATTGGGTTTGATATACGAACAATTGGTTTATCAGACACTATTTGTTCAATTTCTGAATTTCCGAACCCGAATGATTTTGCCTCGTTCAAGCCACGCGATGCCAATTCATGCTTAAAGCGCATAAAATAATCATTATACGGCGCAGAATCCGATGGTGTGTGTTTGGCTGTATTTGCAATGTTATCATATCCGTAAATACGAATAAGTTCGGAAATTATATTTTCTGCAATCACAACATCCACGCGGGCAGGGCGGGGTGTTATTTTCCACACATCGCCATGTGTTGTGACAACAAATCCCAAATTTTCCAAAATTTCACGTTGGGTTTCAGCCGACATATCAACACCTGTTTTTATTTTGAACAAATCAGGCGTGTATTCAATGCTGCGGTTTTCAGTTGGCAATTCGCCACCCAATCCAGTTCCAACAATTTCGCCACCACAGGCATCCATTATAATATCCGCCGCGCGCGCCAGCGCAATCCCGGTTATAGTCGGGTCAATACCACGTTCATAACGATATGAAGAATCAGTTAATATTCCCAAACGTTTTGCGGTTTTACGAACTGATACCGGGTTAAAATAAGCACTTTCCAAGATAATATTTTTTGTTTTTTCGGTTGTCATACCGCGTGCGCCACCAACCACACCCGCCAATGCCAATATACCTGCATCGTCGGCAATTACCATATCGGTTTCACACAAAGTATGTTCGGCACCGAACAAGTCTGTAAATTTTTCACCAGATGTCGCCATGCGTACAGTTATATCGCCATGGATTTCGTCTGCATCAAAACAGTGCATCGGCTGCCCCATGTCATAACAAATATAATTTGTTGTATCGACCGGCGCGTTTTTCGGATTTATCCCAATTGCCCCCAGACGCGATTTTATTTTCGGTGTGCTGTCTGAAACGGTGATTCCATGAATTTCACAGAACTGATACACGGGGCATTTATCCGTTTTGATATTTACACTGCGTGCCGATTTTACCGGTTTTAATTCGGTATCATTCGGCGCAATGTATTTGCCGGCCCCACATGCCGCCAGGTCACGCGCAATCCCGCGCACCGCCAAATAATCGGGCCGATTTGGCGTTATTCCTGCATCAAAAACCGTTTCCATATTCAATACAGGCGAACCGATTTTTGTATTCGCGTCCAATTCAATAATTCCGCTGTGGTCGTCGCCGATGCCCAATTCACGCGCGCTGCACATCATGCCGTTTGACATAACGCCACGCAATTTGCCGGCGTGAATTTCATGCCCGTCAATTATACAGCCCGGTAAAGCCAACGCAGACACCAACCCAACACGCGCGTTTGGCGCGCCACAGACAACCTGGCGCAATGTACCCGAACCATCATCGACCTGTAAAATATGCAGATGGTCACTGCCGTCCATTGGTGTACATTCAACGATTTTTGCCGCAATTGGTGCAGTTGGCACGGATAAATCTTCGACTTCCAATCCAGTACGGGTTAATGTATCGGCAATTTGCTGGGCCGACATGTCTGTTTCCAGATAATCTTTTAACCAATCATAAGTCCATTTCATTTTTCGCCCCCGTAATTAAAAACCTGTTTTTTGCAGCCAGCGCACATCACCATCATACAATTGACGTATGTCGTTCAGGCCGTACTTTAACATCGCAAGTCTGTCCAAACCAAAACCAAAAGCAAAACCCTGATACTCATCTGGATTTATACCACAATTACGCAACACATTTGGATGTACCATACCTGCACCCATGATTTCCAACCATTTATTATCACGCCACATCATATCGATTTCTATACTGGGTTCAGTAAATGGGAAATAAGACGGCCGAATACGTAATTTAATATCATCCATTTCAAAAAATCGTTTCAAAAATTCGCGCACATCGGCAAACAAATCAGACATAGTGATGTTTTTATCTATGTATAAACCTTCGATTTGATGAAACATTGGGCCGTGTGTCGCATCCATTTCTTTGCGATATGTGGCACCAATGCCAAACATTTTTATTGGTGCGCCAACGCGTTCCATACTGCGGATTTGAATGGCGGATGTTTGCGTACGCATAACGTTGCCGTTTTCCAAGAAAAACGAGTCTTGCATATCACGGGCAGGATGATATTCCGGGGTATTTAATGCCGTAAAGTTATGCCAATCATCTTCGATTTCTGGGCCGACCCACATTTCGTATCCGAAAGATTCAAGGATAGAAGATATATCCGCCAGCGCAGTTGTTAATGGGTGCAAAGTGCCACGATTTTCAGGCAATGGATTTAACGACGCGTCCAATTTCTGGGATTCCAATGCCGCCATCATAACCGCATTTTCAATTTCCGTCTGGCGCGATTTGAATAATTCGCGCAATTCAGCGTTTTCACGATTTAATTCGGCACGTGCATCATTATCCAAATTTTTCATATTTTTTAATTTGGCCGTCATAGTGCCATTTTTTCCGAAAGTTGCAGTGTATAAAGACTGCAATTCTTCCAATGTTTTTACGTTTTTTATCTGATTCTGCATAACATTACCCCATGTTATAAAAACATAAAGCCGTCGTTTGACGGCTTTATAATACAAAATAAAGTACCAACCGCCAAGGCTTATTTAGCATCCGCGGCAGTAAATCGTTTTGCTGTTTCAACCAATTTTGCAAAGTTTGCATCGCCTGCATACGCCATTTCGGCCAATACTTTGCGATCCAATGCAACACCGGCCCGTTTCAGGCCATTCATGAATTGGCTGTATGTCATACCATTTGCACGCGCTGCGGCGTTGATACGCACAATCCACAAACCACGAAATTCGCGTTTTTTCACACGACGATCGCGATATGCGTACTGACCCGCTTTTTCAGTTTTTTCACGGGCGGCACGATATGTCGAATGATGACGGCCCAGGTAACCCTTGGCACGTGCCAATATTTTATTGTGTTTTTGTTTTACGGTTGTACCGCGTTTAACCCTTGCCATAACTTGCCCCCTTTAATTATTTCAAACCATACGGGGCCAAGATTTTCGCCTGTCCCTTCATGTTATCGTTCAAATACTGTGGTTTTGATCCAGCCTTGTTTGCACGCTTGGATTTATTACGCAACAGTTTTTTGTGGGCATTTCTGGCAACGCGGATTTTACCGGTCGCAGTCATAGATGCGCGCTTTTTCAAGTACGACTTGGTTTTTAATTTTGGCATTTTATATCCTTTTTTATTACACCTGATGGCATGCCTGTGCCATTTCGGCGCGTTTAACACAGGTGTTATTTTGGCATAATTAAATGAAAAATCAAGTTTTTATTGAATATCTGGATTTTAACGTCTAAACTTACCACGCCATGAACCAAAATAAAACATCTGCCAGATTAAAAACTATTATAAAATCTGCCGCCGCGGCGGCGGTGCTGCCGGTGTTGTTTATATATATAATGATTGCAAAGCCTGACTATGCGTTGATGAATGGGTTGGCGCATATTGTTTTACCGGTCGCAAATTGGGTTGGTGATGTTATAACATGGCCTGTACGCGCCATTGGTAACGGTATTGAAAATGTGCGCGAATTGGCAAATTTAAGGACTGAAAATGAAGAACTGCGCGCACAATTGGATGCGGCTTTGCGTAACAAAAACGCTTGCGATGTGGCGATTGCAGAAAATCAAAAATTAACCCAGGAATTGAACATTGTTCAATCTTATCAAAATGGCGCAATTGTCGCAGATGTTACATACGATAATACCGCATTTCATCACAGTACTTTTTTTATCAACAAAGGTGCGCAGCACGGATTAAAAAAGGGTATGGTCGTTGTTTCAACTGATGGGCATTTGGTTGGTATAATATTCGATGTTGCATCACGGTTTTCACGTGTGCGGGCACTGACTGATACAAATACAAATATCGCTGTTCGTATTGCTGGGACGGACGTATATGGTTTTTTACAGGGTAATGGTTCAAATACACCGACAGTTGGTTTATTCAGTGACCCTGGTTTTCAACCAACGCCTGGTCTGAAATTGGTTACAAGTAATATCAGTGGAATTTTACCAAACGGCATCAGTGTTGGTGAAATTATTGAAAATACAGATGTTCGTATAGTAACACCAAATACTTTGTCACGTGTTATCGTATTGGATTTTGATGGGACAAAAGAATATAAATGAAACGGGATAAAATTATAAAATTTTTACGTAATATTTTCCCTTTTGTCACAGTGATTATTTTGTGGCGGTTGTCTGCAAGTTTTTGGAACCCGGGCGGAATATTGGCGATTATCCCAATATTTTATTGTTCGTTTGTAAGACCTGTACCATGGTTTGTGCCGTTTGCCATTTTGTTTTGTTTTTTAACAGATTACAAGTTAAATACATTGGTTTATTGGACCGCGCTGTATTGCATATTTTATGCTGCGTACGGATTTCAAAACTTTTTTGATTTGACGCATAATGAAAAAAATGCTTTGTATATATTTATGATGTTTTTTGGCGCAGCGTTACTGATTTTGACTCTTGTTGGGTTCAGTGTTTCAAATTTAATGCGCGCCACATGGTTATTTGCATGGACATCCGCGCTGTACGTACCGATTACAGCCGTTATTAAACAGGTATATTATGATAGATAAAGAAGTTGCACGCACATTTGATCGACGCAGCGCGCTGTTTTTAACGGCGGGGGCTGTGCTGACGTCTGCATTGGTGTTACGTATGTTGCAAATGCAATTATTTAACTATCATGAATATACAAAAAAAAGCCAAAATAATTCTTTTCGTATTCAAATTAACATGCCGCAACGTGGACGGATTTTATCCCAAAACGGAACACCTATATCGCGCGATACACAAATATACAGAATTTATTTAATCCCAGAAGAAGTTAAAAATATAGATGATGTTATATCTGTTGTCGCATCTGAATTAAAATTAAATAAAAAACGTATCGATCGTATCTATGCACGTATAAAAAAGCAACAACCATTCCAACCTATTTTGGTCAGCGAAAATTCAGATTGGAATGAATTAGCGAAATTACAGGCTAAAAATATACCTGGGTTACATGTTCGTAATGGTTATGCACGCAAATACGAAATGGGGCCGGCTGGCGCACAGATTTTCGGATATGTTGGCGACCCAGATACACCGGTCGCAAATACACCTTTTTTTACCACGGGTATTACCGGTCTGGAACGCAGATTTAACGAGCAACTGGCCGGAATCCCCGGTCAAACAGTTATGATTACAAATGCTGTTGGTCGTATCACAGGCGAAGATAAAACACAATTTAAGCCGGCAATTGCCGGGGTGGATTTACAAACAACCATAAATGATGCCGCTCAAAGGGCCATGTATGATGCTTTGATGCAACATCGCGCAGGATGTGGGGTTGCATTGGATATCGAAAATGGTGATATTTTGGCGATGGTTTCTGCACCCAGTTTCGATGCAAATATGTTTGGAACGGATGATGGTGAAGAATATATTGCTTCGTTACGTAATGATTATATGAAACCTTTTATGAATAAAACAATCGAAGGATTATATCCACCTGGGTCCACATTCAAAATTGTTGTTGCGTTGGCTGCGTTGGAATCTGGGGCAATTACACCGAATGAAAAAATTCACTGTCCTGGATATTGGGATTATGGCGACAGACGTTACCATTGTTGGGAAGACCATGGACACGGATGGGTGGATTTGGCCGGTGCGTTAAAACATTCTTGTGATATTTATTTTTACCAACTGGCATTGCGTATCGGCATAGATTGTATCAAAGAAATGGCAATTAAACTGGGATTGTCACAAAAATATATGGATGGCATATTATCCCGGGAAATGCCGGGAATAATCCCAGACAGATATTGGAAAGAAAAGGCCATTGGTTATGGATGGATGCACGGCGATACAATTATATCTGGGATTGGTCAGGGATTTATTTTAACCAATTGTTTGCAATTGGCGGTCATGATGGCGCGCGCGGCATCAAATCGTGTTGTTGTGCCACGTTTAATTTTAACCGCAGACACGCCAAAATTTGAAACTTTGGGATTGCAAAAAAAGAACGTGGATGCAGTCCTGCGCGGCTTAGAGCAGGTTACACGTCGTGGGGGAACCGCCGCAGGCAGTGCAATAAATGTTAATGGTGCACGTATGGGGGGTAAAACTGGTACGTCCCAAGTTCGCAGTATTTCACGCGCCGAACGTGAAAGTGGCGTTTTAACCAATGAACAATTAAAATGGAATATGCGTAACCATGGTTTATTCGTTGGATACGCACCAACAAATAAACCAAAATACGTTGTATGCGCAATAACCGAACATTCCGGTGGCAGCGGTATGGCTGGACGTACTGTGGCCACAGTTATGCGGGTATTATTGGGGGATAAAAAATAAAATGGCAACACGTCAAACACGCGTTTCAAATGCCAATATGATGAGTTTTCCTGAAAAACTTAACCGTTTTTCTTGGGCTTTATTTATTCCAATTTGTTTAATTTGTGCAATATCTATTGTTGTGTTGTATTCAGCGGGTGGTGGCGCATGGCGGCCGTTTGCTTTTTCACAATTGGTAAAAATTATTTTGGGTTTTGGCGTGTTTTTCTTTGCGGCATTCACAAATATTAAAACATGGATTAAATCAGCATATTGGATTTACGCGTTGGCGCTGATTTTGATTATTTTGGTTACATTTGTCGGACATACAGGTATGGGGGCACAACGTTGGTTAAATCTGGGATTTTTTCACGTGCAACCATCTGAACTGATAAAAATAGCACTGGTGTTGGCATTGGCGCGATATTTTGCGTGGATGAATTCCGTCGAATTATCGCAGTTAAAAAATTATGCTTTACCTGCGGCAATGTTATTGGTGCCTTTTTTGCTGATTGTTGCCCAACCAGATTTAGGAACTGCATTGTCATTGGGAATGATTACAGTTGGAATGTTTTATATTGTTGGGGCACAAAAAAAATGGTTTATTATCGCAATTATTTTGGGACTGATGGCGGCGCCTTTGGTGTGGTATGGGGGATTGCATGACTATCAACGAGACCGTATTATTACGTTTATCAACCCAGACCATGACGCAACCGGGGCAGGTTATCAAATAAACCAAGCAAAAATCGCGTTCGGTTCGGGTGGAATGTTGGGCAAAGGGTATATGGCAGGCACACAATCACAACAATCATTTTTGCCAGAAAAACAGACTGATTTTATATTCACTATGCTTGGTGAAGAATTCGGATTTATGGGCGCGTTTTCATTACTGTTAATTTACACAATTATAATTTTGGTATTATTCAGATGTGCAAAAACATGCCGAAATCGGTTTGGGCAATTGGTGTGTTTTGGTTTTATGTTGAACTTTTTTATTTATTACTTTATAAATATATCCATGGTTCTGGGGCTGATGCCAACAGTTGGTGTGCCGTTACCGTTAATGTCATACGGCGGCAGCAGTTTGTTATCACTGATGTTTGGATTTGGCCTGTGCCAGAACGCGCATATTCACAAAGACCAACAATTATCTGCCAAAGGAAGTTAATATCATGAATTTGCTTATTGTTGAATCTCCGTCAAAGGCAAAAACGATTGAAAAATACTTGGGGGCCGGGTGGCGCGTTATTGCGTCGGTTGGACATGTACGCGATTTGGTTCCTGAAAACGGCAGTGTTGATACAGCGCACGATTTTGCAATGCGTTGGCAAATCATGCCGGGTAAAGAAAAACAAATTAAACAAATTATTTCTGAATTAAAAAAAACCGATGCGGTATATCTGGCGTCTGACCCTGATCGCGAGGGCGAGGCTATCGCATGGCATATACTGGATATATTAAATTCCAAACATGTGTTGGATGGAAAAAAAGTTTATCGTGTTGCATTTCATGAAATTACTAAAAACGCTGTACTGGACGCAATCGCCCATCCGCGCGAGATAGATAAAAATTTGGTTGATGCGTATCTGGTGCGGCGCGCGTTGGATTATTTGATTGGTTTTGGAATATCACCTTTGCTGTGGCGGCGTAATTTGGGGCGCAGTGCGGGACGTGTGCAATCTGTTGCGGTTAAATTGGTTGTTGATCGCGAACGCGAAATCGAAAGTTTCAAGCCTGTTGAATATTGGTCTGTGGGTGCAAAATGTAATCATGATGGTGCAAATTTTAATGCACAATTGTCAAAATTTGGTGATAAAAAAATCGAAAAAATGACAATTGAAAACAACGCGTATGTGCATGAAATCTTGGAAAAAATCGGTAAACCTGAAATTGGCGCAACCGTTTTGGATATCGACAAACGTAAAACTTCACGTCGCCCAACACCACCATTTACCACCAGTACTTTACAACAAGAAGCCGCGCGTAAATTATATTTTTCATCAAAACGCACGATGGCAACCGCGCAGAAATTATACGAACAAGGTTTAATTACTTATATGCGTACAGACGCAACAAATTTGTCGGCTGATGCAGTAAAAGAAATTCGTGCATATATTACAAATAACTATGGTGATACATTTGTACCACAAAAACCAAATGTATATGTTACAAAATCTAAAAATGCCCAGGAAGCACACGAGGCAATTCGCCCGACTCATTTTGATGGAAAAAAGCCGGAAATCACCGGGGATGAAGCACGTTTATATGATTTGATTTGGAAACGCACAATTGCGTGCCAGATGACAAATGCTGAATTCGACAGTGTGGCGGTTGATATAAAAACAGATAATGATGTTGCTGTATTCCACACAGTTGGTACAACGCGTACCTTTGATGGATTTATGCGTGTTTACACAGAAGATAAAGACGACGCCGATGATGTAAATGATGCAAAATTACCACCGTTAAATATCGGGGATAAAATTTCCATTACTGAAATTTTACCGGAACAACATTTTACCCAACCACCCGCAAGATATACCGAGGCATCACTGGTAAAAAAATTGGAAGAATTGGGGATTGGTCGCCCATCTACATACGCAGCAATTATGAGCACCATTGTCGACAGAAAATATGTCGAACAAGATAAACAACGGCGTTTTCATCCAACCCCCGGCGGATGGGTAATCGCGGCATATTTATCAAAATATTTTAATGATTTGGTTGATGTGAATTTTACCGCAAAAACAGAAGATACATTGGATGATGTGTCAAATGGAAAACGTGATAAATTGGACGCTTTGCGCGCGTTTTGGACACCTACATCGGCAATGATAGATGGCGCACAAGATGTTAAAACATCTGAAATTATAAGTACTGTAAACGAAATTATGTATAATCACCTGTTCCCGGACGGTAATGATAAATGTCCGAAATGCGGCGGGAAATTGGGAATAAAATTATCAAAATATGGCGCGTTCATCGGATGTGAAAATTATCCAAAGTGCGATTATACCGCACGTTTAAGTGATACCGATGCTGTAACATCTGATGATAAAAAAGAAGAAAAACCACACAATACGTCTGTTGATTTGGGTGATGGGATTTTTTTCCGTATTGGAAAATTTGGGCCATACGTAACGGATGGTAAAAAAAATGTGCCGGCCAAACAATATACATCTGATACAATTACTTTGGATGTGGCGCGTGATTTGTTGGAAAATGGAGTGAAAAAGGTCGAACCTGTTAATTTGGGTGAAAATCCAACAACTGGCAAACCTGTGTTTTATTATCCGACGGGGCGTTATGGCGCGTACATTTCATCAAATCGTGTTAATGTTTCGGTAAAAGAACAACCAACTTTGTCCGAAGCCATAGATTTAATCAACAATAAAAAAACATCCCCGCGTTTCAAAAAAGGTTCGCGTAAGTAATGACCAAATACGACCGTAATTTTACCGACGAGTTGCGTACACGTTTGTCAATCGTGGATATAGTTGGTCGCCGTGTGCCTTTGGTAAAAAAGGGTCAAAATTATTGGGGATGTTGCCCATTTCATAATGAAAAAACACCCAGTTTTTCCGTAAATGAAGATAAAGGTTTTTATCATTGTTTCGGATGTGGGGAACATGGCGATATTATTTCATTTGTTATGAAATCTGAAAATGTGGATTTCAAAACAGCCATCACAGAATTGGCGGCCCAGGCCGGGTTAAAAATGCCTGACTATAAACCCAAACCCGCTGAACAGGTTGCACGCGAAGAATCTTATATACAAATCATGTCTGGGGCGTGTGATATATATCAAAAACTGTTATTCGATGTGTCCGGCGCGCATGCGTTGGAATATGTGCGTCGGCGTGGTTTTTCTGATGATATGATAAAAAAATATCGTATTGGGTATGCGCCTAAAAATAATGTAATCGCAAATAAATTTGTGAATGTAAAACAAGATAATTTATTGGCGACTGGGATGTGTCGGCGCGGCGATTATGGTATGTACGATTTTTTTCGTGATAAACTGATGTTTCCGATTTTTAATGCACGTGGACAAATTGTTGCTTTTTCAGGCCGCAGCCTGGACGGCAGTGAACCCAAATATATCAACACCACAGATACAGAATTATTTCATAAACGACGGACTATATTCGGATTTAATTTCGCACGTGACGCAATACACCGCGCAAATCGCAGCATTGTGGTCGAAGGTCAAATAGATGCCATCCAAATGCAATGTAATGGTTTTCCGGAAACTGTTGCACCATTGGGGACTGCATTAACCGAAGATCATATCGCAATGTTATGCAAAGCAAATCGTAATATTGTATTTTGTTTTGATGGGGACACGGCTGGACAAAAAGCCGCCGCCCGGGCGTGTGATATTGTTATGCCTTTTTTGCGCGATGCGTCTGATGTACGATTTGCTTTTGTCACAGGTGGTAAAGACCCCGACGAGGTATTAAAATCAGGTGGCGCGGACGCTATGCGTAAAATAATAGATGACGCAACGCCATTGGTTGATTTTTTGTGGCACATCGCAAATGCCGGATTTAATGTATCCACACCGGGTGGGCGCAGTCAATCTGAAAAATTTATCAAGCAAAAAACTGATAAAATCACAGATGTAAATTTACGCACTGAATATGAACAAGAATACAAACAACGTATATTTAACAACTGGCATAAATGGAAAAAAATTTCGCAAAATATTCCACGTGTCAATATGCCAACTGTTGACGATATAACAAAAAACACAGTTATTTTTATTGTAAATAATTATCCACAAATTGCGGAAAGATATGGTGATTTTTTGGCAACATTAAATATAAATTTTGATGAAAATGTGCCTGATATAAATATGGATGAAAAAGCGGCTGAAAAATATATAGTATCGTTAAAATTGCAAAAATGGTTGGAAACACTGCATATACAGAAAAAAGAATTAACAGCAAAATTATTAAATGGCGAAGATGTGTCAGACAAAATTGCCGATATAAATGCAAAAATTGCCGATGCACAATCGCGAATCGACACGTTAATTTCAATATAAAAAAGGCCGGCAAAAGCCGGTCTTTTTTATATATTTTTAATTGTTAAACAAGAAATGACAAATATCGCCATCCTGCATAATATATTCTTTACCGACAAGCCGCATTTTGCCGGCTTCTTTTACCGCAACTTCGCCGCCCAGTTCAATAAAATCAGATGGTGAAATTATTTCTGCACGAATAAAACCACGTTCAAAATCTGTATGAATTTTTCCGGCCGCCTGGGGCGCGGTCATTCCGCGTGTGATAGTCCATGCGTGTGCTTCTTTGGGTCCAACTGTATAAAATGTTTGCAGTCCCAATGTTGCGTAACCTGTACGAATAATTTTATCCAATCCAGATTCAGATAATCCCAAATCATCCAAAAACATTTTTCTTTCAGCCGGGTCAACTATCTGGGCAATTTCCATTTCTATTTTTGATGAAATTATCAACACAGGTGCGATTTCGCCATATTTATCACGTACAGCATCTGAATACCTGTTTCCGTTTGCGGCCGCGGATTCTTCCACATTGCAAACATAAATAACTGGTTTTGCCGTTAATAAATTAAATGGCCCTGAATCCACATCGGACGCACGCGCCGGCACGCCACGCGCCAAACCATCACGAATACTTTTTGCATCCGCCAATAATTTTATCGCGACTTTGTCCAATCCATGCGCCTTCTTTTCAAGGTTTTTAATTTGTTTATCCAAACTTTCCATATCCGCCAACATCAGTTCGGTTTCGATGGTATCTATGTCGGACAAAGGGTCTATTTTTCCGTTTACATGAACAATATCATCGTTTTCAAAACAGCGCACAACATGAATAATCGCGTCAGTCGATAATATATTGCCCAAGAATTTATTCCCCAATCCTTCGCCCGCGGATGCGCCCTTTACCAGGCCTGCAATATCAACAATTTCCAATTGGGTCGGGATTATTTTTTGCGATTTTGCAACTTCGGCCAATTTATGTAATGTTTCATCCGGCACAACAACACGACCTGTATTAGGCTCGATAGTACAAAAGGGGTAATTTTGCGCGTCGGCCGCGGCACTTTGTGTCAAAGCGTTAAACAAAGTAGATTTACCAACATTTGGTAACCCAACAATTCCACAATTGAATCCCATTTTTATTTCCTTTATAATGCCAATAATATGTCATACATGTGGGACGAATTCAATATAAAAACCTTTGACGCGGAAACAGTCGTTTATCGCGATGGGGTATATTGTCCGGAATTATCAACAATTGTTGGGACTGATTTTGATAAAAATTATGACCGGCCAATTCATATTATTTATGTTGGCGATATTGCCGGCAATTACCGGTTAAATGTTAATATTTTTGTCGAAAATCAGCCGGTGTTTTTGTCGGCAAAAATAAAAAATAAAAAGCCGGCCTTTTTGAACATTTTTATCAAAAATGCCGGGAAAAATTCTGAATTTCGTGGACATGTTATTATCCATAATGAAAATGATATAAAATTTAATTGCACCGCATTACATACTGCACCTGATACAACAATTTTATTAAAAACAAAACTGATTGCCGGGCGAAACAGTGTTTCAAAATTAACAGGCACGGCTGAAATAGAAAAAAATTGTAATGATGTAAATTCGGATATATCTTTTTGCGCACTGGCCGATAAAACCGCACGGATTGAATTTATGCCTGCGCAACGTATATCCGCGGTACCAACGTCGGCCGAACACAGTGCATCTATTTATCAACCAACGGTGCAACAAATCGAATATTTACGTGGCTCAGGATTGTCTGGTGCCGAGGTTGACAGTGCCATGCAAGATGCCTTTGTAAATGATTTAGATTTATTTTGAAAAAAATAAAAAAATACCCGGAAAAAACCGGGCAAAAAAGCCACCGCGATAACGCGGATTTTTATTTTTTTCTGAAACCCTGTTTCGCCTTTAATTTCGGGTTACTGGGGTCAATTAAGATAACCTGTTTTCCACGACGGATTTGTTTTACATTGCCGCGTTTTTTCCAGGCCTTTAATGAACTTAAAAACTTCATGTCTTAATCCTTTGTTGTGTCGCCATTATAAACAGTTTTTGTGAAAAATCAAATAATAATATTATTTATTTGTTGTTTTTATTGGGGCTGTTGAAAATGTTGAAAAGTATTTTTGAACTTTTTATCAACAAGTTTTCAACAAATTTTTGTTGGTTTTGTGCGGCGTTTGCCAAAATTTGTTGAAAAACAATGGTGTTTAATAAACAGTTGAAAAAAATCAAGTTTTCAACTGTTTTAACAATTTTTGAATTTTGCTTTTTATACTTGTTGAAAACTGTTGAAATTGTTATAATTCAACCAAAGCAGGGGGGGAAATCCAAAAAAATGCGGCAACAAGTATTGAAAGCTTTGGCAAATCCAGCGCGTATTTTTTACGTGCCGTACACGTTGGCCGTGATGAATTTTGCGGTACAATTCATTGTTTTTATTGCAATATTTTCAATAGATTTGGTGGTTAACGGCGCAGATACAAAAGTATCGCCACTGTATTTTTTAATATCTGTTGCAATCGTACACGCGATATTGGCATTTTTTTCAAAGCGTGATCCACAGTTGGGGCAAATTATATCTGCGAAAATACAATTGTTTATAAAAAAAATTCCAAGGAAACTGGCGGCATAAAATATGAATGGATTTTTTGAACATTTTGCGGGTGGTGAATTTCCTTTGACAGCCATAATTATGGTAATGGTTGTTGTGTTTTTGTTTATAGTGTTAATGATGTATATTCCCGCGCTTACACGTAAAATATTCCCGAAATTTGGATATGCGCGTTATTCGCAATATTTGCCGTTTGGTACTGTTTTTAATGATGATACTGTGACTTTAACAGATGGATCGATTATTCGTGTATATCACATCGATGGCATTCAATCCAGTATGCAGGATGAAGACACACGTGCAAAATTTTTAGATTTACGTGCACAATTATTTAATCAAATTCGTGACCCGAATGTTGTTTTACGTTTTTATACTGTGCGTGATGCGGTTGGCGAAAATACAAATTATGAATTTGGTAATGCTGTGTTGCAGAAAATATATGATAAATGGCATTCCCAAGGATTACGTATTTTTACAAACAATTACTATATTGTTTTATCAGTTGGGGGCGCGAATGCGCGTGATAAATTAAACCAATATTGTAATTATATAGAATCTATGTTGGCGGCATATCGACCACGGGTGTTGAAAAATAATTCAAGGGATAATATGGCACAATTCTTTGGGCGTATTTTGTCACCAATTACAAAACCAAGTCCCAAAACATGCGGTCAAAACATAAATGATTTGATAAGTGTCGATGATGTCGAGTTTGTAAAAAATGGGATTATCAAGTATACAGGCGGCGGCAGACAATCTTTTGCGGCGGCGATTTCATTCAAAACTTCGCCTGATTATTTGGATGAAGAATTTTTCAATTCTGTTTATACAATTCAAACAGAAATGATTTGTATGAATGGATTTCGTATTTTGGGTTTGGCTGAAACCGAGGCTGTTTTACGTCAACGACGCGCAACTGTTGAAGAAAAAGATTTAACCACAACGGAACAAATTTCCCAGGCTGAATCAGCAATGGATGAAAATATTTCCGGAAATCAAACTTTGGTTGGTTATTATCCTTTGTTTTTGGTTTTTGGTGCAACTGTTGAAGAATTGGAAAAATATATAGATGAATTTAATAAAATTGCTGCATCGTTTGGGGTATCGCCAATTGTGGAAAGTTTTGCATCAAAAGTTTCTTGGTTCGCACAAATCCCAGGATTTAATACTTTTCCACGCAGTTTCAAAATGTTGTCGCGTACTGCCGCGGTTGCGATACCAATGTCCAGTACACCACGCGGGGTTGCAAATTCTGATTGGGGTCCGGGACCTTTGGTTGTATTCCCAACCGCCCAGGGTACACCATACCAATTTCAATTCCACGTATCGGACAAGCCTGCGGCTGTGGCGCATACTTTGACCATCGGACCGACCGGCGGTGGTAAAACAACTTTGTTCAGTTTCTTAATCGCGCAATCTTTGCGGCATCCGAAATTAAAGGCGTTTTTCTTTGACCGTAACAAAGGGGCCGAGATATTTACTTTATCCGTTGGTGGTAAATACGTGACCATGTTGGGCAAGGATAAAAAAGATAAATCCGCAGATACATTTTTAACACATTTGAATCCGTTGAAAATGGCTGATACCCCGAATAATCGCGCATTTTTACGTCGTTGGTTTGCCATGATTACCGGTAACAGCGATGCAAATTCCGCCGATGAAATTGCGCGTGCTGTGTCGGTTAATTTTGATTATTTGGCCGATAAAGACAGAATGCTGAAAAATTTATGGGAAAGTTGTTTTGCGTCGTCTGGGAATATGCGGCCCGCGTTGAAAAAGTGGGTCGATCCGTTGCAGTATGGCGATATATTTAATGAAGATTCAGATACTTTGGATTTACATTCGCGTTTGACTACGTTCGATTTTACAGATATTTTGGCGGACGAAACGTTGGCGCCGGCCGTGATTTCGTATATATTGCATCGTATAAATAATGATACTGTGTCGGGCGGAAATCCGTCGTTGATTATGATTGACGAAACTGCGCCTATGTTGGAAAATAAGATGTTCCGTGATAATTTTATCGTTGGTTTGCAAGAGGGACGTAAAAATCGCCAGGCTTATATGGTTGCGTTCCAACGTGCGAATGTGTTGGATAAACTGGGGATTGGTGATGTTGTTCGTGGCCAGGCACAAACTGTGTTATTCTTCCGTAATCCTGCGGCCGATGCGTCTGATTACCAATATTGGAATTTGAATCCTTTGGAAATGGCGTTTATCCAAGGCAAAGCATATCCAAACTTGAAACGTGCGGTATTGTTATCACGCCCGGTTAATGGCGAGTCTGTGATATTAAATACTGAATTGGGTGGTTTGGGGAATTTATTACGTTTGTTTGAATCAGGGCGTTCGTCTGTGTTATTGGCCGAAGAATTATATAAACAATATGGAAATGCGTTCGTTGCAGAATATCTGAAAAAGCAGGGGGCGGGCGATTTATAAAATATGAGATTTGGAAAAATTTTATATTTATTTGCATGTTTGTTTGTTGTGCCTGCGTATGCAGATGTTGATTGTTTGCCTTATAAATTAACACCAAAGGTTGTGTTGGAAACACCAAGTTGGTCCAAAGAAGTTGTACAACCGTTCGAGCAAATGGAATTGTTACACGGCAATGTTGTGGCGACTTTTGTTGATAATTATGATATTGTTGTTGATATTACAAATATAGAAGATGGATATTGTGTGACATTAAAATCAGTCTATGCAACGGTGGGATACAGTGATTTTTTGGTTCAGATAGATATTCGCAATGCGCCGGAATCATGCACATACAACGCGATTTTATCACATGAAGATGAACATATTCGTGCGTATTTATCTGTTGCGGATGATTTCAAAAAAGAATTAACAGATTCGATATATGTTGCGGCCGATTCAATTCCACCGATTTTTGTGCGCAGCCCAAATGATATAAACGCCGCAATCGATGAATTAAATGCAGAATTACAGGCACACCCTGATTTGATTTTGGTTAAACAAAAAATAAAGGCAGCCGAAGAAATCAGAAACAAGCGTGTTGATCAACACGATCGCGGCCAATCTTTGCAGAAATGTTTTGAATAAATTTTTATTCTTTTGTATTTGTTTGATAATAATATTCCAGTAATTCGTGTGAATATTCTTCTATTTTTCCACTTGGTAAAACAAGCATTCTGGTAATACCGATTTGTTCAACAAATTCAGGGTTATGGCTGACGACGAGTATTGTGCCATTGTAATCATGAAAATTATCGCCGATTATCATTTGGGTTTCTGGATCCAGGTGATTTGTCGGTTCGTCCAGTATTAACATATTTGCACGCTTTAACAGCATTTTACATAATGCAATACGTGCCTTTTCACCCGGTGATAATACAGATACTTTTTTGAATACATCCATATCAAAAAATAAGAAATTTGCCAATATTGTTCTTAATTGTTGGTCTGTATAATCAGGTGTTGTCACGTTTTCCAATACTGTTTTATTTTCGTCCAATAATTCCAATTCTTGGGCGTAATATGCAATATCTGTTTTGGGGTTTATTGTTATTGTTCCGCGTTCAGGTTGTAATTTACCCAATATCAGTTTTAATAATGTTGATTTACCTGTGCCGTTTTCGCCAACAATTAAAAATCTTTCGCCACCTGTTATGTAAAAAGATAAATTTCTGTACAGTAATTTTGCGCCTGGGTATCTGAACCACAGGTCTTCAACAAAAACAGGATGGCGCGAACCAGTGGTTAATGGTGTTAAATCCATATTTATCTTTTTATATGTTTGTATCCGAACTGTTCGATTTGCCAAAATTTTTTCCAATTGTTTTTCGCGCGTATGTCCAATGCGTTTAATGCTGTGATTCGTTGGACTGGCGGCGCGTGCTTTTTCTATGAATTCAGTCAAATGTGCGATTTGTCTTTCTTCGGATTCAATTTGTTTTTCGCGGCGATGTTTTATTTGCGCAAGTTTATTTTTATAATCATTGTAATTACCATCAAACACAGTTGTTTTATGTAATACTTTATCGACCAATAATATTTTATTTACTATTTTATTCAAAAATTCTGTATCGTGGCTGATTATTAAAACCATACCTTTATATTTTTTCAGATATTCACAAACCCAGTCTTTGGTATTTATATCCAGGTGATTAGTTGGCTCGTCCAATAATAAAATCCCAGAACCAGAATACAACAAGCGTGCAAATGCGACTTTGGATTTTTGTCCGCCAGACAAGTTTTTTAATTTCATATCCAACATGGCGGAATCTATCTGCATATTATCGATTATTTCCAATAATTGGGTTTCGGCATTATAATAATCATAATGTTCCAATTGTTCTTGGGTTTGCGATATTTGTTGCATTATATCCAAATCATCTGGTGTGGCGGCGATTTGTTCGTATAATGTTTTTAATTTGTTTTCCAAAATCGCAATTGGGCGACCAGTGATTAAAAAATCCCAAACTGTGATATCAGGGTCGGATATTTCCACTTGTTGTGGCAGGTATGCGATATTTGCATTATTTATGTCAATATATCCGGCGTCTGGTTGTATTTGCCCCAGTATTATTTTGAATAATGTTGTTTTGCCTGCGCCATTTACACCAACTATGCCGACTTTGTCGCGTGGCAACAGATTAAATTCAGCATTGTCGTAAATGACGTTCGAACCAAATGATAAAGATAAATTTATTGCTTTCATATTTTGAGTGTATTGTATAATATTATGAATAATAAAAGGGGAAACAATGAAAAAATTATTATTTTTATGTTTTGGGTTGATTTTGGCCGCATGCGGGGAAAATGTTGATATTTATGGTAAATGGGTTGAGCCTGTACCAAGTATGCCCGGGGTAATCCAAGGGTTTGATTTAGAGCAGGGCGGTGTTGCAGAATCCATAAATATGGCGACGTTGCAGTATAACGCGTGGCGTGTGGATGGAAATAAGTTGATTTTATCCGGGGAAAGCATCGGAAATCATCAGGTAATCGATTTTACAGAAGAATATGAAATCGTGAGTGTTGATGATAATACTTTGGTATTAAAGAACGGCGACGATTTTCGCGAATTTACACGATATACAGATGGTGAATAAATAAAAAATACACCCCAAACGGGGTGTGTTTTTTATCGTTCAATATCGTGTAAATCGATATTTATTTTTGTTTTGTCTTTCTTTGTTTTAAGTTGTTTTTTTGCACGCGCGAAATCAGATTTTTTTGAATAATCACGATGAACCGGTGTCGGGTCGTAATATTCAATATCTGATTCATCGATATTTAATTGGTTAATGGCGTCCAACAATTGTTTTTCTTTGGCCTTTAATAATGCCAAATCATGTTTGCTGACGTTGCCGGGGTGCTTTGCGATATATTCCAATCTGCGACGTACCTGGATCAGTTCTTGGTTGGCATTTTCCAAATCATAGCGACGGAACGCGTCTTGTTTTGCCGCATCCAGTTCTGCATCCGTTGGACGACCCAGTTTATTCAGCAAAGTATCAAGTTCTTGTTGTAACTTTTTTTGTTTTGCCCACATGGTGTCGGCCTGTTTTTTACCTGGATTTTGCTGACGTTTTTCTTCCAGTTCTTTTATTTGTTTTGGTAAAAGATTTAAATTATTTGCCTGGGCACGGGTGATGCGCAAAATGCGTTTCTTTTGATGCTCGGGTAATAATTTAGGCTCTTTATATGGTGGTAACAATTTATCATCCACGTGTGGTGGCAATAACTTATCGTCCGTGTGTGGTGGTAATGGTTTGGGTGGCACAGGTGTTGGTGGAGTTGGCCCTGGTTTTGGTTCGTTACGCTTTTTACCCTTTTTGATGCGGTCCAATAATGCACCGGCACGTTCTTTTATTTCGCGCAGTTCTTGTTTGGCTTTGTTATATATTCCAAACATACCCATTGTCCATGGAACATTAACCGGCGTATATGTATCAACATTTATTGTTTCTTGATTCAACACAGTTGTTGTTTGTGTTGTAAATGGACTGTCGCCATTTGCATAAACGTCATGTACAGGCACACCATTGGCATCAACTGTATTTTGATGTAATACACCATCGTAATGCGGGGTGTTGCCGGCAGTTACTGTGCCAACCTCGTTAATAGCGGAAACATGTGGATCGATTTTCATTGCAGCGGAAATACCGTCTGGGTTAATCGATCCATCCGCCATAAACAGATTTCGCAAATCAGATACATCATCCATTGAAAATCCGTTATCCATGGCCCATTGACGTGTCAGTACTGTATGATAACCACCGCTGTATTCAACGCCACCGCCATCAACATGTAATGCCATATTGTTTGGAACACGCGCGCCCGCATCGGCGTTTAACATTATTGCACGATATGGATCGATATTTGTCCCGTTCGCAGCGTTATATTGGTTTATCAAATCCACGCGTTGTTGTAATAATTCTGGGTTGTCTTGATACCACATTTCGGCAATTCGTTTTGCGTTATCCAATGCGTCAGATGTATAAACTGTTTCAGTTTTTGTTTCTGTGGTTGTTCTGACTTCTTGGGCTGTGTCTTTTGTTTGAAATAATGTATTTTCAGGATTGTTTTGATTAAACGCGTTGATTCCTGCATTGGCAGTGGCACGCCCCGCAATGCCACCCAGCGCAATCGCAACGGCGTTCGCAATCGACCATGTCAAAGATTCTTTGCGTGAAAATCCCGCCTTTTTGGCGTCTTTGTACATTTGCATCGCGTTTGATGTGCCACCCAATGCCAATGCGCCGAACCCAAGTGCTGTGGCGGCCGTGGCCAATCCTGCGGCACCGAATATCATCGCAACAGATGCTAAAGCGGTTGTGCCCAATGATGCAACCATGCGTTTGTCTTTTAACAAAGCCGCCAATGTTGCAGGTTTGCCATTGGATAATTGTTGTTTACGCCATTTGTGTATTTGAATCGCACCCATGGCTATACCGGCCACAACGCCGATTGCGGCGACGGCAACAGCGACACTTATCCCTGCGGTTGCGGCCGCAGCAGTTGCAACAACGGTTATTGCGGCACTGAATAAAAATGCGCAGCCAAATCCCTTTAATATACGCAGGAAAAATTCCATTCTGGTTTTACGTAAATCTTCACGCGAACCCGCATCGCCGCGATCTTTGGCGCGTTTATCTATGTCACGAATTGGGGTGAAAACTTTGTTTGCAAAGTTTGATATTTTATTTTTTGTTTTGTTAAATTTAGTTTTTATACGACCGACAAAACCTGCGACTTGATTTACCTGATTATCCATGGCGGATTGGTATCCGTTTTCAGTAATGCTGCCGCCGTCACGGGACAGGTTTTGTTTGAATTCTTCCAAAAATTTTGGATTTGTAAATTGTTCTGGGTCTTCGGCAGCGCCCTGGATTACTTTATCAACCGTGTCAATTTCGAACAGTTTTAACATTAACTGGTCGTCCAATTCGGACTGATATTCTTCGTCAGTTTTGCTTTCGTCGTATGTGGCGACATCACGCATTGCTATATCTTGGCGTGACAGGTCGATAACGCGCTGTAAACGGCCGTTTTCGTCCAATTTATAACCATCTTTGTAATCTTGTTGTGGCGCGCCATTCGCGTCGATAAATTGCGGAATAGGATTATTGTCCTTGTCCAAGAATTTATATTTTGCGGCCTGGCTTAATGTTGTGTCTGATACGTTTATATTGTTTAATCTTTTGGACAATTCGTCCCAATTGTGTTCCAGTGTTTCAGGTGATATATTTTCTGTATCAGAAATACCCCACTTTTCGTCGTATGTTTGAATTAACTGTTCTAATTTGTCTGAATTGCTGCGAATTTCTTGTTGTTTTTCGTCAGATACATCCTGGATTCGTGCCTGGAACATTTTTTGGTATCCATCATAAACGTCTGCAATGTTGGATGGGTCGGCGTAATAAAATCCTATATTGGTATGAAAGTCGGTTGATAATGTATCTATGCGTTCTGCGACAGTGTTCAGTTTGTTTGTGATTTCCAAATCATCAGGATTTTCGGAACGTTGTTTTTTTAATTCTTCGTACGCATAGGCCAATGTTATTGGCGGAACCATGCACAACAAATCTTGGTTGTTTATTATTTTGTCGATAAATAATGTGGAAAATTTATGTTGTTGTTCTTCGTTTAATGGGGAAATGGATTGTAATACTGATATTGTCGATTGTGGATCAGACGCGTCATGTTGGGTTTCGTCAATAATCCCCATTTCAAAATATACATCGATCGCAATACGATCCAATAAATATTGGTTTTCATCAGAATAATTTGAACGTACGCGATTATCTTTATGCAGGTCGTTTGCAGTAGCCATAATTTACCTCTTTCGTTTATTAGTAATTATTGTGGACATTATTGCATATTTTTGCTGTAAAATCCATTTGATAATCGCAGGTTGTGGAATAAATAAAAAACATACCGCAAGGGTGTATTTTTTATTTTAACTGGTTGTTGGCGGTGGATTTACTTCGTCACCTGGAAACCTTTGCTGGCGCAAACCGGCGTACTGCCGTCCGCCTGGTTTCGGCGGTTGAACCACATTACTTCTGTGGTTCAAATCCAACACAACACACGTAAAATAAAAAACATACCGCAAGGGTATGTTTTTCATTTTAACTGGTTGCGGAGTGTGGATTTGAACCACAGACCTTCAGGTTATGAGCCTGACGAGCTACCGGGCTGCTCTACTCCGCGTCAAACGGTGCTGATTATATAATATCTTGCTGTGTTTGTCAAGTTTTTTTCGTATCGCACGGTTATGATATGATTCCCAGTCCTGTCTTGAAATCCAAATATTTTATTGCTAGAATCCATCTGCGTTAAGAGGTTGTATGTTTATGTATCAGAAATTCAGAAAACTGTGGAAAAAATTTTGGGAGCCGATTTTACGCCTGTCGTTCTTTCAGTGGATTATGGCGGGTTTGATGGCTTTGGCGATATGGTTTGTGTATTTTACGTGTCGTAAAAAAATTACTGGGTGGGAAATTTTCAAAAAATATCGCAGAAAACCCGCAATATTCGTGTTTTGGCATGGGCGCAGTATGATGTTGTCGCCAATTGTATGTCTGGGGGGGATGCGTGCGTACGCCGTTGCGTCGCGTCACAAAGATGGGCGAATGATGGCAAAATTACAACGGTTGTTTGGGTTAAAATCTATTTATGGCAGTACGTCTGATGGTGGAATTTCTGTTCTGCGCCAAGGTGTGCGTATTTTACGCCAGGGTGATTATTCTATGTGTATGTCGCCGGATGGGCCAGGCGGGCCGTCGCTGCGTGTGCAAGATGGGGCATTATATTTTGCAAAAATGACTGGCGCGCCGATAATTCCAGTGTGTTATTCTTGTTCACGGTCTTGGTTTCAAAAACGCTGGGACAGGTATTTGGTCGCATTGCCTTTTTCAACAATTACATGCAAAATACACAAGCCTGTGTTCATAGATTCCAAAGTAACCCCAGAAGAATTTGAAAAATTACGCAAGCAAATCGAAGATATTATGGTGCGTCAGGTGCGTGAAATGGATGGCGAATTTAATTTGTTCCAGGTTGAGCAAGATGAAACAGCCGCCGAGTTCAAGAAAAAATTGCGTGCGTCTGAAAAAGTTAAAAAACAAGGAAAATAAATGAAAACACCGTGGTGGTTTTTACATAAAACGCCGTTGGCATTCTTGTTATTGCCTGTGTCGTGGATTTATTATCTGGTTGGGCGGTGTGTGTATTTGTTTCGTAAAATTTGTGTGTATAAATCACGGCGTCCGATAATTTGTGTCGGCAATATTTTGGCCGGTGGGGTTGGAAAAACACCAATAGTTCGCCAAATTGCTGAATTTTTGGATGCACCTGTTGTTATGCGGGGGTATAAAAAAAGTGCCAAAACTGGTAATATCGGGGATGAAGCCGTTATGTTGGCGCGCAGTGGTATTCAGGTTCATGTCGGTGACAGAAAAAGTAATATCATTTTATTAGATAAACAATCAGATGATAATACCCCCATTGTTATGGATGATGGTTTTCAAAATCCAAAGATTAAAAAAAGCATATCTGTTTTGGTGTTTGACCAATCTTTGGGATATGGAAATGGTTTTTTAATTCCGGCCGGTCCGATGCGTGAAACTCGTCGGGCGATAAAACGTGCAGATGCAATAATTGTTATTCGTAATGCGCGCCCACGTAAACGTTTTGTGTTACCGACTGATATTCCGGTTTTTTATGCAACAAATAAAACTGTGTCTCCATACGGGGCGCGTGAAAAGTTATTTGCGTTTGCAGGTATTGGTTATCCAAAAAAATTTTTCGCATCTTTACAAAATGTTGTTGGAAAAAAATCTTTTGCTGACCATTATCAGTATACAGATGATGATTTGAAAAAACTTATGAATTTGGCTGCGCGACGCAAAGCAAAGTTAATTACAACTGAAAAGGATTGGGTACGGTTGCCGGATGCGGCGCGTGATGAAATAAAATATGCCAAACTGGAAACAATAATAGATGATAATTTTTGGCAATGGTTGGGGGATAAAATCAAATGTCAACATTAAAAAAATCGGTCGAGATTGTTGGACATGGAATTCATTCTGGGGTCGCGGTGCATTTGGTTGTGCGGCCGTTTGATAAAAAAGGAATTTTCTTTAATCGCGTTGATTTACCAAATTCAGGTCTGATTCCGGCAAAGTATGACAATGTGGGCGAAACAAAAATGCGTAATACCACAATTGGTAATCCAGATGGCGCACATGTGCAAACAATTGAACATTTAATGGCGGCGTTATTTATTGCCGGAATCGACAGCGCAGTAATAGATATAGATGGGCCCGAAACTCCAATACTGGATGGCAGTGCGGCCGAATTTTATCAAAAATTTATAGACGCAGGTGTAACACATGGAAAAATAAAAAAAATAGTTGTACGAAGACCTGTGGTTGCCCATGCGGCCGAAGCCCGGCGTGGTATGAATGTTTTTTCGCGTATAAAATGGTGGATTATAAATACCGCCGCAGGCCGCAAAAGTAATGGCTATGTAAAACTGGAACCAAATGATAAAATGTCTTTGGATGTGACTGCTGTGTTAATTTATCCTGAAAAAATCATAGGTAATCAGACTTTTTCTTATTCATTTGATGGGTCTGAAAAAACTGTGGATGTGTTTGTTAATGATATTTCACGTGCGCGTACGTTTGGAAAGTTTTCTGAATGGGAGTATTTGAAAAAACACGGTATGGCGCGTGGGGCAAATGAAAATAATGTCATAGCGTTGAATAATTCAGGTGATGGAACTTTGAATAAAACAATTTGGCCAGACGAATTTGTGCGCCATAAAATAATAGACGTAATTGGCGATATGTATACGTCTGGGGGATTTGTGGTTGGAAAATTAACGTCTTTCAAGGGCAGTCATGCGCTGAATAATATTGTGTTGAAAAAGTTGTTCAGTGATCCACAAAATTATGATATAATTGAATAAAAGTATACAAAAACCAGGATGGATAAAATGAAAAAATTATTTTTATTTGCGTTGTCTGCGTTTGTGTTGGCCGCATGTGGCGGAATGGTAAAACACGAAAATGGCAGTCAGTATATTACTCAATTAGAGGCGGAACCAATTGGTTGCACTTTTTTATATAAAATAGAATCCGAAGTGTCTGTTTATGACTCGGAAGATGCGCGTACGTATTTGGAAAACAGAATCGCAGACCAGGCACGGCCTGGTAATGCGTACTGGATAACCAGCCAACGTACACGTCCAAATGAATGGGTTATATTTGGGCCTGAACGTGCATTCGTATTGGTCGCAAATGTGTATGATTGCCCGCATCCGAATAATGTGCGTACAGCCAAAGATGGTGGAAGCAGTATAACTGCGACACCTGTGTTGGTTGAACACCAATTGAACTGTTCAGGCAGTATGTATGGTGGTGTTGGTGGCTGTTAATTAAAATTGGTAAAAATAAATAACCCGTTGTAATAATTACAGCGGGTTTTTTGTTATTCTGTGTTTGCCAAAGACCTTTGTTTTGTGATATAATTATCCCAAGTAGTATACAGAGAGGGAATTTGCCGGGACAATTTATAAATATTGACAGAAAAAAATACGCCGTTGGATTGTTTTGGCAACCAACGGGGGCGGGTTATGTCGCGCGTACGTATGCGCGTGCTTTGGCACGCAGTGTCGATAAAAAATTAAATCTGTATACTGAATATCGCGCCATGATTGGATTGGGGGCACGAAAATATGGACACGCCAGTGGTATGGACAGTGCCGCCGCCGCAGTGGCAGAATCTTTAAGTGGTTATACATCTTTTTTGGCGGTGTTTGCCGTTCGTGGTGGGTTTTATCTTGTTGCGGTGCGTAATGGCGTTATTTTAGAAGATAAATTATTCAATGACGAAAAAGATGCACGCGCAGAATATTTCAAGTTGTCTGAAATACCCGACTGGGGGGCTTTGTTTGCGCCGGGTGCGTGGGGAATGCCGCGGGCAACCGAACGAAATATTTCTGATTTGATTAACCGTGTTGTGCGGGCAACTTTAAGACCAATCAGTCGTACACGTGCAATTATTATTTCTTGTTTGTTAATACTGATATTTGTGGGCGGGGTATTGTGGTTTTTTCGTGAACCGATAATTCAAATGATGACCCCACAACCTGAATTGACCCAAGTCAGTCCCGAGGTTGCCGCTGAATATGAACGCAGGTTGGATGAAAAAAATCGCGAGTTAGATGAACAATTTGAAATAGAACGCGCGCCAGAACCTGAACCGATTGTTTTGCCGTACGAATATTTACCCGATGTTGCCCAAAGGGCCCAGGTATGTTACAAGGCGATTGCCTTTTTAATGCAGCCGATTACAGGGTGGAATCAAACAACGGTTGAGTGTGGGCAGACACATGCCGATGCGATATTCAGACGTGATTATGGGACTTTGGATGATTTTTACACAATCGCAACGGATTTAATGCCGGGTTCGTTTGTACAACAACAATCTGATGATTCTTTGTATGTGCGGGCGACTTTGCCGGCGGTTGATATTCGGGCGTCGTTGGATGAACGTGATATTGAAACATTGGCGCGGGCGGTGTTAACGAATTTTCAAAACTCGAATATGATGGCTGATGTCCAGATGGTTACCGATACTTTAACCAATGGTGTGGATACTGTGCATCTGGATATATTAGAGGTTGCCGCAGAATCAAAATTAAACCCGATGCAATTCATGGACATGTTTGCAGATTTTGGTGGGGTGTATATGACACGCTGCGCATGGGATGCGGCGACACGTAACTGGAACTATGAGGTGATAATCTATGCTAAATAAAATTTTATCAAGATTTATGTTTGGTGTTCTGATGTTTGTGCCGGGGGTGGCATGGGCGGTTAATGTAACCCCAGATGTTGATACTGTCGCTGCGGGTGATGATGAAATCTCGGCCGAGTTCGAGGCTGTGTCTGCTGATGCGGTTGCCGGGTATAACCCAGAAGGGTCATTGTTCCAACAAATTACTGATTTGGAACAAGAAAAGGTTTTGATGGAATTAGAAAAAGAACGCGCCCAATTGGATTTAGAGTTAGACAGATTGGCCGCCGAGAAAATAAAACTGCACATGGAAATAGACGAGTTGTCTGGACGTGCAGAACAACAAAAGAAAGAATTGGAAAATGCCCAGGCGAAATTGGAAACCGAGGCTGCACGTTTGGAACGTGAAAAAGAAGCGTTAGAGGCCGAGACCGAAGAACTGGCCGCACGACGTGCCGCAACCAGTAAGACTTCAAATAATAATGAAGACAGTGATAAGCCCGCAGGTGTCGATTTTGGCGCGCAATACAGATTGGTTAACGTTATTGGCGCAGGATCTCAATTACAAGCAACAATCGAAAACCTGGATACGGGACAAAATAAGATTATCAGTGTTGGACGTATTGTCGATGGGTATTCTGTTAAGTCTATATCTTTGGACGAAGGTGTTGTGTTTACCAATGGGCAAGATACACAAACATTAAATGTCAGCAAATCAAATTAAGGAAAATTTGGGCAATTGACGTCATGAACGAAACAGAAAACAAAAAATTAGAAAATATACCAGTTGAAAACAGACCGTCTGTGCCAGTGGGACTGGAAACGGCCGATAATAAAGATATTGTTGATTTTTTGTTTTCAAATGGAAATAAGTTACTGACCGCAACCGGGGGTGAGCAAGAATTACCAAAAGATACCCAGGGGTTGATTGCGTATTTTTCCGGGGGGGAAATAATTATATCGCGTACACATCGTTATGATGGACGGGTGTTGGCGTTTTTGGATTTGTTAAAAAAACGTGCGCGCCCAATGCGTATACCGTTTTATTCCGACCTGGGATTGGTGTCCAGTATTTATAAAGCGTACGAAAACAGATTGGGGGGCATCACACGTTCGCGTCAAGATTATGATAATCAAATGCAAAAGGATTTTGTCGATATTATCGCCAAAGCCGCCGCACAAAAAGTGTCTGATATTCATATCGAGGTCGCCGATCAAACAACAATTTATTTCCGTATCGACGGCAGTATGCAACCTGTTTTAGAATATAATTCAGGATGGGGGGAGTCATTCGTTCGTGCCGCATTCGCATCGTCTGATATGTCGAATGCAAACTATGCACAAAACGAATACCAATTTGCACAGAAAGACGGACGTACCCCATTGCGTGGAACCAAAGATTTATACTTGCCACGTGGAATATTAAGTATTCGTATGCAGTTTAATCCAATCGCATTCGGCAGTCGTTATGTCGTTATGCGTTTGTTATACGATAACCCGTCCGAAGGAATAAAGACCGAGCAAGAATTTGGCGAATATGAACAAAAATTACTGATGCGGTTGCGTTCTTTCCCGACCGGGTTGGTAATTGTTGCAGGCCCCACCAGTTCTGGTAAATCGACGACTTTGGTGCGTAATATGTCGTTGATGTTAAAAGAACATCATTATGAAATTAACATGATTACAGTGGAAGACCCGGTCGAACAAAAAATTTTCGGCGCACATCAGATGCCTGTTGTAAATGCAACAAATGAAGAACTGCGTGATGAAAAGTATACCGAGGCACTGGCCGCCGCGTTGCGCAGTGACCCAGATACCCTGATGGTTGGGGAAATTCGTACGTTGGCCGCGGCACAATTGACTGTGCGTGGTGCATTGTCTGGGCATAATGTTTGGACAACTTTGCACGCGAATTCGGCGATGTCGGCGTTGACGCGATTGTTGGATTTGGGAATTGAAGCATTCAAGTTAAAAGAAGAAACTTTGATGCGTGGTTTAATATCTATGCGTTTGTTCAAAAAATTATGTCCGCATTGTCGTGAAAGATTGATTGAGCATCCTGAAACCCCAGAATATCATCGTGTCAAAGAGTCTTTTGGTGAAATTGGTTTGCGACAGGTATATATCCGTGGCGCAGGATGCGAAGAATGCAAAGGAACGGGGACTTTGGGGCGTGTCAAGGCCGGCGAAATTATTATTACAAACAGTGAATTTTTACGTATGGCGTTGGCTGGTGATACTGACAATGCGTATAAATACTGGTTGGAAGAAATGGATGGTCGTACGTTGAAAGAAGCCGCCATGTCGTTGATGTTGCAGGGTATTATTGGCGTTGATGAATTGGAACGCTGGGTTGGTTTGTTGGATCGACCGGGGGTGTACTGATATGACGACAAAAATGGATTTATGGTATGCACGCCTGGTTTTTCGTATGGATACAGAAAAACGTATGGCAACCGCACGAAAACTGGCGTCATTGTTGCGTAATGATTTTACGTTGATGGATGCGCTGGGGCGATTAGAGGCCATCGAGTCACATGGTGGTAAAAAACCAAACGAGCCTTTTGCAATTGTTATGCGTGAATGGCAAAAAAATCTGGAACGAGGTATGAGTTTTTCAGATGCAACACGCGGTTGGGTGCCGGCAAACGAGACTTTGTTGGTTATGTCGGGAAATTTGTCTGATTTGGTTGTTGCATTGGAAAATGTCAGCCGGGTTGTGGACGGCACTTCGCGTATACGGCGTGCGATGTTCAGTGCAATTGCTTATCCTTTGTTTTTGTTGGCATTGACATTCGGGATTATTATGTTGGTGGGGATATATCTGGTGCCACCATTGGCCGAAATTGCCGGCGATAATATGGTTTGGCGTGGAATGGCGTCGTCGTTGATTTGGTTGTCCGAGTTTTCAATCCAGTATTGGTATGTTGTGTTGGGTGTTTTTGTCGGTTTAATCGCAATTATTTGGTTAAGTTTACCAAACTGGACCGGACGTATGCGCACATTTTTTGATAAATTGCCGCCATGGAATGTTTATAAAATTCAAATGTCTGTTGGATGGCTGATGAGTTTGTCGGCCATGGTGGCGGCCGGAATTACTATACCAGATGCGATGCGTATGTTGGCCGACAGTTCAAATAAATATTTGCGTAATATATTGGAAGATACATTACACTATATCGCCAATGGCGCAAATCTGGGAAATGCTTTGAATAATACAAGGCATGATTTCCCAAATGCTGAAATCATAGGCGATTTAGCGATTTATGCCGATATGAATGATTTTGATAAAAATATGGGGCGGGTCGCCAATGATTATTTAGAGCAGTCTGTGCGAAAAATGGAATCTGTGTCCAATGTTATGAACAGTTTGGGGATTTTATTGGTTTCTGCGATTATTGCGTGGGTGGTGTTGGGCACGTTCCAGATGCAAGACCAGATTACAAGTGCCCTGACCGTGGTATAAAACGTTAATGACGCTTTATACCATAAACGGCAAGTTTTCCAATGTGCCCTCGGCCACACGGACGTTCACATCCAACATCATAAATATTGTGTCGGGCGTATGAGAGTGGCTTGGGTTAAAGATTTCTGTTGATAACAAGTGGCTGGTGTTAACAGACAATTTTGTAATCAAATGGTCGTCGTCCAATAATGTATATATCGGGCCGATGTCACGCGGTGTGTTTTCCCCGATTTCATGTTCGTTTTGGGGGCAACGCAGGCCGTCCAATATCGTTTTTACACGGTTGTCTATATCGCTGTGCGGCAGTCCCACTATTTCAGGGTGCATCATTTGAATATCTATTTCTGCCAATAATTTCAGGTTTGGTGTAATTATCGGATTCCAATCTATTCCGCCCACATGACGCGTTGTAATCGGACTTTTGGTTGCGCCGGGCATCATGTATTTTGTCATATTGTCCCACGGCTGATGTTCCAACAGTTTTTTTAATTGTGGGTGGAACTGCATACGAATGTCAGATATATGTTGCGAACGTTTTTTTGGGTTTATTAAAATTTCGCCGAAATACAGTAACTTAAATTTCATCGTTTTCCCCCATATTTTTACCTGTAAATATCAGGTTTATAACTTGGTTTAACAGGGTATAAAATTATATAAACCAATCCCCTTTTTCCTTGAAAATTATAGCACAAATTGCTATTGTAACATAGAAAAAAAGAAAGGAATTTTACATGGCTGTTACAAATGAATATACCGGTGATTCAATCAAGGTTCTGAAAGGGTTAGAGGCGGTTAAAAAACGTCCCGGAATGTACATTGGTGATGTGGGCGAGGGCGGGTCTGGTCTGCATCACATGATTTATGAAGTTGTTAATAACTCGATTGACGAGGCTATGGCCGGCTATGCTGATACTGTTTATGTGTCGTTAAATGCGGATGGCAGTGCGACCATACGTGATAATGGACGTGGGATGCCATTCGATATAAATCATGAAACTGGTCGCAGCGCGTTGGAACTGATTATGTGCGAACTGCACGCGGGCGGTAAATTCGATAACGAAACAAACGGTGCGTATAAAGTATCTGGTGGGTTGCATGGTGTTGGTGTGTCGGTCGTGAATGCTTTGTCCACTTGGTTGGAAGTTCGTGTTTGGCGCGGTGACAAGCAAGCGCACATGGCGTTCGCTGATGGTGTGCCGACGTGCGATTTGACGGTTACTGAAAACAAAAGTGGGTACGAGCATGGAACCGAGGTTACTTTTTTGCCTTCGCCCGAGACTTTTACAGGAACTGAATTTAACTTTGACACGTTGGAAACTTGGTTGCGCGAGCAGTCTTTCTTGAACGCGAATGTGCGTATTATTCTGGAAGATTTACGTGGGCCAGAAAAGAAAACTCGTGAATTTCATTCGGCCGATGGATTAAAAGGATTTGCGACTTATTTGGATAAATCCAAAGAATTATTAAATCGTGAACCAATCCAGATGATAAAGCAAATTGACGATACGTATATAGAAATCGTTTTGCAGTGGACAACGGCATATACTGAAACGTCGCTGTGTTTTACAAATAATATTCCAAACCGTGATGGCGGAACGCATTTGGCGGGTTTTCGTGCCGGGTTGACGCGTGCAATTAACAAATATATTGCCGATAAAATTACTAAAAAAGATATTACATTGTCGGGCGAAGATTTCCGCGAGGGGTTGACCAGTATCATCAGTGTTAAAATTCCAGACCCGAAATTTGGTTCGCAGACAAAAGATAAACTGGTATCAAGCGAAGTTCGGCCATTGGTTGAAAACACTGTATATGATTTGTTGTATGAATATCTGGATGAAAATCCAGCCATCGCAAAGTTAATTGTTGATAAGATTATCGAGGCCGCCACCGCGCGCGAGGCCGCACGCAAGGCACGTGAATTATCACGTAAAAAGACCGGGCCTGAATTGGGCGGATTGCCGGGCAAGTTGGCGAATTGTTCGGAAAAAGATCCTGCAAAATGCGAATTGTTCATAGTCGAAGGGGATTCGGCTGGTGGTACGGCAAAGCAGGGACGTGATCGTAAAACCCAGGCGATTTTACCGCTGCGTGGAAAAATTTTGAATGTTGAACGTGTGCGGTTCGATAAAATGTTGGGGTCTGATACGATTGGTGCGCTGATTACAACCATGGGCGCGGGTATTGGTAAAGACGATTTTGATATTGAAAAAATGCGTTATCACAAAGTTATCATCATGACCGATGCTGATGTGGACGGACAACATATTCAGACACTGTTGATGACGTTCTTTTATCGTTATATGCCCGAGGCCATCGAACGTGGGTATATATACGTTGCAAAACCGCCACTTTATGGTGTGACGCGCGGAAAACAGCAAATTTATTTACAAAACCAACGCGAAATGGATGATTATTTGATGGATCAATTGGCAAGCGATGGTGTTATTGAAATTGCGTCGGGTGCGCAAATATCGGGGGCTGATTTGAAGCGTTTATTGACGTTGGTGTTAAATATGAAAAACACTTTGCAGCCACTGAATCATATTATGCCGTTGCGTTTTGTCGAGGCTTTGGCATTGAACGGTGTGTTTGACAGCGAGTCGGATGAAAATTTTGCAGCGGCGGCAAAAATGCTGGATGCCGAGGAATTGGAATTCGAACGCGGGTGGAAGATTTCTGCGGACGACAATGGTATTACAATCACGCGCACGCTGCGCAGTGTGACCGAGACGCATGTTTTGCCACGTGAAAAAATAGGTGGCCCGGAAATTCGCGCATGGTTGCGTTTGGATGGACGCGACGAATTGATGGAAACATTTTCACAACCTGTGATGTTGCGGGTAAAAACAAAATCCCAAAAAATATGGGGCGCGTTGAATTTGTTGGATACCGCGTTTGAATATGCAAAAACCGGATTAAAGATTCAGCGGTATAAAGGTTTGGGTGAAATGAATGCCGAACAATTGTGGGAAACAACCATGGATCCAAATCATCGGTCTTTGTTTCAGGTCAAGGTTAATGATGCATCCCAGGCGGACGAGGTTGTGTCCATGTTAATGGGTGATGTTGTCGAACCGCGGCGGGACTTTATTGTTGATAATGCGCTGGATGCAAATCTGGACGTGTAATGTAAATGGAAACAAAATATGGATACAGGACGTTTTTCCGATGCAAGTTATTTGTTAAAGGCAAAAGCAAAACTTGCCGGTAAAATTATAAAAATTCCTGGAAATGATGAAGAAAATTTTCCTGTCAGGAACAGTCTTTTGGGGATTGTTCCACAGGGAAAGATTTTTTTATCTGATGAAGTGGCAGAATTTTTATTCGCTGTTGATGATGCAAGTAAAGAAGTGGGATATGAAATCCCGTTCCTGTTATTTGGTAAAAACCAAGGACAAAATGTTATTATAGATAATTATGTTTCGTCGGGTATAAGCGAAAGGACCGAAGCAAGATTTTCAGAGCTTAACTCTTATTTGCAAGATTTTATATCAAAATCAAAAAAGGATGGAACAGATGTCGTTGTACATGGGCATTCACATCCAAAAACAGGAAGTTATTATACGAATTTTTCCTTGGGTGATATGAAGGCGTATATGCAGTTTCGTAAAGACAATCAGGTTTTTGATAATAATAATATTTGTTTAATTTCTTGCCTGGTTGCAGATGGTAATTTTAATTTTCTGTTTTATGATGGAAATGATTATTATAAATTTAACGAGGTTTATGAACGAATGCCTTCGGGTGAAATTAAACGATTAAAAAGTTATCAAAGTCCAGATGTTATTATAAATCGTGGCAGGGAATATCGATAAAATATGTTTACGGCCGATTGGTTTTTTGATTTAGATGCCCGTTTGCGCGAAATGGGGTTGGATTCCGATGCGCAATCGTTTGATGAAATCAAAGAAAATTTATCACATAGGCGTATTCTGGATGCGGATGCGTTTGCTGAAAATTGTATCTATGTGATACTGGCGGGTGGGTTTTCACAAAAAACGGCCAAAAAAATTCATGCGCAAATTATGGATTATATTCGTACAAATGGTGCGGATTTTGATGGATTGTTTGCGTTGTTTCATAATAAAAACAAAATAAATGCAGTTTGTAAAATATGGGAAAATCGGGCGCAATTGCGGGATGAATATTATTTGCAAAATGATACGGGGGCGCGTGTAAATTTTTTGTCGCGGTTGCCGCATATTGGAAAAATTACAGCAAATCATTTGGCGCGAAACCTGGGTGAAGATGTTGTAAAATACGATATTTGGATTCAGCGTTTGGGCGTGCTGTATGCAGGAAATCCGGCATTGACCGCAAAAATAGATAATAAAAAATTATGCCCGGAAATCAGGTGCGCATGTGATGCGATGTTTGATGATTTGTGTAATCAGACCGGATTGCCACGCGGGTATATAGATGTTGTTCTTTGGAAAAGTTCACAAGTTGGTTTAATCAAGGAATTAAAAAATGGATGTGAAAATTGAACAATCTTGGAAAGATGCGCTGGGCGCGGAATTCGATAAAGATTATTTTATTAAATTGACTGATTTTGTGCGGGGTGAATATCTGGCGGGGCATGCGGTGTATCCTGCGGCCGGCAATATTTTTAATGCGTTTAATTTGTGTCCGTTGGATAATGTAAAGGTTGTGATTATTGGTCAAGACCCATATCATGAACCGGGTCAGGCGCATGGGCTGTGTTTTTCAGTGTTGCCGCCGACGCCAATTCCGCCGTCTTTGGTGAATATATATAAAGAAATTCAAAATGATTTGGGGCGGCCGTCGGTTACGCATGGAGATTTAACATGTTGGGCCAAGCAGGGGGTGTTGTTATTAAATTCTACGCTGACTGTTGCGGCGCACAGGGCGGCTTCGCATGTCGGGCGCGGGTGGGAGCAATTTACCGATGCTGTAATACGTGCGGTTTCATTGCGGCCAAATATTGTTTATATGCTGTGGGGCAGTTATGCCCAGCGAAAGGCCGAATTTGTTAACCCTGAAAATAATTTAATATTAAAAAGTGTGCATCCGTCGCCGTTGTCGGCCAGTCGTGGATTTTTTGGTAATCATCATTTTTCACGCGCAAATGAATATTTAATCGCGCACGGCAAACAACCAATCGAGTGGTAAGAATACGGTTAAAAACTGTATGTAAAGCCGGTTCCGTAAAATGCGTACGAATTGTTTTCGGGCGCGGTATTCGCGTTCGAGAAATGTTGGACGAACAATTCGATGCCCCATTTATCGTTTATTCTGTAACCGCCCGCCAATTTGAATTGGAACAGCAATTTTGCGCCCAGGCGTTCGTTTTGTTGCGCCTGTAACCCGACGCCGACGCCCGTTGAAAAATACCAATTTTTTCCGTGCGCAATCGCAATGTCTTCGGATAAAAATATCATCGGAATTGTGAAATCAGTCCAATCCCAACCGTATCCGGTACCAAATCCCAATGTTTGCCCGATGTTAATCGATTGACGGGCGGGAATTTTGAAAAAAGTCGTCGGTTGTGAATACTGGAAATGCAAAAATACAAAAGGCACAAACTGGGTCGGTGGGGGAACGATAAAACCACTGTTTACACCCGCGCCCACATTCAGTGCGATTTGATGATTGTGTTCGCCCATAAACGGATTCGTGTCCGCCAATGCCGCAGATGTGGCAAAAATTAACGTAAAGAAAGAAATTGCGATTTTTTTCATGAACGCAATTCTACTATAAATGACGTTTTTTTGCAAGTGTAATTTATTAAAAAATATAATGAATTTTTTATATGAATAAAAGCATATTTTTATATGTGTTATCGTTTCGCTTGCAATTATAAAAAAGTTTGATATAATGCGGGGCACTGGCGAAGTAGCTCAGGTGGTTAGAGCAGCGGAATCATAATCCGCGTGTCGGGGGTTCAAGTCCCTCCTTCGCTACCAAAAATTAAATCGGGCTTGTCCCGATTTTGTTTTTTGTATTGGGACTTGAACCCCCGAGGCAAGGGGGTTCAATCAAGCAAATAGGCGTGTGGAAACGCGCCGGTTGCAGAATGCAAATTTGCGCAGATACACCTGTGGCGAATTCCCTCCTTCGCTACCAAAAATTAAATCGGGCTTGTCCCGATTTTGTTTTTTGAACTAAAATTTATTGCCGTTTTTATCGTAACGTTTATGTATACATCCAATTGTGGTTTTATGCACGCCGGGCGTTATTTCATAATATACATGCCGGCCGTCACGACGCGATTTTACAAAATCATCATCCAATAATTTTTTTAAGTACTGTGACACCTTGATTTGCGGAATGTTTGTCCCAGATACTATGTCGGATACGCATGATTCGCCGCTGTATGTTAAATATTCCAATATTCGCATTTTGTCATAATTGGCAAATAATTTTATTCTGTTCGCGACCATGGTTGTATAATCAGTGGGTAAAATTTCTTTGTGACCTGTGCGTAAAAATCTGAACTGGTCGGTCATGTGGCCGAATAATTTTCGCATACATACAAATATACTGGCGGGGTATTCGCGACAAATTTCGTAATATACAAATATACCACGTCTGTGTGTGCGAACCAATTCAGCATCGCGCATTTTACGCAATGATTGTGATACCAACATTTGTTCAGCACCAACGCCGTTCGCAATCGCAGATACAGACGATGCGCCATTTACATCCAAAAATTCCAAGATGCGTAATCGCAATGGATGCGCAATGTATGTTAAACCGCGGACTGCGCGCGTCATAATTGTGTCCGGTAACATACATTTTATTTTTACATCTGGTAAAATATTGTTCGACATATTGTTAATATAACATTATTTTTTTATTTCGTAAATAAATTATTTGACTTTTTGATATATATTATAAATAATATGTATTGAAAATTATATATATTAAATTATATATGTTTTAATAAAGGAAAGGAAATGAATTTATTATCAAAAATATTTGTGGCAATAGTGGCTTTGTTGCCTGGGGTGGTGGTGGCGAATCCTGCGTGTCCGATATGCACGATTGCGATTGGTGCGGGTGTTGGTGTGGCTGAATCGTTGGGGGTGCCGGTGGCAATTGTTGGATTGTGGGCCGGGGCTTTATTGACTTTGTTGGGGTATTGGATGGCAAAGTTCTGTGATTCGCGCGGTTGGAAATTTTGGGGGCGCAATGCGTTGTTGATTGGGCTGTCTGTTGCGATGATTGGGTTTGCGTATTTTGGGGATATAGATTACACGCCCGAATGGATTTTGGGATTTATATATCTGGACCCGATTTTATTCGGCGCGATTGTGGGGATGATTGTATTCATATTGGTTGAAAAACTGTATGAATGGATGAAACGCAAAAATGGCGGGCGTGCACATTTTCCGTTTGAACGCGTGGTATTGCCTGTGGTTGCGTTGGGCGTGGTAAGTGTAGTGTTTTGGTTATTTATGTAAAATAAGCAAAGGGGGCAAAAATGGAAAAAATCAAAAATGTAAAAGAATTTGTTGAAAAATTAGATGCTGCCAAAAAGGTTAATCCCAAAGATTTGTCGTCTGACCAGGATTTGACAATTGGTATTATGAACCTGATTTCAATCGAAGAACATTTGATGTTTTCAGGTGCCAAAACCGGCAAACATGAATTTTATGATTTGATCGATGAAGTTCGCGAACAGCGCAAGCAAATGATGCAAAAAATTATTCCTTCATACGAAGGCGAGGTTTGGTGCATATCCAAGCATTTGTTGGCTGCGTCTATGCGTTTGTTCGAGGTGGGCACCAAAGCATTGGCCGCCGGTGATAAAGCGGGCGCATACGATTTGTTTGACCGTTCGTATGGATTGTATTGCATATTCTGGGGATTGAATATGGGCGGATTGGTTGGCGGTGCAGATGTTAAATGGGTTAAGACATCTGCGGCAAAATCAGACGTAAAAAAAAACGATGAAATCGGCCAAATAACCGATGAAGCCCCAGACGACAATGTGACTGATGGTAAAATGGCGCGGTTGAAGCGTTGGGTAAAAAACGCGGTTAATTGCTGTATAGAGTAGGGCGCAGGTCTGTTGAATACACCCCGTACGGCGGGGTGTTTTTTATTCTTGATTTTTAATATATGACTTTTATAATGACAAGTACAGTGCCCTAATAGTCTAGTGGTAAAACACGTCCTTGGTAAGGACGAGTCGCAAGTCCGATTCTTGCTTAGGGCACCAGGAAAGTTTAACCTTTCGTTCTTTTGTTTTTGTCCCGGGGTGCGTCCCCGGGTTTTTACTTGATTTTTGTGGCGGCTGGGTATAGAATTTTGCACAGTAATCTTTTGGGCGCATCTGCAATGATATGACTGACAACCATGGAGTGGATTAAACCCAGTACAAGTGATAAATCAGGGTGGCACCGCGCAAGGAAAAAATTGCGCCCCTGAAATACGTCAAAACGCGGGTGCCGTTCCAATTATTTTTGAATATGGCGCCCAAAATAAAAAAGGGACCAAAATGTTATCTTTGAAATCTAAATACAGAACACATACCTGTGGCGAATTGAATAAATCAAACGTCGGGGAAACTGTAACTTTGTCGGGGTGGGTGCATCGCAAGCGCGATCATGGCGCGTTATTGTTTGTCGATTTGCGCGATAATTATGGTATTACCCAGTGCGTGTTCGATGGCGGTAATGCAGAAATGGAAAGGGTGCGGCCTGAATCTGTGATTAAAATTACAGGTAATGTTGTTGCGCGTGATGCGGCGGCCGTTAATGATAAAATACCAACCGGCGAAATCGAAATCCAAGTAACAGATTGGCAGGTTTTAACAAACGCTGATGTGTTGCCTTTCCAGGTGTTCGGCGATGACGACAGTGTTGCAGAAGATTTACGTTTGAAATATCGCTATATCGATTTGCGTCGTGATTCTTTGCATAACAATATTTTAATGCGCAACCGCATGATTAAATTTATTCGCGATAAAATGTGGGACATGGGATTTTCTGAATTTCAAACACCAATTTTAACCGCGTCCAGTCCCGAGGGTGCACGTGACTTTATCGTTCCGTCGCGTAATCATCATGGGATGTTTTATGCTTTGCCCCAGGCGCCACAACAATTTAAGCAGTTGATTCAGATTGCTGGGTTTGATCGTTATTTTCAAATTGCGCCTTGTTTCCGTGACGAAGATTTGCGTGCAGACAGATTGTTGGAATTTTATCAGTTGGATTTGGAAATGTCGTTCGTTGATTTGCCTGATATCCAGGCCGTTGGTAACGAACTGATGCCGAAAATTATTCGGGAATTTGTGCCTGATGCAAAAATATGCGAAGATATTCCGCATATCTCGTTTGACGATGCTATGTTAAAATATGGTACAGATAAACCCGATTTGCGTAATCCGATTGTTATATCTGATGTGACAGAAATTTTCCGCGGGTCTGATTTTGGTATCTTTGCCAATGCAATCGAAAGCGGCAGTATCGTTCGGGCGGTACCTGCACCAAACAGCGCAGACCGGCCACGTTCTTGGTTTGATAAACTGGGCGAGTGGGCGGTGAAAGAATTAGGACTGGGCGGATTAGGTTATATTATCTTTGCCGATGAAGCCAAAGGCCCGGTTGCGAAAAAATTGGATGCGGAACGCGTTGCAAAACTGCGCGAAATTGCGGGTGATAATTCATCGTTGTTCTTTATCTGTGATGCGCCAGATGCCGCAGCCAAAGCCGCCGGTAAATTACGCATCAGATTGGGTGAAGATTTGGGGTTGGTTGATGAAAAAGAATTCCGTCTGTGTTGGATAGAAGAATTCCCGTTCTTCGAGGCCGACCCAGAATCACCCACTGGAATCGCATTTACGCATAATCCTTTTTCATTCCCGATGGCATCATTGGATGATTTGAAAACAAAAGATCCGCTGTCTATCAAGGCTGCGCAATTTGATATGGTGTTAAATGGCGCAGAAATTTGTAGTGGCGGGTTGCGTAACTTTAATCCGGATGTTATGTTGCGCTGTTTCGAAATTACGGGTTACGATGATGAAACGGTGAAGCAAAAATTTGGTGGAATGTACAACGCGTTTCAATATGGCGCACCGCCGCACGGTGGATGTGCGTTCGGTTTGGACAGATTGGTGCAAATCATGCTGGGCGAGCCGAATTTGCGTTCAGTTGTGTTATTCCCAACCAACCAACGTGGCCAGGATTTGATGATGGGTGCGCCGGGGCCTGTGACAGAAACCCAATTACGTGAAGATCATATCCAGATTCGCAAGAAAGGATAATCCAAAAAAGAATCCGATTTTTCGGATTCTTTTTTTTGTTTTTTATATACATCAGAATTTGCTGTGTGTGCGCACAAAATCGCGCATATATGTTGCATCAAAATTTGTCATTATGTCTGATAATGAATAATCACGTGTGCCGTCGGCGTTAATTTGTAATTCAATTGGTTGCGGGTCTGGGGATGTGCCACGTAAAATCAAATGTATTTGTCCAGACATCATGCCGTCCATAATTTCCAGATTGCCCGTTGCGTCTGTGTGGCGCAATTGCAATTCAATCGGTTTGGTCGTTATAAAATCGCCATTATTATAATCGCCAATTATTCGCATAGTTTTTATTTTGGATTCACCACCATCTAATGCGTATGACAGGGCGTATTCTGCGTTGAACGTGTTAATCTGATTTGCAGATGCAAACAAATCATCAACACCAATTCCAATCAAATATCCGCCGTTAAATGTTAAATCCATATCACCGTGCAGATTATATTCCAAATCGTTGGCTGTGTTGCCAAAGGTGCGCATGTTTATTTCAGCCGTTATCATCGTGTCACGCACGTTCAAAGGCATTTGTGCGCCCAATAAACTGCCGTTTGTAACAAATCTGTTTAACTGTGCAAATATGTCATAGCGATTGCCATTACGCGATATGGTCGCCAATAAATTTCCACGTGTGCGATCTGTTATTGAAAATGTTTGAGTGTTCGGTTTTAATGAATATACAAAGTTTTTGAATACATTGTTGTTGTATATCAGTGCATCCGCAGCCAAAGAAACATTTATCGGAAAATCAAACGGTATCGTTATTGGCGAAGTCATTAAAAATGACAATTCTTCGTAATTATTTATATAGTTTGGGTTTATAAATGCGTCTAAATCCAATACATCTGTACGCAGTGTTAAATTATCGCCAGATAATGTGCCACGGAATGTGTGGTCTGCAATTTTTATTTCCATGTTGGCGACTGTATCACCGCGGTACGTGCCAGAGATTATATATTCCAGATTGTTAAATGCGCGCATGTCAATGCCTGGGAACCAATCTTTGGCATTTTTACCATAAATGTAAAAATGGTTGTCCAACAGATTTAATTCCCAACGTGCAGATGAAGGCACAAATCGCATCATTCCATCATCCCATGAAAAATCGCCAATTGCATTGCGCATAAATGATGGAATTTGGGTCTTGGTTGGGTTTAACCAATACAGTGTTTTATTATGCGCAAATCTGTATTGCGGGATAATTTTTTTATCGGCGATTTCATACGTACCGGCAATGTCCGCGAATTCAAAATTTATTTTACCACGTGGTGCAAATTGTAATAATTTTTTTATTGCGGCCCGACGATCTGGGGATGGTTTTTTGGAATATACCAATAAATCAAATTCGTCCGGCGATACAGATATTGCGCCGGTAAAATCACCATAAGTAAATTTTTTACATCTCCAATCTGTGGGTGTGCCTGAAAATATACACGAAGCAGGTGTGTCGTCGTACGGCATATTTATCGTGATGTCGTGTGCGCCAAATTCGTCAATCGTGCCACCGTGCATCGTAATATTGTCGGCAATAACCGAGTCGATTTGCAATTCGTCGCGTGTGCCGGTTGCACGTACCATTATATGTTCAAATTCGTATTCCCCAAATTTCATACGACCAGTAAAATCCAAATCAAATTTTGTTTTATAAAATATTCGTGATGGTTTCAGCAAGAATGACAAATCATACGTTATATCATGACCACGTAATTCTACAATTTTATTACCGTTTGGCATGATTGTAATATTGCCAGATATACGTTGCATTTGGATGTTTTGGAATTTCCATCCACGGCCACCGTCCCAGTCAAAATCCATAGATATTGCGATTGTGTTATCTATTTTTGGTTCTGAAAATCCAAACCAACGGTTTATTTCGTCGGTTTCCATAGATATATGTCCAATAACAGAACCGTTTGCAAATAATTGACCTGTGATTTCCAATTTATCGTTTTGGTTGTGTATATAAAAAACATCGTTTTGAAAATCTATGTCGTATTTATGATTTTTTGTGCGGACTGTACCAATTAAATGGCCGTTATCCAGGGTTGCATCAACTATCTCGAATTCGCGATTTTTGAATTTGATATTTGAATTGTTTATTTCCAACGGCAGATTAAAATTTTGGGGAATCAAATTTGATATAGAAATGTCCGCATCATATATCGTTATATCGCCCGACAGCGTTGCGTTATCCAGATTAAAAATATCCGTCAATGGCACAGAAAACATTACCGCACCAATTTCGCCCGCAGTAATCGATACATCATGCGCCACAATTGTCGCACGCCCCAACAGGCTGAAATGCACGTCACCATTTATTTTCGCAGGAACACCCGTTTGTTCAGATATTGTTTGTTCAATCTTTGGTTTCAGATTATTCAGCGTAATCATCGGTGGTACAACAATCATCGCCAATATAATGACGCCAATAATGGTGATAATTGACCAAAAGATTCTGCGCTTGTAACGGGGTTTTAATGCCATTCCTCTTATCCCTTGTTTTTTCATTATAATGAATTATATTGTACGTTGTGAATAAAAAAATATTCAATCTTGAAAGTGATTATAAGCCCATGGGTGATCAACCCCAGGCAATATCTGAACTTGTGGCGGGGGTACGTGACGGTCGCCGCAGCCAGGTGTTGTTGGGGGTGACTGGGTCTGGGAAAACTTTTACCATGGCGAATGTGATTGCCGAACTGGGGCGACCCGCTTTGATTATGGCGCCGAATAAAATTTTGGCCGCCCAGTTATATACAGAAATGAAATCTTTTTTCCCGCATAATCATGTCGAATATTTTGTGTCTTATTATGATTACTATCAGCCCGAGGCGTATCTGCCAACCACAGATACGTATATAGACAAAGACGCATCCATTAACGAACAACTGGATCGTATGCGGCACAGCGCGACGCGCGCCATGTTGGAAGAACGTGATGTTGTTGTCGTGTCGTCTGTGTCGTCGATTTATGGTATGGGGTCGCCTGAACAATATTCTGGGATGAAATTGGTTTTGCATGCAGGCGACAAGATTGGCATGAATGATGTCATGCGGTCTTTGGTTGATATTCAATACAAGCGTAATGATATGGCGTTCGAACGCGGTGATTTTCGTGTGCGCGGGGATACGTTGGATATATTTCCATCACACTCCCAAGACCGTGGGTGGAAATTATCTTTCTGGGGCGACGAAATTGAAGAGATATGGGAGTTTGATACCCTGACCGGTGCCAAGTTGCAAAAATTGGACAGGGTGGTTGTATATCCGAACACGCACTATGCAACGCCTATGCCGTCTATTTTACAGGCTATTGGGCAAATTCGCGCTGATTTGGAAGAACGGTTGAAATACTTTCACGACAATATGAAGTATATAGAAGAACAACGTCTGCGCGAACGTGTGAATTTTGATATTGAAATGATGGAATCAACCGGTACGTGTCGTGGTATTGAAAATTATTCGCGATATTTATCTGGGCGCGCGCCGGGACAACCGCCGCCGACGTTGTTCGAATATTTGCCGCGTGATGCAATTTTGTTTGTTGATGAAAGTCATGTGACTGTGCCACAAATTGGGGCTATGTCACGTGGGGACAGGGCGCGAAAGGAAACGTTGTCGCAATATGGGTTTCGTTTGCCCGCATGTATAGATAATCGGCCGTTGACATTCGAAGAATGGGATGCGCTGCGTCCGCAAAGTATTTTTGTGTCGGCCACGCCTGCCGAATGGGAATTAAACCAGTCCGGGGGTATTGTGTCCGAGCAAGTTATTCGGCCAACGGGATTATTGGATCCTGAATGCGAAGTGCGGCCCACCGGGCATCAGGTTGATGATTTGTTGGACCAAGTTAAAAAAGTCACTGGGCGTGTGTTGGTTACAACATTAACCAAAAAAATGGCTGAACAATTAACGGATTATTTTGTCGAAAATGGTGTGCGGGCAAAATATCTGCACAGTGATATCGAAACGTTGGAACGTATTGAATTATTGCGTGATTTGCGTTTGGGTAAGTTCGATGTTTTGGTTGGTATAAATTTGCTGCGCGAAGGGTTGGATGTGCCTGAATGTGAATTGGTTGCAATTATGGATGCAGATAAAGAAGGGTTTCTGCGATCAACACGGTCGCTGATTCAAACAATTGGGCGCGCGGCACGTAATGCAAATGGGCGTGTGATTTTGTATGCCGATACGATTACGGATTCTATGCGGGCTGCGCTGGATGAAACGGCGCGGCGTCGTGAAAAGCAGATGGCGTACAACCGCGAACATAATATTACACCAAAAACTGTAACCAAGGCCGTCTTTGCCGAGGTTGGTGATAAAAACGAAAAAACAGATAAAAAACGTAAATTTGTTTATACTCGTGATGGTGTGATGGATGCCGATACACTGCGCAAAGAAATTAAAAAATTAACCAAGCAAATGCGTGATGCAGCAGAAAATCTGGAATTCGAGCATGCGGCCGAATTGCGTGACGCAATTCATAAAATGGAAGATGATTTGTTATTATTGGAGTAAAAAATGCAGATAAATCGTGATGAAATATTAACTGTCGGTAATGGGATATATATTTCCCAATTGTACAAAAATTGGTATGCGGCCGAATGTATTGTATATCGTGGTGGGTGTTTTTTGCGTCTGCGATATCCGTACAGAACACCAAATGGCGCAATGCAAATGAGTTCTTATTTGCGGGGAATGCGTGATGATTTTCCACAGCCTGATTATCGAATCCAGGTACATGTTATGAATATGGGACGGTAAAATGAAGACGTATGAGTTGAATAATGTTGATGAAACACGTGCATTTGCGCGTGAATTTGCAAAAACGTTGCATGCGCCGGTGTGTGTCGCGCTGCATGGTGATTTGGGAATGGGGAAATCCGAGATTGCACGCACAATAATTCAAACGCTGCGTGGGGCGGATACTGTTGTCCCCAGTCCGACTTTTACAATCGTCCAGAATTATGACGGAATATCGCATTTTGATTTATATCGCGTTAATGATAAATCCGAACTGGTCGAAATCGGTTTGCCGTACGCGTTGCAGAATGATATTACTTTAATCGAATGGCCTGATATAGCCGCGGATATTTTGCCGGACGATACCGTACACGTTTATATAACAGGGGATGGAAATGCGCGCGTCGTTACCGTATCGGATTAGTTGCGTTTCAGTAAACTTTGCACAGCCAATGGAAAATCTGCCGATTTTGCCAGGTATGATCCGCTGACCAGGTAATCAGCCCCGGCCGCCCAACATTTTTTTGCGGTTTCATTGTTTATTCCGCCATCGACCGATATATTAAATTTTAACCCCTTTTTTTTGCGTGTCGCGTCCAAGATGGATATTTTACGCAATGCACGTTCATCAAATTCTTGGCCCGCGGCACCGGGGGCGACAGCCATAATCATAACTTCGTCAATGTCGCGTAAAATATTTTTTAATATTTTAACCGACGAATTCGGATTCAAAGCAATGCCCGCGCGCCGCCCAGATGCACGAATTTGTTGCAGGGCTGTACGAACCCCCGCTGTGCTTGTTGATATTATTATCGTGTTTGCACCGGCGGCAATTGCGTCCACGGCCCATAACTCGGGACTTTCTGTCATTAAATGTACGTGCAGATGGGCGCGGGTATGGTTGCGAATGTATTTTAATTCAGGAATACCACCGCGGATGTTTTCAACATACAAACCATCCATTATATCCACGTGAATCATAGATATGCCAGCCGATTCAAACATTGTGTATGTTGATGGGGCTTCCATGTCAAAACACAATGTACTGGGCAATATCGGAATAAATTTATGCTTTGGAGCCTTTTTATGATTAAAAACAGAAGTTATTCGATTTAATACATTATGTATTCTGTTCGAACGTGCTGTATATGCATCGCGATGCGATGATTCAGAATCCCAAATATATGCAGATAAACAATCTATGTTTGCGTTGCGGCGGGCGTTTCTGACGGGAATACCAAAAACGTTTTCAACGAAGTCTGAAATATAATCCATTTCAGAACCGCCGCCAGATATAATAATTTTATTTGGAAATTTACGTTGGAATAAATTTGCACATGAATCTTTGATTCTTGCACATAAATCAACCATCATCGGCAGAATTATATTGTTTATGTCTGCGCGTGAAAAATCGTATATCGGATCGGCGGGGGTAAATCTGTCCATGTCTTTGGGCATCATACTGGCAACGTTGCGTTTTATCCGTTCTGCATCTTCAAAACTGATATTTAATTGTTTTGATATTTCACGTGTTATGTCTGTGCCACCAAATTTTATTTTTTGAAAAAATATGGGGCCGTTGTCGCGCCAAATCGAAAAAGATGTGTATTCAGCACCAAAGTCTATATACAATTCAGTGGATTTTTCTGTGTGCATTTCACAATACTGTAAGTATGTCGGATCGTAAAATGATTGCGGTTGGATGTGTGCCGCATGCAACGTAGATACCATTTTGTCGACGGCATCAACAGAATAAAATATAATACCAAATATAGCAGTCAGTGCATAATCCGTGCAATTTATGGGGTTTCTTATTCTTTTTGTGTTCGGTGCCAGGTATTTTAACGGTATTACATGCAAAGGATTGTGGTCAGCCGGTGATGCAATTTTGGAAAATATTCCCATCATGTCGGATTGAGTAACTTTGTGTTCGCCGCGCCATACCTTGGTTTGTTTGCTGATTTTGAAAACAGATTGTCCGAAATTTCCAGTAATGTATGCGGTTTCAAAATGATCGCCAATTTGACGTTCCAGTTCATCAACGACTGATTTTATTGCAAATACTGTGTCAAAACTGTCAATCGAATATGCAGACGATTTTGCCAATCTGCCACTGCGTACGCGATGCGCAATACCGCGCACACCGGATGTACCGATGTCCAGGCATAAAAAAGATGAATCAGATAAGTTCATTTATATTCTTATTTAACCAAAATTCGCGCATCATCACGCATGTCGATTACTTCAATATCCTTGTCAAAAATCTGGTATTTTTGATTTAAGACAATTAAATTCGCAACGGCTGTGTCAGGATTTTTTTCAGGTAACATAATCGTTATGCCGTTAAGTGTATGCAGATTCCAACGACGATTTTCCACCATTTCAACATAATCCAGTATTTCAACAATATTGTGCGCGATGTTTGTGATTTCCGTTATGTCATCAGGCAAAGTGCCACGAAATACAACCGTATTTGTGGTACGGGTGTCGTTCGGATTGTTTACAATCGTGCCATCGGCCGATAAAGGAAAATACTGTAACCCATCGGTCCATTGTGCCACAGGTTTATATAATTCAACATAAATTGACAAATTGCCATTCGCCAGGCGACGTGTCGCGCTGTTTTTTATCCCGGGCGTGGCCGCAACACGTGTGTTAATTTCTGTTAAATTATGTCCAACGGCGCGTGTGCCGGGTGCCACAGCCGCCGCAACCGCAATTGGTGTTAAATCCTTGTTTGGGGTGTCGGTTGAAATCGATATTCTTCGGACGTACGACAATTCACCCATCCCAGAAAATGTCATAAATATCCGCGTGGCAAAATATATCGCCAATATTATCGCGATTATAAAATACATCCAAAACCATATCGAACGTTTCATGCGTCCAATTATATCATAAAATCATCAAATTGAAAAGAAAATCGCCACAATTACATCGCGCGCAGTAAATAACCACGTCTGAACATACATTTACGATATGCACCAACTGATTTTGATGTTGTATTACGTGGTACAGACAATAATGCCCTTTGGCCAACGTCGCGATACTCGTTTGATTGGAATGTTACCCATAATCCGTCCCAATCCGGCATAATATCGCTTTGATTCGGGGCCAACAGTTTTGATATGCGTGAACGCGGCATGTATGATGGTTCATTTATCCCCAGGCATGATTTGTGATCGCGTACGAATTGTTCCATGGTTACAGATTCGTTTTCCCAATTCAAAATCGTTGCGTCATCCAAACTGCCGCGATTGGCCGATGCACAGCCGGCTAAAATTATTGCAAAAACAATGTATTTAATTCTCATATTTTGCATTATAATTTAATTGCCTTTGGGGGGCAATAGTTTTTATAATAGGGAAAGAGAATATAGGAAGGATGTATGGCGTTAAGTGTTCAGAATTTTATAAAATTGGCAAATTTGTATAACCAAATTGTAATGGTTATGTCTGCGGTTTGTGTGCAAAAGGGCGGAATTGCAATGGAAAATTATGCAGGGCGCTTTTTTGTCGCAGATGTGTTAGAGTATGTGTATGAATATGGGCGGCGGTTAATGGCGGCGGATAAAAAGTCTGTGCCCACCAATGTCGCAGATGTTATAAAAAGATTTGGTCAGCAATATGAACAGGTTAAAAATTTGACGACGCCAAGTCAAAAACCTATCTATGAAATGACTTTGGAAGAATTTGAACGCATAATGAATATATAAAAAGGGGACAGAATGAAAAAAATTGGACAATTGGTTGCATCGGTATTATTGGCATCTGTGCCCGTTGTGTTATCTGGGTGTGTTCAGCAACAAAAACAAGAAGATGTTCCGCAATTCGATACGATAAATGTGGTTGAAAATTTCGTAATAGATGAAAATTCGGTTCCTATTTTTCCAAAAAAGGCCGCTTTGACAACCGATACAGCGCAACGTTTTTCAATCGAGTTACCCAAACGCTGTACGGTTGATTGGGATAATCAGGCGGTTATGTCCATCGTTCCAGAAGAGCCCATCGAAATTGTCCGGTTGGGGGTGGGGGATGATTTGCCTGATTTGAAGGTCACAAATTATGAATTCAGGGAGTTAAGTGTCAAAGAGGCGTTGGATAAATTACTGGAAGGTACAGATATTTCTGTCATAGAAGATGGGGAATTAAATGAAACTATATCTGGGTCTATTACAACCGGTAATTTGGCCGACAGTGTGGAACTGATTTCTAAAATCGGGCGGGCGTATTATTCGTATGATGCTGTAAATGCGGAAATACATTTGGATAATCGTGCCAAGTGGATGGTTAAAATGCCAAAAAACGAAGCGATAATAATGGCTTTGTTGGACGCGATGCACGGCGCAGACGTTCGTAATTTGTTGGTTAATTGGCAAGATAAGACAGTTGTATTCGAAGGTAATTATCAGACCGAACGCGAGGTTGCCAAAATGATTGCTGATATTGCGTCTAAGAAATATATGATTGCGTGGGATGTTGATGTATATCGTGTTTATCCGCGGACAGATAACCCGATTATTTGGATGAATTTATTGCCTGCATTTGGGGATAAAAATGTAAAAATGTCTATCCCGGGCGTCGTCGGGCGTGCTTTGGTGGTCAGTCCTGAAATAAATACAAAAACTTTGCAAGAATTTTTGTCCCAGCAATCGAATGTTGTTTTAATATCCCAGGGAACTTTTTCCATACCAAACGGGTGGCAATCGCGGTTTGATATTGGACAATGCAGCAAAGAAGACCGGTTGGAAACTGATTTAACAATCGGTGCAACGGGTACGTATGGCGATTATGGTGGAACTGATAAATTGGATGCGAAAATTGTTCTGCGTACAAGTAATGGTGAATTGTCGTCGTTTAACATACCGTCTGATATCGGTGACAATTATGTGATTATTGGTATACCAACGCATTCGTTCGTAACAACACCAGAAACTTTGATAAGTCCATTTGCAGAATTGGTTGTATTTATGTCGCCGCGTGTAATATCTATTGTTGATGCCGGCACAATACCCCAGGGCACGGATATGCCTTTGGTTGGCGATGCGTTAAGGGATTTTTTGGGGGCTGATTTATAAACGGGGAATATAAATGTTTTCGAAACTGGAAAGAAAAATTGCTTTCAGATATTTGGCTGCGAAAAGACGCGGGTTTGGGTCGGTGATTTCATGGGTGTCCTTGATTGGGATTATGTTGGGTGTGGCGACGCTGATTGTTGTTATGTCTGTGATGGGGGGATTTCATGATACGTTGTTATCGCGAATTGTCGGTATGAACGGACATGTCGTTGTATATCATCAAGATGGCGCAATTTCGGACTATGATTTTTTAATAGATAAAATGAAACAAAACAAAGTCGTTGCCGCAAATGCTGTTGGTATAGTCCCAATAGCCGAAGGTCAGGTTATGGCCACGGCCAATGGAAATAATACAGGCGCAATGGTGCGTGGTATTCGTATGTCTGATTTGGCGGCCAAGGTTGAAAACGGAACAAAAATTTATGGAAAATCTTTGGATAAAATTTCCGATGGCGAATTAGTTATTGGTGCGTCGTTGGCGCGGGCTTTGCGGGTTACTATGGGGGATAATGTGTCTTTGGTGTCTGCAAATAATGCGACGCCGACCCCGTTTGGTTCTATGCCGCGAATTATGTCGTATCCAGTTATGTCTTCGTTTTTTATGGGAATGTACGAATATGATTCAGGATATATATTTATGCCATTGGAAACAGCCCAAAAATATTTGAATATCCCCGCTGCGGTTACGCACATAGATTTATTTTTGAAAAATCCCGAGGATACAACCGATGTTGCGCGGGCTTTGACAACTTTGTTGCCAGATGGCTTTGTTGTGCGTGATTGGCGCGAATTAAATCGTGGATTCGTTGGTGCGTTACAGGTTGAATCGAATGTTATGTTTTTAATACTTATGCTGATAATAATTGTTGCGGCATTTAATATTGTGTCCAGTTTGGTTATGTTGGTCAAAGATAAATCCAAGGATATTGCTGTGTTGCGTACATTTGGTGTGTCGCGTCGGTCCATGATGAAAATTTTTATACTGTCGGGTACCAGTATCGGGATTTTGGGTGCTGTGTTTGGAACTGTGCTGGGGGTGGTGATTGCGATTTATATCGAACCGATACGACAGTTTTTTCAATGGGCGACGGGACGCGATTTGTTCCCGGCTGAATTATATTATTTGTCTGAATTGCCGTCAAAATTGGTGTTCAGTGATGTTGTTGGTATCGCGTTAATTGCGGTCTTGTTGGCTTTTTTGGCGACACTGTATCCCGCGTGGAAGGCCGCCAGTACAGACCCTGTCGAGGTATTGCGTAATGAATAAAAAACTGGAACTGGTTTTAAGAACTTTGGTTTATAACACTGTTGTCCCAGGTGGGCGTTGGTCGTCCAGTGCAAAAAATTATCAGGATTTTTTAACAGCGCAGGGAATTAAATTACCAATAAATTTATTCCATGAATATAAATATCCAAATAATGTAACGCCACAGAAATTTGAAGAACAAGTTCAAACATTGTTTTTCTTTTATACGTTCGATGTTAGGCGTATAACAAATCCCCGTGGGTATGCAGAATATTTGATATCTGGGATGGAACGGTTGGCGCGGGAAGATAAAAATATTGTGCCATTGACGGAAGAAGAAAAGTTGAATCTGATTGGTAAAATATGTGAACCTGTTAAAAATTTATCGGATGCGGACAAAAATCAGTTGGTGGATTATATTCAACAACAACGTAATACTGTGGTGGCGCAGGTTGCTGATTTATTGTCACAGACGGTTGAATTGAACCCAGAATTGTTGGATATAAATTGGGATAATAAAAATCTGCAAGATTTTTTTGAAATTTTGGGCGGTGTCAGTTATGGATATGCGCCCATGGATATAAAATATTATATCGACAATAAACACGATTTGCCGCGGATAAGAAAAGAACAACGTGAAGAAGAATTTATAAATTTAATTGGTGACAGACCGCATCTGTTAATTCAACCAGACAGAATACAAATTATACTGGATGAAATAAAGAAACAAAAAAAATTGCAACATAATATCGAAAGGGACTGATTTTATAATGGCAAATATATTGAATTCTTTATCAAAGATTAAGCAGGGCGATGTGATATTGTCTGTGCGTGATATTAAAAAGACATTTATAGAAGGCGGCCAACCATTACATATATTGTGTGGTGGCGGATTCGATTTGCACCGTGGGGAAATTATCGCGTTGGTTGGTCCGTCAGGCAGCGGTAAATCTACTTTGTTACAATGTGTCGGATTGTTGGATAAACCAACCGCAGGCAGTATTTTGTTGGATGGGACACCTGTGCATAAAATGGATGATGAAATGCGTACGTCTGTGCGTCGGCGTAAAATTGGGTTTGTGTATCAACGGCATAATTTGTTGGCTGATTTTACAGCGTTGGAAAATGTAATGTTGCCGATGTTGGCCGATGGTGTGGATGAACACAGCGCGTCTGCACGGGCGATGAAATTATTGCGCGCCGCAAATGTTGCGCATCGTGCATCGCATTTGCCGGGCGAAATGTCTGGGGGTGAACAACAACGTACTGCGGTGGCGCGTGCATTGGCAAATAATCCCCAAATTTTGTTGGCGGATGAACCAACCGGCAGTTTGGATCCAGCGCATGCGTCGTCTGTGTTTGAATTATTGTTGGATTTGGTGCGACGGCAAAAGATGGCTATGCTGTTTGTGACACATGATATGAATTTGGCTGCACGTGCAGACAGAAAAATAACAATTCGTGATGGGACAGTGGAATAATTATTAAAAACTTGTTATAATGTAAAAAAATAACCAGGGGGGGAAGGGATGAAAAAATCTGTTAAAACAACAAAAAAGGCAAATGCGAAAAAGACTGTGGTGTGCCCGGCGGGGTGTGGATGCAGTACAGCTCATAAAATCTGGGGGGCGGTGGCGTTGGCCGGATTATTTGCCTGTGGTTTAATTTTAGGATTGTCATACAGAACAGATGTAACATTGGAAAATAAATTGACCCCGGAACAATGTGATGCAATCGCAAATGAAATTGTGACGGTTACGACACGGGGGGCAAATGCCCAAGATGCAAAACATTTACAGGAATTAAATGATGCCTATTCAAATGGGTGTGCAGGTCGGTTGGTTATTATTGAACGCGCCGCGCCGGTTGTTGTTGAAAACCATCCCGAAATTGTTTCTACATGTACACGCATAGAACAATTGTTGGAACGCAGATTGCAACCCGAAGACAGTACTGATTATCTGGCGCACTTGCATAATGCCGATACGTACAGTACTTTGGCCGATCGGGGATGTATGGAAAATTCTGATATGTACAAAACATTGGCATTGCGTGAATTGGAAATAGCAGAAGCATTACAACCAACTGAAAATATGGGAATTTCTGATGCAGAAATTGTAATAGACACGTTCAAAAAACTGGATATGCAGCGCGAAGCCCAGGAATTTTTGAATAAAATCGAAAGACTGATAGATCCCGCTACGGATTTTATCTTGCAAATGGAACAGATTATAAATGAATAAGAAAATAAAAATATTTGGTTGGGTTTTAGGGTGTGTGATCGCGTTGCCTGCATTTGGTGCGGATGTATCTGAACGCGCGAATTGTTCGGATTTGTTGGCCCAGATAAATGAATTGACGGCGTTGGAATCGCCAACGGCCGATCAAAGTGCGCAATTGGCATCTGTCCAGGCACGATATCGCAGTGAATGTTCACGCGCAGCCGGCGAGCGTGCCCAGCGGGCAAGCGCGGCGGTTCGTACCGTGGTGGCGGCCGTTGCACCCAAAACTGTGGCGCCGGCGGCTGCGTCTGCAACCGTTGTCGTGACTGCACGCAGTTTGTTAAATGATTATTTGGACAAGCGTCAGGATTTATGTGAAGAATTACAATCTGATATAGATACTATGTTGGCCAGTGATGCGTCCGAAGCAGAAATTGAACCTTTGCAAAATCAGTATGATGCCGATTGCACGGATATAGATAAATCAGAGTCTGTGGTGGTTGATGCCGAAACTGCGGCGCGAAATGTGTCGTCTGGACTGTGCGAAGATGGCAGCAAACCCAACAAATTCGGTTGTTGCGAGGGCGAGACATTTACAGATATGGGAAATTTGGTGTTTGCATGTTGCCCAGATGACGGCGGTACATGTTATCCACCGATAAATAATGGGAATGCGTTATGAAATTTAAGTGCAATTGGAAAATATTTTTAATGTGTTTAATGTGGTTCGTTATCGGCGCAATCGTTGGGTATGGAATCGCTGTATATGCAGCAAATCGTGCATCCAGCGCGGATTTTATCATTACGTGTGACGATGGGGCCGCGCCCGATGAAAATGGCTGCTGTACGGGCGAGGTTTATACCGATATGGGCGTATTTGGATTTAATTGCTGTCCAACCGATGGCGGCGATTGTTTCCCACCTATTAAATAAAAAACGAAAAGAGGCGAAAGATGAGAGAGAAAAAATCAAACAATGTCAATGTTGCCAAAAAGCGTCGTGGCCGTGTGTGGCTGTGGTTATTTATCGTTGTTTTGGTAATTTGTGGTGCGGCAACTTGGGTGCTGTATGACGGCGGAATTATCGGCAAACACGGTATGATAAACGGCGGATTTGTCGCGGAAACAGTCGCGTCTGTGCCTGAGGATACTGGGGTCGTTGTGGAAGAAAATGAAAATGCAACAATTAAACCCGCGTGCGCAGTGGTGGAAGAAATTTTGTTGCGGGATATTGCGGATGATAAAGATCCAAATCCAGATTGGCAATATCAGGCGTCACAAATTTATTCTGTTTTGGCGCAATATGGTTGCCCAGAAAACGCCCAGTTCTTTACCGATATGGCTGTGCGCAAGCAGACAATTGCCCAGGGGTTGGAGGCTGCATACGGATACGAACGCAATGCCATGACGTCGATTGAATATCTGTATTCCGATGAAAGAATTTGCGAAACGATCGAAAAACGCGTGTTGGAAAATATAAACACATCCGCGTATCATTACAGTGAATTTTTGGATAATGCGAATACTTATGCGGTGCTGTATGAATATGGTTGCCGTGGGAACAGGGCGGCATATATGCGCGCGGCGTTGCGTGAATTGGGCGTGGCGGTGGCTTTGATGCCAACCGATAAAATGAACCGCGATGAAATCGTGACAGTGGTTGAAATTTGCAAAAGCCTGGGGGTGGCCGAGGCCGCGCACATCATGCTGCAACGGTTAAAGGCCCGTGGGTATGATATGGAATTCTTGCTGGAAATGGAAGATATTATCCACGGAATCAGATAATCTGATGTGGCCCTGTGAAAAATACTTGCGTTTGGGTAAATTTAGTATATAATCACAGGGCTTTGAATTTGTTGCGGGCATAGTACAAAGGCTAGTATGCAAGCCTTCCAAGCTTGAAATGCGGGTTCGATTCCCGCTGCCCGCACCAGAGAAGAGGTGTGGTACCGTTGAGTTGGGTAACCTTGCGATGCAAACATCAACTCGTTGCTAATAACGCAACTCGTTGTGTTTTTATACGCGCGGTTTCCCGCTGCCCGCACCAAGGATTTTCACCGCAGCGAAGCAAGGGCTGAAAATCCATTGCCCACCGAAGCCTTTGGCGCAGGCGGGCGGAACACGAGATTGGGCGTGCGCCGGAGTTGGAGAGCCGGGGCAGACTGTAAATCTGTTGGCTTAAGCCTGAGGTGGTTCGAATCCACCCACTCCCACCAAAACACAAACCGACCAGATGGTCGGTTTTTGTTTTGTGATAGAGTGGTGAGATGAGAACCACCGGTTCGACAATGAGTAGATTTGACAAGCACCGCGCAGTCAAATCGTCAGGAATGCCCCACAGCCGGCGTGATAACGCCGTGCGAGGGGATCCCGCAGCCCACCAAAACACAAACCGACGGGAATAAAATATTTTTCATTCATTTTTGTTTTTTTTTCTTTTAGAATCATCAGACAGGGAAAGAAATAATGGAAAGTATGGACTTGGTCGTTGGGGATATTATTGTAAAAAAGATAGTTAGCAATAGAACAAATAAAAACCGCTCTAAACAATCAAGGTTGAGTTGTGAGTATGTATTGCCGTCGCATAATATAAAATATCCTGACACAACAGTGCCTTTTTTAAGAAATTTATTGGAATTGCATAAATCTGGATATGCAATAGGTTCTGTATTATTTGCTGTCAGCAGGGCTTTATTAGGAACTGAATTGTCCGAGTATAAAAAATTTGATTCCGGTTTAGTATTGGATATCCCAGAAAAAGTAAAGCATGAAAATGATTTAATGGGCAGTGTATATCAGTATTTAACGCCGAAAGATGCAAGGTTATCCAAGGGAACTTTTTATACAAATGCGTCTATGACAGAAAATATTGTGTCAAAAATGGATATAAAGAACACAGATGTTATTTTTGATCCCGCCTGTGGAAGCGGAAATTTGTTGTTTAACAGCAAAATAAAAAGACCAGAACAGATAATTGGTGTGGACTTTGATGAACTGGCCGTGATGTGTTGCAAGGTTAATTATTACCTTAAATTCGGATTAAATGCGCCGTCGCCAAAGATTTTTCATGACGATTTCTTTAAGTATATATTAAATAACAATCTTGAAGTTGATTATGTGTTGTGTAATCCGCCATTTGGCGCCACGATAGATGTATCTTGTTTATTGCGGGGGGATGATATATCAACAGAAGACAGTCTTACGTATTTTGTTGAATACGCAACCCCATTGGCAAAGAAAAAGGCGGTGTTTATTTTGCCAGAAAGTGTTATAAATGTAAAAAAACATACTGATTTGCGCGCGTGGATATTAAATAAATCCAATTTATTAGAAATAAATTCGTATGGTGCAAATTTTTCTGGAACAATGTTTCCGATTATTACATTGAGTTTAGATAATAATTCATCAAAAGATACTTTTATATATGATGGGGATATTGTAAAAAAGCATATAATTACAAAAATACCATACAGTTATTTTCGCCCTATAAATCGTAAAAATGAAATATTATTAAGTAAAGTCTTCAAAAAAAATAAACAATCTTTGTTGGGAAGTGTTTTTGGTTTGGGAATAGTGACAGGCGATAATAAAAAGAAAGTATTTTCAGATTATAAAAAGGGGGCAGAACCAGTAATAACGGGGAAAGATATAAATAAATACAATATCAAAAAACCGACCAGATACATCTTTTATGACAGAGATAATTTGCAGCAGGTGGCGCCTGATGCTTTGTACAGAAATAAACAAAAAATTATTTATAAAACAGTCAGCAGGGATATGATTTTTGCGTTGGATACAACGGGGACATTGACATTGAATAGTGCAAATTTCTTTATACCTAAAAAAGATCTTACAATCAGTGTTAAGTGTTTGTTGGCTTTGTTAAACAGCAGGTTGTACGATAAATTGAATAAGATTTTATATGGTGAAAATAAAATCAGCAGAACAAATTTAGAAAACTTACCTATACCAGATATTGATATCGACACACAAAAGTTATTAGAGCAATTTGTTGATGCCCAAGAATATGGGGCAATAGATGCAGTTATAGACGATTGGTTTGGATTTGATACTACTACTCTATAGATTTTGCATACTTGGCCAAATCGTTCCAACAAACTTTGCGTTTTAAGTGATTAAGATGCCAATCCAGGTTTTCTTTTCTTATTGTGAATTGGCCGTTTTTTCCGGTTTCTTTACTGCCATGTTTATCGCACCAGTTTGGAAATTCGTTGTTTTTTACCGCCTTGGTCATGTCGGTTCCTGAAATTTCGAATATATAAAATCCATAATCATCAACCAGTACATATATAAGGTAATCAAATTCGAATTTGTCCCCATCGTGTAGTTTGATGTTTTGAAAATTAGCAACTATTTTCCCGTCACGTATGTCTTTTGTATAGAGGCAATTCTTGTACTCATGGGGGTGGAATTTATAACATTTTCGTACAGGCAATCACCACTTTTGTTTTCAAAAACTACACGAACCGCTTTGTATTCGCCTTTTAAATTCCCCCTTTGTGCATCAAGTAAATTTGATTTTATTTTATCTGTGCCTGTAAATTTTTTCTCTCCAAGGATTTTATATAAAAGCTTTTGAACATATGTTTCGCCAAATGCGCGACTTGGTAAATCAAAAAAAGCACGTTTGAATTGTTCTGTCGAATTATTCATTTTAACCCCTTGATTGGGCTACGATTTTAGTATGTGTAATTTTTGAAAGCAAGTTTTAATTTATGTGTTTTTTTGGGCCGTTGTGGTATAATGGCAGTATTATTTATGGGGTAAAGATGGGGCGGAATTTTTATTTCTTTCGGCATGGACAAACAAACGAAAATGCCGAAGGCGCAAGAGAGGGCAATCGTACAGATGCGTATCTGACGGCGGATGGTGTTAAGCAGGCTGAACGGTTGGCCGGGTTTTTGCGCGATAAAAAAATAGATGTGTTTTATTCGTCGCCACTGCCGCGGGCGGTGCGTACGGCTGAAATTGTGGGGGAATATCACCCAGCGGCACCGATTGTTATCGAAGATGATTTTATCGAGGCTGTATTCGGATTTTGGTACAATGATGATATGGATGCACAGCGTCGCATAGATAACAATTTCAAACGTATCAGTGGCGCGTTGGGGCGTATTGTTGCGCAAAATAAATATTCAGACATTGCCATATCGTCGCATGGTGGCGTGACGCGTGCGTTATGTTGGGCGGCAGGGATGCGTGTCGGGCATATTAAAAATTGCCAATGTTTTCATTTTACTTTGGATGATGACGGTTGGCATTTTGTGGAAGTTTTCGAGTCTGGTATTGAAGTTGTAAATAAATCTGATATTGGGCAGATGTGATATAATGCGTGGACGTGGGGGTGAACAGGGTAATGTTTGGGGTGGTTTTAGTCTATATCATTTTTGCGGTTGTTGCGTGTGTGACTGTTTATTATGGCGTTAAATTTATTGAATACAGTTGGAATGTGATTGTGTCGAAAAAGCCGCCTTTTGTGCCCGCAAACAAGGCGGAGTGTGCGGCGGTTGTACAACAAATAAATGCTTTTTATCCATGTGCGAATACTGTGTTGGAATTGGGGTCTGGATATGGCGGATTGGCGCGATATATTGCGCGGAATACATCAGCGCATGTTGTTGGGGTGGAAAGAATGCCCGCCAGTGCATTTATCAGTTGGGTGTCGGATAAATTACATCGCGTAAATTCGCGTACTGTATGGGGTGACGTGTTTGGGTATTTGAAAAATATGGGCGGGCGCGTGGATATAGCGGTGGCATACATGGGGCCAAAGGTAACCCCGGTGTTAGCCGATTATTCAAATAAATTTGATGTTTTGATTTCTGTTGATTTTGCAGTGCCGGAAATCACGCCTGTGCGTGTTGTTGATGTCTGTGACGGATATACGTGGTATGCGGGTAAAAAATATCCACACAGATTGTATGTGTATGAATTTAATCGTGGGTAAAGTTTACCCGTGACAATATTATTATGATTATGATAAAATTTTTTCGACGGGGGATTTTTTTATGAAAAAATTTTTAATTTTAGCATCTGGATTGGTGTTGGCTGCGTGTGGTGGATCTGGCGGGGGTGATGTTGGGCGACCAACTGTACCGCAAAGACCACCAAATCAAAATTTGCCCGTTCATGGTGATCCGGTCGTTGAAAATAAAGATGTGACGACGGTTTTGCCGGAATTGACGGTTGGTGATGTCGATTATAATTTGGAAAACACATCGTTTAATACGTCTGGGGCGGATGGTGATGTAATCAACTTGACGTTCGATGTTGATGCCGACGGAATTATAACTGGTGTCGCAATAACTGACCCAGAAAATGGATATGTAAAGGCAACACGGCAAAAGAAAACAAATGTTTTTGTCGCATCAAATGGTGACGAGTATACATATAATTCTTTGGCTGGGGACGTAAAATTACAGTATTCTGATTTTGGAAATATTGTCGAAAAGGCATATAACGATGTGGCGGTTACACACAACTTTGCAGGTGGATATAAAATTGCAAGTGTTAAAAAACCTGAAACTGAAATGAAATTTTCGGGAATTGCCGTTGGGACTGTGGCCGACGATGTCGACAGTTTAGATTTAAGGGGAAATGCAACATTGAGTTTGGCGGATGGTGCAGAAACCTTGAATATGGATTTTACCCAAAATGGTTGGTATAATGTGACCGTCGCAGGTAATAATATCACCTTTGCCGGTGACGGGGTTGAAAATTTGGCTGTGGTCGGTGGTGATGGTGCTTTTACCGACGAAAATGGTAAAATGAATATCGGTTATTACGGTAATAACGGTGTTGCGTCCGAGTTTGTTGGAACGGTGTGGTATCGTGAAAATAATACCACATTGGATGTTGCTGTTGGTGGTGTGGCTGATAAATAAAAATCCCCGCGGATGCGGGGTGTTTTTTATTCTTCTAATTCGATTTCATCGATGTACGTGCGACTGATGGGTTCCAGACTTACTGGTTGAAAATCGGGCGATGTAATAACTATATCCCGGTCGTCTTCGGGTAATATTGTTATTGTTTCAAATTCATGGGGCGTGGGTGCTGTTATGTGGGCACCATACGTTTTTGATTCATATTTATCAACCAAACGTACAGGAATGCTGATATAATCATCAGGATCGACACCCGGCGTTTCCAATTCCATTTCGTCGGCAGGCTTGATTTTACTTTGTTCCAGATTGTAAATCGGGGTCAGAAAATTTTCCGCTGGGTTACGAACGATATGTGTCATGCCGTTGCCGGTGGTTTGCATAATCTGTAACGCGCGTTCGTTTTCGCCACCCGGTTCCAACCGATACAGACCCGCCGCGCCGGCATAGCCACTGGGGTCCAAAAGATACGCCGCATCTGATTTATGTGAATATATCATGCCCATTGCCATATTCGCAGCATCATAACCAAAACCTGCCATGCGGTTCGGTAATGCGCCAGTTGTGCGTTCGTATACGTTAACAAAAGACTGGGCCATTTCAGGCAAAGTCGCATACTTGGCGCCAATCATGGTTATATCATTTGCTATTTCCGAACCATCCCATAATGCCGTTCCATAAAAACGTGCGTCATTTGCGGCAACACCATAATAACGCATAAAAGATGCCAGATTTTCTGTGTCGTCGCCATTACCCAGGAATAATACCGCGTCGTACGGTAATTTTCCAATTACATCCAATTTAGACATGCGTTCCAATTGAATATTCAATGATGATTTTTCCAATTTATTCAAATTTTCATTGGTTAAAATATCAGACAACACAGCACGTGCACGTGTGTTCGCGGCAGTACGCGCCGCGTTCATAGATGCCAACATGGTTGTATTTTTAATGGATTCTGAATCATTTTCTGTGTAAAAGAAAATCCCAGTTATCGGAACATTATAGATTTCGGCCGCGGCCACCGCAGTCCCCGCCATCAAGTGGCCGGATTCTGTGTCAGGTGCCAAAATTATAAATCCAGTTACGCCATCAGATGACATTTCGCGAACAATCAGTTCGGTGCTGTTTATCGGCAATAAAGCCATTGTCATAACCCCATCACCCAATGCGGTTGCGTCCGATGTAAATGATAATACAGGAATGTTTTCGGGCTTTGCATCACGCAATGCGCGCACATCATCCGAAAATACAGGACCGATAATGATTTCTGGATTTGTTGCCAGTACTTCGGTAACAGATGTGTTTATGTCGTTTGATGTGTCATAAAATGTGACAGACAAATTTTGTGGGGCGGATTGTAATGTTGCAATTTCAATTGCGCTGCGTATGGCGCGCCCTGTGTCCGCCGCATCGCCCGATAATGGCAACATTACCGCAATATTGTGCGTCTGGGCACCGACAAAGTTATCTGTTGGGTCGCCCGGTTGCATATCAGGTGAACCGTATAATAATTCAATTGGGGCGCCTGTTTCCAATGTACCATATTCACCGTACCAATCTGTCCGAGTTGTTGGGTCGCCCGCACATGCAGACAATATTAAAACCGCTAAAAATCCAAAAACTTTGTTCATATACATTGAAAAATCCATTTATTTCTGTATCATTTTACTATAAAAGGATTTGTAATGCAATCAGGGCTTTATATCGTTGGAACACCGATTGGAAATTTGTCTGATATGTCGCCGCGTGCGATTGACGTTTTGCGTAATGTGGATTTAATCGCGGCCGAAGATACGCGGGTGTTCGCTAAACTGGCAACGCATTTTGATATTAAAACGCCACGCGTGTCGTGTCACGAGCATAATGAACGCGATGTTATTCCCGATTTAATTGAAAAGTTACAGGCCGGCGTGTCAATTGCGGCGGTGTCTGATGCAGGCATGCCGGGTATCAGTGATCCTGGGTTTCGAATTGTGCGCGCGGCGCGCGATGCAAATATTCCTGTATATGTTGTGCCGGGGCCGGTTGCGGCAATTTCTGCGCTGGTGTTGTCTGGATTTCCAACGGACAGATTTACTTTCTGTGGTTTTTTTGATGAAAAGAAATTACGTGATGACAATAAAATCCGTCATACGATTATTTATTACGAAAGTCCAAATCGTGTTATGGCAACAATTGCGGCGTTGGCGCGGGTTATGCCTGAACGGCAAATTGCGATTGTGCGCGAAATTACCAAAATTCACGAGCAGGCAATTATCGGATATCCCGCGGATTTAATGCACATAGAACCGCCACGTGGTGAAATAGTTATCGTTGTTGCGCCGGCACCTGAACATAAAATGTCTGATGCAGAAATATCGGAAATAATAAATGATGTGGTTGGTAATTCGACCAAAAGTGCGGCGGCTGATTTGGCGCGTCGTGCCGGTATTTCCAAGAAAGAAGCTTATCGGCGTATGTTAAACAAAGGGGGCGCGGATGATTAAGTTTGTTGGTGCGTTTGATAAAGTGTCTGATTTGCCGAACACCGTGTTCCCCGAGTATGCGTTTATCGGGCGCAGTAATGTTGGTAAATCGTCGCTGATTAACGCAATTGTGCGTCAAAATATTGCACGTGTGTCAAATACACCCGGACGTACCCAGACGCTGAATTTGTTCAATATAGACGACAGAATAATGATTGTTGATTTGCCTGGATATGGGTATGCGCGTGTGTCGCGTGCCGATGCTGCGCGTTGGTTGGCGCGATTGGAAGAATACTTGTTAACACGTTCGCAATTGCGGCGGTTGTTTGTGTTAATAGATTCACGGATTGGGGTGCGGCCATCCGATTTGGATTTGATGGGTTTTTGTGATGCAAATGGCATTGCGTATCAGGTTATTTATACTAAATCCGATAAACGTATACGTGAAAAAAATCAGGTAAGGGTTTCACATGAAAATCATCCGGCTATGGCGGCGGATGTGCTGGAAACGTCTGCTGAAAAGAAAATTGGAATTGACGCAATAAGGGTAATAATTGGAATCAAATAAAAATATTTTTTATGCAACAAATCCTGCCCGTATGATGGACGCATTGGGGGTGGTGTTGGATGCGTCAGGGGTGGATTTGGCCGATATGCTGATTTTTTTGCCCAGTCGTCGTGCCGTACGTGGGGTTGAAAAATATCTGGTTGAACGCGCGGGACACAGTATTATTTTGCCGCGTTTGGTCGCACTGGGCGAGGCCGCCGATGAAGACGATAACAGTGATGATGCAGACGATGTGGCCGAGACCGTTCCCGATGTTTTGCGGGTGGCTGTGGCGGCACGATTATTGGCGGGTGATGCCAATGTTGGTAATTTGGCGACTGCGTTGCCGTTGGCACATGATTTAATTCGTATGCAAAATTATATGGAAAACGAAGGAATGGATGCGGCCACCATTGACTGGGACGAATTGGTTGATGAAAAATATGCCGCGCATTTCAGGCAGAAAGCCAAAATTCTGGGAATTTTATCCCGTGTCCAAAATGAAATATCAGATGCACGTCCGACATGTACCGCAAAACGTAATGCAGACATACGCGCCTGGGCAGGGCATTTGAATGAATATAAATTGGTTGTGGTGTGTTCTTCGACGGCGTCTGTGCCGGCAACTGCTGATTTGATGGTGGCGATTGCAAATTTACCGCATGGACGAATTATACTGCCGGGGCATATTGCGGGTGATACGGCGGATTTTGAATTGGACACAAATCCATATTATTCCGAATATAAATTTTTATTGCGCGCAGGTGTTACGCCATCTGATTTAATTCCAATAGATGTTGGTGCATCTGCGATGGATTTTTTTAACTGGGCGTTTGGCAATAATCCTGCGCGTCCAGATAATGGCGATATGGTGCAACATTGCCATCTGGTAACATGTGCCCGCGAAAGTGAAGAGGCCGCCGTTGTTGCTGAAATTGCCGCACGGGCGGTTGAAAATAATAAATCGGTTTTAATTATAACACCTGATGCCGCCGGAAATCAGCGAATTGCGTCCGAGTTTTCAGCACGTGGATTGGATGCTGATTTTTCAGGCGGTGTGCCGGGTACAATGACCGTGACCGGGCGCGCGATATTAAACATGTTGGATGCCTGGATGGAATCTGGCGATAATACGTTTGATAAAATATATGCCGGTGCGGGGGAAAATTTAATGCGCGCAGTTGTTACAATGGTTGATGATTGTGGGTTGAATTTTACGCCGGCCTTTGATGTGGCGGATGCTGTGTCTGTGCAGATTTGGCGCGCAATATCACAATTGTCGGATGCGCTGGATGTGGCGGGAATAAAACTTACAACGGCGGATGCACGTGTTTTTTTGGCGGATGCAATTGGCGCGGTGACTGTGCGTGGGGCTATGAATGATGCGGCACGCATCGTTGTTCTGGGGACGATTGAATCGCGTATGCAGACGGCGGACATTGTGATATTAACTGGATTAAATGATGGTATGTTTCCGGCGCGCGGATATGAAAATGCTTGGTTACCACGTACGACGGCTGAAAAAATCGGATTGCCATCGCCCGACAGAAAGGTGTCTTTGCAGTCGTTGGATTTTATGAATTTATCATGTGGCGCGGATGTATATTGGACACGCAGTGCGACGGCGGGTGGTGTAAAGACGCCTGAATCACGATTTTTATCGCGTGTGGCTGTGCGGGGTGGGGCATTTGATACCGCGTGTGGCAACGATATTTTACGCGCTGTGCGGGCACGGGATGTGGTGCCATCACATCCATTGGATTATACGCCGCCGTCTGTATCTGATGATTGGGGCGATGTATATGTTACGCATTTGGAAAGTTTAATTCATAATCCGTATGTGTTCTATGTGCAGCATTTGTTGCGGTTGCGCGTTTTGAATGATTATTGGGCTGCGCCCGATGCACGCGATTTTGGAAACTTGGTACATGGCGTTATTGAAGATGCGTGTGATTTTAATGTGGATGCGTTGGTGCGTGAAATGGATGCGCGCGCGATTGCCAAACTTGGTGTGGACAGTGTGGTGTTTTATTTTTGGCATAAACGTTTTATGCGAATTGCACCGATAATTGTTGATTTGATGAATTCTTTACGGGGCAGTGTGGCGGAAATTCCCGGCAAAATGGAAATAGATGGGCATACAATTCGTGCACGCGCGGACCGCGTTTGGGACGGTGGCGTTATGGATATTAAAACGGGGGCTGCGCCAACAAAAAAACAATTAAGTCTGGGCAATATGCCACAGTTACCATTAGAGGCATATATGTTGCAAAATGGCGGATTTGATGTATATACGACTGAAAAATCAAAAACACCTGTTATGAAATTTTTGCAATTGAAAAATAATGATGAACGTGTAATCACGTACGAAGTTGAAGATACAAAACAAATGATGGATGCCGCCATAGCACGTGCCAAAGAAATGATAGATATATTTTTGGTTGGTGGCGCGCCATACGAATATCGTCAAACCAACGAGACTAAATATCACGCATACGATGATTTTGCCCGCGTGGATGATTAGTTTCGCAGCAGTGAATTAACCCACTTGGGTGTTTGTATTCTTTTGTATTTTAATACAGGTTTTGCAGTTTGTACGGTTGGAATTCCACCGTTTTAATTCGGCATAAAACCGGGGAATAAAATATGCGGATTTCTGATGTTTTTAATAAAAAGAAAACCACTGAAATAATCAGTGGTTTATTTTCGGCATGTATTTTTATGTGCTTTATACCGTAATTGTACAGATTTGCGCCGTTTATTGCAAATGGATTTTTAATCCATTTTAAGCATTAAACCACAATGGTCTGTGGGTTTTTGTGCCATGCGCGGATTTTTGTCGATTTCACAGAATTTTATCGCACCCATTGCCGATGCGTTCGCCAAAAAATAATCCAATCGCAGGCCTTGATTATTGCCAACTGTATCACGACCGCGGTACCCGTACCATGTGTATCCGACATCGTTCGGGTGCATCGCACGCCATACGTCCGTCCATCCCGCATTTAACCATTCTTGCATAATTTCACGCGCGGCCGGGGCAGCAATCGCAATACCAACATAGTTCGCAGGTTTCCATACGTCCATATCGGTCAATGCCACGTTAAAATCGCCGCCTATGATTACTTGTTCAGGGGACGCGGCATATTGCTTTATATATTCTGTAAATGCGCGCATCCAATCCAATTTATATGGGAATTTAGGTGAATCGACTGTGTCGCCGTTTGGCATATATACGTTTATTATACGCACGTGTCCATCCACGACGCATTCGATAAATCGGGCGTTGGGGTCTGGGAAATTTGGCATGCCGCGGGTTACGTCTTCGATGGAAAATTTGGAAAATACCGCGACGCCATTCCATGATTTTTGGCCGAAAACGCGGATGTTATAACCGTATTCTTCAAATAAGTTATGTGGGAAATTGGCGTCATCGACCTTTAATTCTTGGACCAAAATAGTATCGTATTCGCCACCGCGCAGAATGTCGATAAAACTTTCGGCGTGGGCGCGTATCGAGTTGATGTTTAATGTAAGTATTTTCATATTTGCAATCTTTTCCTTGGTGGATATAATATAGTCTGTCCAATATAAAAAATACAAGGGAATTTTTGTTATGAATATGTATCAGTTACTGGAACGGACAACCGAAAAGTGGCCGGATAACTTATTTCTGGTGCGCGAAAAGGTTACGTTCAAGGAATTCATAGATTTGGTTCGTGCGCGTGCAACATCACTGCATGCGGCGGGCGTAAAGCAGGGCGATGTGGTTGGTATTTTGGCGCACAATATACCGCAATTCCCAATCACATTGTTTGCAATTTGGTTTTTGGGTGGAACTGTGTTATTGCTGGATACGAATTTGACCCCGTTCGAGTATGATAATATGACTCAGATTGCGGGATGCAAATTTGTATGTGCAGAACCGTCGTTTTTCTTTAAAACCAAAAAATTCGAATTTTATGACATTACAAAAAAAGACGAAAAAATAGATGCACGATTGAAACCGGCTGCGCTGGAATCAACCGATGTTGCAACGTTGTCATTTACGTCTGGATCAACCGGTACGCCAAAGGTTGTACCGCTGACACACTTTAATTTGGTGGAATGTTCGAATTCGTTGGAAGATATGCATCAGTGGATTAAGCCTGGATTTATTATGTATGGATTCTTGCCCATGTATCATATTTTCGGGTTCGCAGTCGAAATATTGGCAACATTGCACTATGGGGCGGGTGTTTTACTACAGCCCAGCATAAATCCAAAGGAAATAATGGCGGATTTCAAAGAATTCCGGCCGCATGTTATCCCGGCTGTCCCCCGATTGTGGGAGGTTTTACGCAACCGCATCATCGATAATATCAAAGCACAACATAAATGGTGGTTGGCGTCGTTTGTCCTGAAATATGGCAAATTGTTACAGAAAATCGGACTGGGGAAATTGGTAAGAAAGGTTCAAGAACCAGTGTTGGCCGTATTTGGCGGACGCGCAAAATTGCTGATTGCGGGTGGTGCCGCCACCAAGCCCGAGGTGGAAACTTTCTATGAACGTTTGGGATTAACGTTTATCCAGGGCTATGGTTTGACTGAAACTGTGGGGCCAATCTGTATTTCCAAACCGACCAAAAAACGATTCCCGTTTGCATTTGGTGGGCCAACCACAAACAACGAATGCGAAATTCGTGATAAAAACGAAGATGGCGTCGGTGTTCTGTGGGTGCGCGGACACCAGGTGTTCGGTGGATATATGAATAACCCCGCCGTGAATTCCGAAGTGTTCGACGAACGCGGATTCTTTAACACTGGCGATATGGTGACCATGGATAAAAACGGCGAATTGCACTTTGCCGGCCGTAAAAAGCAGGTTATCGTGTTGGATTCCGGTAAAAACGTGTATCCCGATGAGTTAGAGGGTATGTTTATCGAAATCCCGGGCGTTAAAAACGTTGCTGTGTTCGAGCACAAGGTAAAAGGCAAAACCGTTACATACGGTGTGTTCAGTGTTGAACCTGATATGACCATGGAAAAATTGTCTGCGGCCATTGCCCAGGCGAATAAAAAGGTCGCGTCATATAAATGGGTGACGCACTTTGCCATGACGACCGAAGATTTACCCACAACCAGCACGCAAAAGGTTAAACACCACGTCGTGCGTCAGAATTTGATAGAGGGTAAATATCCCATACGGCATGAATAAAAAACGGGGCGGATGCCCCGTTTTTGTTGCTTGTTACTCATAACTCGTATTTCTCCCTTCGCCGAGGCTACGGGTGATAAACCACCCCGCCGCTACGCGGCACCCCTCCGCAGAGGGGAACTTAGACCGCGACGGGAAGGGAGTAGCAGCCCCATTCGCCGTAAAGGGGGAACTTAGACCGCGACGGGACGGGGATAGTTCCCGCCATTGGCGGGGGCAGGAAGTGTTTGATTTTTTGTTCGGGTGTGTTATAATTTTTCGTGCATTGGATGATTACCAGTGCGGGGTGTAAGAACCTTGAAAGACAAATCTCCAACATTGGTTGGAGGGCTCGTGAATATATTGAATAAACGGCACTACTTGTCTTTGTAGTTCTTAACCTCCAACCGCCCCTCATCATGGCGGTTTGTTTTTTATTAAACATACGGGGGTGAAAATGAAAAAAATACAAAAATTGGAAAAAATGTTTAACAGCAATGCCGATTTTCCGCCGGGATATTTTTTGCATGCAGCGCGAATTTGTACCGGTCTGTCGCGTGGGATGTTGGCGTCAAAAATGGGAATATCGGTTGTTATGCTGACTAATTACGAGCAGGGCAAATCAAAAATTCCACCACGGATAATGTTACAGATTTTTCTGTTCGGGTTGGATTTTTATCGGCGGGCATCAACCATAAAAGAATGAAAAAAATCGGCAACAAAATGCCGATTTTATAAAGTTAAAGCGTTTTGGTAACTTTGTTAATATTTATGTATTATCAGATTGTTATTTTATTTTCCTAAACATAATTGTGAAAATGTGGCGTCCAGTACTTCGTTTGCAGTTATCGTTCCCAATATCTTGCCAATTGCGTCGGCCGCGCGGCGGGTGTGTTCGGAAAATATGTCATAATTTTCCGTGCCTGCATCCAGTGCATTTTTTAATTCCGCCGCCGCATCATTTAACATTGTGCGGGTGCGTGCATTAACCGCCACACTGGATTCGGCTGTCGTCGCAATCTGGGCGATTTTTTTGCTTATTGTCCCAATCAGTTTTTTAATTCCGTCACCCGTTTTGGTGGATGTATATATCGCGCCGCGTATGTGTTCGGCATTACAGATGTCCGATTTATTCACGACATAAATTTCATTTTTTGCAGGGCGGGGCGGAATTGTGATTTTATTTTTTGCGCTTTGTACATGAATTACGATGTCTGCGTTTGCGATTTCAGATTTCGTGCGTTCGATTCCTTGTTTTTCAACCGCATCGGTGGCGCGACGGATTCCGGCCGTGTCCGATAAATTCACCATATATCCGCCCATGTCGATTGTTGCGGAAACTACGTCGCGGGTGGTGCCGGGCGTGTCGGATACTATGGCGCGATTTGCACCCAAAATCGCGTTAAACAGCGATGATTTTCCGACGTTCGTGCGTCCAACCAATGCAACATTAAAACCGCTGCGGATGGCGCGAACCGCCGCATAGCGCGAAATGGCGTTGGTAATTTCGTCGTATAATCTTTTTGTTTTGATGCGGATTGTTTTCCCAATATTTGCGGGCAATTCATCGTCTGCATAATCCAGCATTGCCGCCGCATACGCGGAAATTTCAATCATCTGCCCCCGCCATGCGTTATAAATTTCACTGTCCCCGCCCAACATAGATGCCAGTGCCGATTTTCGTTGTGCGTCTGTCTGTGCGTCCAAAAGTGCCGCCAGGCCGTCTATATCCGCCAAATCCATTTTGTTATTATAAAATGCGCGGCGTGAAAATTCGCCAGGCACCGCCATACGGCCGCCCATATCGCGCAGGTATTCAAATATTTTTTCAACCACCGCCGGTGCGCCATGGGAATGTATTTCAATAACATCTGTGCCGGTGAAAGAGTGGGGGGCGGCGAAATACACGGCGATAACTTGGTCAATTAAATCACCGGCGGTGTCGCGAAAATTTGCAAAATATGCGTGGCGACTGTCCACAGATTTGCGATTTGTGATTTGCAAAAACAGACTATACAAATCGTCGCCCGATACACGTATGACTGCCACACCCGATTTTCCATGTCCCGATGACAGCGCAAAAATTGTTTCGTTATTGTTCATATTTTATTTATTCCCGCTGATTTGTTTTAATGCCATTGGTACCAGTTTGGATACGTCTGCGTCTGGGTTTTCCGATACCAATTTTTGTGCCATATCCACAATGTCCAAACGTCTGTATCCCAATGATTCCAGTGCAGCCAATAAATCGGGCAATGCACCAGACGCGCCACCAACATCGCCCAGGTTTAATGTCGCGCCGCCAATTTTGGATTTTAATTCGACTATGATTTTTTCGGCAACTTTTTTACCAACCCCGGGTGCGGCGGTGATTGTTTTTGCGTCGCCAGTTGCGATGGCCGACATCAAAGTATCAGTCTTGATCGCGCCCATAATTGCCAGTGCCAATTTTGGGCCAACGCCCGACACGGCCGTTAATTGGTTAAACAGATTTTGCGCGGCAATCGATGAAAATCCAAACAGGCGGATGGAATCTTCACGTACGACTGTTTCAATCCATAATGTTACCGTTGATTTTGGTGTCAGGTATTCCGGGGTAAAAACTTTATACCCCACGCCGCCCGTCATCAAGATGACAAAACCATCACCGACGTAATCAACATTTCCTTGCAATTTGCCAATCATTTGGTATCCTTTTGTCGGTAATTTTAATCCAATATATATAAAAGGTCAAATTATGAGTGGGCACAGCAAATGGCATAATATTCAGCACAAAAAGGGTGCTGTTGATGCGGCGCGCAGTGGTTTATTTACTAAATTGGCGCGTGAAATAACAATGGCGGCAAAATTGGGCGATAAGAATCCGGATAATAATCCGCGGTTGCGCTTGGCGATTTTGAATGCACGTAAAAATTCCATGCCGAATGATAATATCAAGCGCGCAATTGACAAAGCATCGGGCGCAAATACTGAAAACTATGTAGCCGTGCGTTACGAAGGCTATGGCCCGGGTGCGGTTCCCGTTATTGTCGAGGCTTTGACCGACAACCCGCGTCGCACAGTTCCTGAAATTCGCAATATTTTTGCAAAAAATGGCGGCAACATGGGCGAAGAGGGCAGTGTTGTATTTATGTTCACACGCGCCGGACAAATCTTTTATCCTGCATCCATCGGCAAAAGCGAAGATGAAATGATGGAAATCATTATGGATGCGAATGCTGATAACCTGGAATCAGATGAAGAAGGTTTTATCATCACAACCAAGCCCGATGATTTTATGAATGTGCAAAAGGTTTTGGCCGATAAATTGGGCGAACCGGAAAAGGCTGAATTGACTTGGATTGCAAATATGCCAATGGATTTAGATGACGAGGCGTATGCCAAGTTGGAAAAATTGGTTGATGCTTTGGATGACAATGATGATGTTCAGAAGGTATTTACCGCCGCTGCATAAATCATAATTCCAGGTCACAGACAGTATCCGCGGGAAATACCCCGCGTTTTTTTTTATTTTTTATGCTGCATTTTTATGATATAATTCGTTCAAATAAGTATGGGGGAAAAATTGAAATCTGTTTTTATCGGTTTGGTTGCCGCGATGGTTGTGTGTGGCGCGAATGCGGCGGATTTTTCTGCGCTGGATGTGTCAATTCAAAATGTACGCGCGGCGTGTAACGGTTTGTCTGGGCAAATGAATGAATTAAAACGTATGGCCGGGATTAACACCGCTGTGACCGGGGTCGGAACGTTGGTCAGTGGTGGCGCAACCGTTGCAGGTGTTGTGAAAGCAAACGTCGATGCCCAGGCAGATGAAATCCAAGATTGGTTGGATCGCTTTAAGAATCAGCCAACCGATACATCGGGGAATCCGAAAATCGACATGGCGGCAATAGATAAAGAAGAACTGATGAATATGGTTGCAAGTTCTGGGGTAATTGGTGCCGTGGTTGGCGGTGCGGACCTGTCTGAAATTGCCGCCAAAAAAGACGAGTTGGATCAGAAAACACAACAATCAAAGACTTTGGGTAATGTGCGTACTGGGTTGCTGGCGACCGGTACGGTTACAAATATCGCAGGCGCGGTAATCGCCGGTAAAAATCGCACCCAGGGCGGATTAAGCGAAATGATTAACGATTGTATAGATGCTGTGCGGGCGTTGGAAAATGCCAAAATGCAGATGTATGTGGCGGGCACAGTCACGGCCGATGATGTCGCTCGGGCGGACAAGATTATTGACGCGTGCGGTGGATATAAAACTGTGGATTTGTCGGTTGTGGATAATCGCGCCAAAGGCGCAACGATTTCCAGCGGAATTGGTGCGGCGACTGGGTTGGCTGGTACAATTACGTCCGGCGTTGCGAATTCAACGCAAACACGCGGGGGCGACGAAGTGCGTGAAAAGAATCTGAATACTGCATCAAATGTTTTGGGTGGTGCGACAACCGCTGCGTCATTGACGGCGACGATATTTAACGCAACCCAGATAAACGCAGTTAAAAACTTGGTTCAAATAGCAGATCAATGCGAGGGAGCATTAAGATGAAAAAATTATTTATGATGTTTTTGGCGGCTTTTATGTTCGTTGCACCCGCGACGGCGGATGATACTGGGGGTGGATTTACATTGGATACCCGGGTGGTGTTAAGTTACGATAATTTTGCCAATACTGGATTTTTTTCGGCGGATAAGCAAGGTCTGTTGTGCTTTATGTATTATCTTAAATATTTGGATTATTTGTATTATGATTATTATGACGAAAGCAAAAACGGTTTTCGTATGTCTATGTCGCAGTTGTACGGTATGGCCAGTTATATTTTCGAAAGGGTATTGGCCGATAATATCCCAGATGTAATAATGAAAGTTGAATATACGGATGTTTCGTGTCCTGTGTTGCATGATATGTTAAAAGATAATTCAAATTCTGTGGAACAAATAAGTAGTGATTTTGTGTGGGATACTTTTTCTGATGCTGCGAATATGCAAAGAAGCCAATTGTTTACAGAAATGGCTGATAACCAACAAAAAGCCGAAGAGGCCGCAGAACAGTCAGGACGTATGGATGCCAATATGAATGGTAACCCAGATGATATTTATAGTATTACTGTTCAATATACAGATATGGACGCATCTTATGCAAGACATAACATGTTTTTCTATATTCAATCATATATACTCAATAGATATTGTGCCACAGAAAATGCGTACATAAGTTGTGCACCAACGCCATCTTTGAATTGTGATTTGTTGCCGAACACAACATATTTGCAGCGTGATTTGGATTTACTTTGTAATAATCGTAATTGGGAAGATTATGTAATAGGCGACGGCGTTTATGAATTAAGATTAAAACGCCAATAAAGCGGCAAAGGTATAAAATGCGGATTTTGGGAATCGATCCGGGATTGTTGCATACTGGTTGGGCCGTCGTTGATGTCGATGGGCCGGCGTATCACTATGTCGCCAGTGGCGTGATTTTGCCAAAGTCAAATTTGCCGTTGCCTGAACGATTGGTGACTATTTTTCGCGGCGTTGATGGTTTGTGTCAAAAATTTTCGCCGGACGCGTGCAGTATCGAAATTACGTTTGTGAATCAAAATCCAAAAACCACACTGATTCTGGGGCATGCGCGGGCGGCTGCCATCGTCGCAGTTGCAAATCGCGATGTCCCAATTTTTGAATATGAACCAAACAAAATTAAAAAGGCTTTGACATCCGCCGGGCATGCAGGCAAAGAACAAATTTATAAAATGGTGCGTATGTTGTTGCCGGCTGCAAATCCGAAGTCGCCCGACGAAAGTGACGCAATCGCAATCGCATTAACGCATGCCAATATGAGCAGATTCAAATTATAAATTTTTTATTTTTTATGATATAATTATGGCAAGCAGGGGGGACGTTATGAAAAAAGATTATGCAGAAAAATTAAATCTGAAATTATTATCGCGCCAACGTATTTTATTTCGCGCGTTTGTGGTGAATACTGTTTTGGTGTTGTTGGTGTGGGGATTGACGTTCGTGCCCGCTTTGATGTATTTCGGTGTTTTAATCACAGGCGTTACCGCAACGATGTTTTATATTTATGCAGTTGGAACTTTGGTGTTGTGGGGATTGGCCGGGGTGATATTTTTCCTGGTGCCGGCAATTGCAACCTGGTGGGAAAGACGGGTTATTCAGTAAAACGGGGCGAATGCCCCGTTTTAGTTACTCGTGACTCGTGATAAACCACCCTTTGCCAAGGCTTCGGGTGATAAACCACCCTGTCACGCTGACGCGTGCCACCCCTCCGCAGAGGGGAACTTGTTACGTTCCCGTTGCGGGCTGAGTTCCCCTCCATTGGAGGGGTGGCACGAAGTGCCGGGGTGGTTAGAGAGTATGGGATTAGGTACTTAGTCCCCTTTGTCATCGCGAGCGGAGCGTGGCGATCCAGTAAATAAAAAAGGCACTGCGGGCATTCGCCCGCAGACATATTATAACTGGATTGCCACAGTCGTACGCCAACGTTTTCAACGTTGTTCGTACTCCTTCGCAATGACAAGGGTAGAGTTACTGGTTACTCGTGCCACCCTTTGCCAAGGCTTCGGGTGATAAACCACCCCGCCGCTAGATGAGGAACTTTTTTCCGCGACGGTATGGTTTGATTTCCCATCCATTGGATGATGTGTTTATTTTCGGAAACTGATTTTTGCGACGGCGTCGCGACCGAAATATTTATTTATTTTGTTTTTTATTTCGTCTGACATATATGACAACTGTAATGTGAATGCCGGATTCGTTGGGCGCAGTGTTATATTAAATCGGCCATCACGCATTTTTTTTATCGCCGCAATTTTTGCAATGTTTGCGATGTCTGACCCCATGATTTTATCCCATCGTGCAACCAGGTCTGCGTCCGATGCGCGTATGCCAAAAATTTGCAATAACTCGCCCATCGCGCTGGCAATCGTGCTGGGGCGCGCCGAACGTTTTGTAAATTTATTATTCGGGTTTGACATAGGTATATTCTTTGGGCATCAAAATATACATTTTTCCCATCGCGTGTTGGCCGTGGGCGAATTGGTATGCTTCGTCGCCTTTGCCAAAGAATATGTCTGCACGAATCCAACCGCGGATTGCACTGCCTGTATCTTGGGCAATCATCAGGCGACGGAATGCGCGCCCGTCCGACAGGTTCGTTGCGATATACACCGGCATACCCAATGTATATATGTCGTCGTCCATCGCAATCGAACGTATCTTTGACAGCGGTGTGCCCAATTTGCCAATTACATCCGGTGGGACTGATTCATAAAAATATACATATCGCGGATTGTTATATATAACGTCGCGCGCCAATGTTGGGTTTTGTTTCAGATATTGCCATACTGCGTCGGCCGAATATCCGTTTGGTGGGCGAATGCCACGGCTGCGCAACTGTTCGCCAATTGATTTGAATGGCATATCATTTACCGCGGCAAAATTTAATTTTACCATTGTGCCGTCTTCCAATTGTAACATGCCGCTGCCCTGGATTTGGATGTTTTGCACATCTACGATATTTGCCCAATACAGTACGCGACCGATTTGTTGTTCGACAATTTGTTTTTTTGCGACGCCTTTGTAATTGCGGCCATCGGTTGGTACGCCCATCAGCGGTTCGTTACATGTGGCGGTTTTTGTTCTGCATGCAGGGATAATAGGGGAATAATATCCAGTATATACGCCGCGATCGCCGCCGTTGTCGTCAAAAACCTGATACGGTTGGAAATTTGATTCAAACCATGCGCGGATTGTTGCAACGTCCGCCGATGCAGATGGTAACATTCTGCATTTTTCTTCGAATAAAGCGCGATCTGGGATTACGCGGCCCGTATATTGAATCTTTGCGCGGCATGAATTACGAAATGCCTGTAACGCATAGCGGACATCGTCGTCCCGCCATCCAGGCAATTCATCGTATGACACCATACGCAGATTTGACGGAATAACCGAATTGTCGCCGCGGTGCGTTGGGGTGGATACGTCGCACGATGTTAATGCCGCCACACCAATCACAATGCCAATCATGCGAAATACAGCCTGTTTTAACCATTCTGCCATTTTTATTACATCCCCCCACTTGTAAAATTTATTTATAATGCTATATTACCATAAAATGATGCGGAAAAAAAGGAGTAAACGCAATGGCAAAATTTAACATCATTACACAATTTTTGAAAGATTTTTCATTTGAAAGCCCAAATGTGCCTGAATTGTTCTTTAAGCGCGATAATGGCCAGGCTAAATTGGAAATAAACATCGATATCCAAATCAAGGGCGCAGAAAATAATATGTTCATGGTGGATTTAATCACCAAAGTTCATTCGAAATTGGAAAAAGATGAAAAATCTATTTTCTTGATTGAATCAACTTATTCCGGTCTGGTCCAGATGGAGGAAGAAAAAGACGAAGAAGTTAAAAAACGTACGTTGTTAATAGATGTGCCGACTTTGTTGTTCCCGTCTGTGCGTGCGATGATTACACGTATGACGGCGGAATCTGGATTCCCGGCGTTCGTTATGCAGCCGATTGATTTTGCAAAATTGTATGAAGAAAGACAAAAACAATCTCAATCCCAGGCGGCTGCGCCTGCGAACAATAAATAATATTTGTTTGTTGGTTTGTTTTATGTCCGCGCCGTCGCGCGGGCATTTTTATTTTTGCGATTATTATGATATAATATGTCCGCTATGGCACGGGACAAATATATTTCTGTTAAAAGCGGGGTGAATGGGTTTTCGTTTGCAAACCTGGGGTTATTTACCGGGTTCGCAGACGGTATTTATAATGCGGTTTATTCCCTGGTTTTGATGGAAATTTTTGCAAATTCCGCAGTTGTTGGTGTCTATGTCGCGATTTATGCCGCGTTTTGCATGGTTGTTGGTTTGTTCGCGAACGAGATTTTTCGCAGATTTTCCAAAGTGCGCGTTTTCTTTGCTGCAACGCTGTTTTTGGCGGCCGGATACGCGATGATGAGTTTTTCTGTGCGTACAAGTACTTTTGTTATGTTGGATTATGCAACGGGGGTGGCGGTAACGTTGGTCGGGATTTTAATACCGTTGTTTATGTCTGATTTTTCAGGGCGCGTTGGTATGGCGCGATTAAATTCGCGTTATCATTTGTGGATGAATGTGGGCGCGCTGTTCGCGCCAACAATCGCGGTCGCAATCGCAAACCAATTCGACAACAGGGCGGCGTTCTTTGCGGCGGCGTTGATTTATTTTGCGTGTTGGATGGCGTTTAATTTATTCCGTGTCGCGCAAAGTGATAAAAAAATTACGCCTGTTAATCCGCGGCGGACGTTGCGGGCGTTGATAAAAAATGCAGTTGCGTTTTTCAAAACGCGTGGAATGGCGCGCGCGTATGCGGTTAATTTTGGGTACTATGCTTTGCGCGCAATGCGGTATTTATATGTGCCGATTGTCGTTATTGAAAATGGTTTTTCAAAAGATACGCTGGGTTGGGTTTTGACGTTGGGAATTATTCCTTATTTAATATTGTCGGATGCAATGGCGCACTTTGTACGTAAAGATGGCAAGAAAAAATGGCTGATGTTGGGATTTGTGTCGTTTGCGGTAATGTCTGTGTTGGCAACGTTCGCAACCGGTTTCCCATTGCTGATCATATTCGTTGCATGGCAAGTATCGGGTGCGTTGATGGAATCTGTGCATGATTTGTTATTCTTTGATGGTACAACGCGCGCGGCACAGACCAAGTTTTATGGCGTGTTCCGTACCAGTGTTAATTTACCAAATATTATTGCGCCACTGTTGGCGGCGATGTGTATCACAGCCTTTGGCGGAACGTCCGCCGTTTGGGTTGTGACCGCGGTTATTGGGGCGATATCAGCCGCACTGGTCGTTGTCAAAAAATAATTTTGTCGCAATAATAAAGGTCTTATTTTCGTTGCGTGTGGCGTAAATAAATTGTATGATTTTGCTGATAAGAAAAGGGGACAAGTTATGGCAAAAAAAGAAGCAGCAAGTACAACATCCGCACCGGCAAAAAATCCGGCGTTGGAATCTGCATTGGCACAAATTCAAAAACAATTCGGCAAAGAAGCAATCATGAAAATGGGCGATGGTTCGCAACAGAATATCGAGGCCATTTCGTCCGGTTCTTTGGGATTGGATATTGCACTGGGGATTGGCGGTTATCCGCGCGGGCGTATTGTGGAGATTTATGGTCCTGAAAGCAGTGGTAAAACAACGTTGGCGTTGCACGCCGTGGCCGAGGCACAGAAAAAAGGCGGTACATGCGCGTACATAGATGCTGAAAATGCATTGGATCCGTCGTATGCGAAAAAATTGGGTGTTGATGTTGCGAATTTAATTATATCACAACCCGATTCGGGCGAACAGGCGTTGGAAATTGCAGATACGCTGATTAAATCGGGGGCGGTTGATGTTGTTGTTATCGATTCGGTGGCGGCATTGGTGCCCAAGGCTGAATTAGAAGGCAATATCGGCGATTCGTTCGTTGGTACAACCGCGCGGTTGATGTCGCAAAGTTTGAAAAAGTTGGCCGGTTCTGTGTCGCGCAGTAATACGTTGTTAATCTTTATTAACCAAATTCGTATGAAGATTGGCGTGATGTTCGGTAATCCTGAAACAACATCTGGGGGAAATGCGTTGAAATTCTATGCGTCGGTGCGTTTGGATATTCGTCGCACTGGGCAGATTAAAGACAAAGAAAATGTTATCGGTAACGAGACACGTGTCAAGGTTGTGAAAAATAAAGTCGCGCCACCGTTCCGCACCGTCGATTTCAAAATTATGTATGGCGAAGGCATTTCGCGCATAAGTGAAATTTTGGATATGGGCGTGAAATACGATTTAATTGAAAAGGCCGGCAGTTTTTATTCTTACAACGATGAACGCATGGGCCAGGGTGAAAATAACGCACGCCAATGGTTAAAAGAACATGAAGATGTTCAAAAAGAATTGTTGGATAAAATTATGGCGCGTGCAAACGGCATTGCCGAAGAAATGACAACCGGGCCCGCCGATGATGACGATGTGGCAACCGATGTTGATGGTGGCGGCGTTGAAGAATAAAGGTGTATAAATGAATTGGGCAAGACTTTGGGCGCAAACCAATATGATAATGCGTGGGCACGTGTTTAATTGGTTGTGGCGTAATCGCAGAAAGCGTCACGCTGTGCGCGCCCAGGTATTGTCCGAAGTTATCCCGAATTATTTACGGCGATATTTGCCGGCCGCCGCCGCGGTTGTTGAATCACCCGTTGTGCGTGACGATAAAAATGAAAAAATCTGGACATTGTGGTTGCAGGGCGAAGATAAAGCGCCGCCGTTGGTTCAGGCTTGTTTCCGGTCCGTGCGTAAAAATTGCAAACAAGAATTGGTTGTGTTGGACGAAAAATCCGTGCGCGATTATATTACTTTGCCCGATATTATTTGGCAAAAGCGTGCGGCCGGTAAAATTGGTCATGCGCATTTTGCGGATATTTGTCGTGTCGAATTGCTGTACGAGCATGGTGGGATTTGGCTGGATTCAACCGGGTTTGCGACGGGGGCAATTCCAAAATGGATAACGGACGAAGATTTCTTTGTATATTTGGTTGGGCCGGATGGTGCGTTTTCATACAGTTTTATGCAAAATTGTTTTATCCGGGCACGGCGGGGCGCATATTTGTTGGCTGCGTGGCGGGCGATGATTTTGGATTATTGGGTGCATGAAGACAGTGCTATGGAATATTTTGTGCATCAGTTGATATTCAAAACATTGGTTATGAATGATGCGCGCGCAAAAAATTATTTTGCCAAAATGCCCCATGTGGATCAGGCGCCAACGCATGCGCTGTGGTGGCGATATGCCGATAAGCCCTTTGATAAACAGGTTTTTAATCAGGTAACGTCGGGCGCGTTTTTCCAAAAAACTACCTATCGGGGAACAGAAAACCCAATAAGCGGCAGTTTTGCCGACGTTATGATTAACCAAATGTATAAAACTTGATGTGGGGGGGGATTTATGCCAAAAATATCCGTTATAATACCTGTGTATAATGTCGAAAAATACCTGCGGCGTTGTTTGGACAGTTTGTTATCTCAGACTTTTTCCGATTGGAATGCGATTTGTGTAAATGACGGCAGCACGGGTACAAGTGGCGAAATTTTATCTGAATATGCCGCGCGTGATTCGCGTTTTGTGGTAATTACAAATACTGGACGTGCGGGTCCGTCGGTGGCGCGTAATATGGGAATGGCGGCTGCGACGGGTGATTATATTTTGTTTGTTGATGGTGATGATTTTATTCATCCGCAAACTATGGAAATCACATATTTTTTGGCAATGCGCGATGGAACGGATGTTGTGTCTTTTACATATAATCGTAATTACAGACCAAAGTTGATGTTGCGCCATAAATTGGGGTTAAAGACTGACGGCATTGAACCGCGTGGTATTTTGCGCAGATATAATCCCGCACGTGTTGCGACATTGGTAACGGATGATATTTTCAAATATGCGACCGAGCAAACACACAATGCTTTTAACCCGCGCCGCAAATGGTTAATCAAGCATTGTCAGGTTTGGAAAAATTTATATCGGCGTGATTTGATTTCTGATATTAAATTTATAGATGGAATTTTATACGAAGATTTTCCGTGGTGGTCCGCGGTGATGTTAAAAAATCCGCGTGTGACAATTGCGCCTTTGCCGTTGTATTATTATCGGCCGAATTTTGGCGGGATATTTTTATCGGCCGGGCAAATGAATGCGTTTTGTGGGATTTGTGTCGGGATAAAGGATACTTTTTTATTGTATCAAAAAAATGCTTCACAATATCAAAACCAACAATGGGCAAAAAATTTCAAGTGGTATTTTATTAAATGGGCGTTTGGAAAAATTAAACATTTTACAAGTGCGGCTGATTTGAAAATTGCGCGCGATTGGTTTTGTGATTTGAACAAGTGCGGGGCGTTGGATACGCCACCGAATAAGAAACGAAAAAAACTGCGCCGCAAAATTAACAAGTTCATAGGCAAGGATTGCAAACATGTCAAACGTTAAGCCAAAAATATCTGTTATTGTACCCATTTATAATGTCGAAAAATATCTGCGACGTTGTTTGGACAGTTTGCTGGCCCAGACTTTTACCGATTGGAATGCAATTTGCGTCAATGACGGCAGTCCTGATAAGTGCGGTGACATTTTGGCTGAATATGCCGCGCGCGATTCGCGTTTTGTTGTTGTGAATAAAGAAAATGGGGGATTGTCGGATGCGCGCAATGTTGGTATGCAGCACGCAAATGGCGAATACATTATGTATCTGGACAGTGATGATTTTATTCATCCGCAAACTATGGAAATAGTTTATTTTTTGGCGGTGCGCGATGGGTCTGATATAGTATCTTTTACATACGACCGGCGTTACAGGCCAAAGTTAATGGTGCGGCATAAATTGGGGTTGGATACGGATAATGTTGAACCACGTGGTGTGTTGCGTCGGTACAGTCCCGCCGCCATCAAGACTTTGGTGACGGATGATGTATATGCGTATGCGACCGAGCAAACACACAACGCTTTTAATCCACGTCGTAAATGGTTGATAAAGCATTGCCAGGTTTGGAAAAATTTATATCGGCGCGATTTGATTTCTGATATTCCATTTATCCGCGGAATTTTATTCGAAGATTTCCCGTGGTGGTCCGCAGTGATGTTGAAAAATCCGCGTGTGACAATTGCGCCTTTGCCGCTGTATTATTATCGGCCGAATTTTGGTGGAATAGTTTTGTCCGCCAAACAATTAAAAATATTGCACAGTTTATGTGATGGAATTGAAAACGCGTTTGGGTTATATAAACAAAACGCCAATGATTATCAGATGCGCCAATGGAATAAAAATTTTAAGTGGTATTTTGTGCGGCGTGCGTTTGGCAAAATTAAATATTTGGATAATCAGGTGGATGTTGATGCGGCGCGTGCGCGGTTTGTTGAATTGGAAAAAATTGGGGCTTTGGATAATCCGCCGATGCGCATGGCGCGGCGATTGCGTCGCGAAATATGCGAATTTATAAAAAAGTGTAAAAAATAAATCGCCACAAATGTGGCGGTTTATTTTTCGTATTCACATTTTTCAGGGAACATGGTTTCCAAAAATTCTTTATTATCGGCGCGGTCTGCATCCGTGGTATTTTCTGTGTCGTTTATACAAAACAAAGCAGGGCGCCATTTCATAATATTTGATTTTTTCGCGTTGGTTGAATATACCGCGGCATTTTTGAAATCACCGTTTATGCGATGTATAAAATTATATATCAAACGTGAAGATTTTTTTGGGTTATGAACCCTGAACGCTTTACGCGGATTTTTTGCCAAATCATATAACGTGAATATCCAACGATGTAAATCGAATTCATTACGGAATTTATTATGTATCGTTATTTGATAATATAAATCCAGTACCGGGTGTTTCAGCAAATCGCGTATGGTGGATTTTCTGTATGGTTCGATATTGTGATTCGGACCCCAGTTTGGATGCGGGTGGCCAAACAATGTTTCGGATAACAACCCCATGCGATAAAGCATTTCTGTGTACATGGATTGGCGACCGTGTTTTTTGTGAAAATGATACCGAACGATTGGATTGCCATCTTTATCAAAAAAATAATCTGGGGTTAATGGACGACCAAAAAACGTATCGTCATTTCCATATATAAAATATTCAGACAATCCAGGAATATTTATAATGCAATTTTCAATCGCGGTCGCGTTAAAATTTGGTAACGCATCCGTGGGCATAATTTCGCTGTGGTCGATGATGGATATTTTTTTGTTCTTTGTGTTTAACCATTTCGGTTTTTGCCCCATACAGGTAACAATATAAATATGATTTATCCATGGTGCAAATTTTGCCGCGCTGCGCATTGCATAACGGAATTCATCGTTATCGCGCCAACGTGCTTCGCATGTGCCTTCGTCATCCAAGGTGGATTGACCAGATTCAATTTTTTGCCAATGATTTTTAAGCGCACGCCATTTTTTATCATTGCCATCAACCCACAAATAAACTAAATCTATCTTTCTGTCAGTCATTGTTATATTCCTGATTTTTTGAAGCGTGATGGAATTTTTACCACGCGTTTTAATCCAAACATACCCGGTTTATCCAATGCGTATATTGGGCGCGCAAAGGTTTGTAATATGCGCGCGCGGCGCAGCCATTTTTCATCCCGCGCGGGCAGATTAGTTACAGCGTTAATTGTGCCATTGCCACGTCTGCGCAGGTGATTTAACCAATCTGCGCCACGGGCCGCAGCCTTTTGTTCCAACATTTGCATATCCACCGCACCAAAATGCAGCAGATATAAATTTTTATCGATATGAAAATTATGACCGGATATGCTGTGAAATCCAGAACCCCAATCGACGGGGGCGTTTTTTACAACCGGTTTTGTGTATCGTGTGGAAAGTAATGCGTATTCGCGCTGGGGTAATATGGGGGCGGACGCGTCCAGTGTCGATTCGCAATTCATATTTTGCCCAACGTCCAATCCCAATCCCGATACTGTGTTCTTGATTTTTATGCCGGATAAATATTCGGCCAATGTTTTGTTTGTGTTTGTATCAACAATTAAAAATTCATCGCAATCGCAACCGATAACAATATCGTAACTTTTTAATAATTCGCGTGCCAAATCATTCATTAAACCGATTCGATATTTATCGCCCGCCGCGCGGGGCATATCTGTGTGTGGCAATTTTTTTATGTGCGCCGCGCCCGCGTTTTTTGGGGTAACTTGGTCTGTGCCATCCAGATATATATACAGATTTTCAGTACCAATTTCGTCGCCGTAATATTTTATCCAGTGGCTCAGAAAAAATTCATCGTTGCGTGCCATTGTGATGGCTGCGATTTTTTTCAATTTTTGTGGTTTCATAATTTATCCGTACAGATTTTTTTTATGAAATATTTCATACGTCTGTACCAGATTATAAACGGATTTTTTGTTAAAAGCCAGTTTATATATTCGTCGCCCAATGTCTGGCGTGCGCCGGTTAAAATTGCGTCACGTGTGTCGGGGGCGATATGATTTAATACGTATAATATCTGATTTCCCAATGCGCCATTGTGTCTTAGCAGTGCGTTTTTTTTCATAAATGGCATACCGATGCGATAAAAATGTTTTATGCGGTTATAAACGCTGCGCCCCGGTGCGCTGTACATACAGCGATATGTGTGATTGTGTTTATCCAAGTTGCGGGTAAATCCATCTTCGTACAAAGATGTTATTTGATATTTGTATTTTTGTTTTGTAACCGATGATATAAATTCATCAAACCAATTTGATAAAAATACATTTGGGCGCATTCCGATAAACCAAGATTCCAGATGTGGATTACGTTTGTTCGGATTATATACCAAACCAAAAGCGTCGGTATTAAACGATTCGATTTTTTCAAAATATGGCGCGATTTCATACAGTGGCCCATATACTGAATCATTTATCAAATATACAAATTCGTATTTTGATAAAATGCCTGTATCCCGTGCGTATGTGTATGCACGCCGATATGAACCGAAATCGTATTCGCCATGTTTCTGCGCCATGGCATAAACAGTGTATTTGGAAATTTTATCCAGTTCCGAATCAGGCGCATCGCAATCCATAACCAAAATCACATCGCCACAGTCAGACAGTTTTTGCACCATATACACCAACGACGCATCAATAATGTTTTTTGCGCTGTAGCCTGCGATTAAAAACAATCGTTTATTCTTCGACATTTTTTCGTGTTTTTTTGCGGATGTTGCTGTCCAGTTCTTTTTTGCGCAAACGAATCGTTGCGGGTGTTACTTCGACCAATTCGTCGTCTTGGATATACGATAATGCTTCTTCCAGTGACATTTTGCGCGGCGGGGCCAAGAATAATTTTTCATCCGCCGTAACCGAACGCACATTTGTTAATTCTTTGCCTTTGACCGGATTAACCTCAAGATCATTTTCTTTGCTGTGTTCGCCGATAATCATGCCGGAATAAACCTCGGTCTGGGGGCCGACGAACAATACGCCGCGTGGTTCCAAGTTATGCAGCGCGTATGTGGTGGTCAAGCCGCTTTCCATAGATACCAACACGCCCGGACGGTATTGTGAAATTGCACCGCGGTACGGTTCGTATCCAGAAAACACACGGTTCATGATGCCTGTGCCACGTGTGTCTGTGCGGAATTCAGATAAATATCCAATCAAACCGCGGGATGGTGCGGAAAATACTATACGCGTTTTACCACCGCCGGATGATTTCATTTCTGTGATTTGCGCCTTGCGCTTGGTCATTTTTTCAATAACTACGCCGGAAAATTCGTCGTCAACGTCGATAACAACTTCTTCAATAGGTTCCAATTTTTCGCCGTTTTCGCCATCGTGCATAACAACGCGTGGGCGGGATACGCTTAATTCAAATCCTTCGCGGCGCATGGTTTCAATTAAAATTCCCAATTGCAATTCGCCACGACCAGACACTTCAAACGATTCGTTGTTTGCACTTTGCGTGACACGCAGGGCGATGTTGGTTTCAGCCTCTTTGAAAAGGCGTTCGCCAATCATACGTGATGTTAATTTTTTCCCAGACCGACCCGCCAATGGCGATGTATTTACAAAAAATGTCATGGTCAGTGTCGGCGGATCGATCGGCATGGCCGGAATCGGTTCGGTAACATCCGGCGCGCACAGGGTGTCCGCCACGGTTGCACGTGAAAATCCCGCCACAACAACAATGTCGCCCGCAGATGCAGATTCCAATGATACTTTTTCAATTCCGCGATGTTCAATAATTTTTGTGATTTTTGCATTTTCAATAAATTCGCCATTCATGTTGATGGCTTTGACAGTCTGGCCAACGCGTACCGTGCCCGATTCGATTTTGCCGGTTAAAATGCGGCCAACGTATGGGTCTGCTTCCAACGTTGTTGCCAACATAGAAAAAGGCGCGTCAATTTGACAACGTGTGCCATTGCAGTCTGGGGCGGGGACGTGGTCTATTATCAATTGGAATAATGGTGTCAGGTCTTTATGTTCGTCGTCCAGGTTACGCACAGCCCAACCATCACGGCCGCATGCGTACAGGTACGGGAAATCCAATTGCGAATCGGTTGCACCCAATTTATCAAATAAATCAAATGTTTCGGTTAAAACTTCGTCTGGGCGGGCGTCAGACCGGTCGATTTTGTTAATACATACAATCGGACGCAGCCCCAGTTTTAATGCCTTGCTTAATACAAACTTGGTCTGGGGCAGGGGCCCTTCGGCCGCATCGACCAACAATACCACGCCATCAACCATGGATAAAATACGTTCAACCTCGCCCCCAAAGTCTGCGTGGCCGGGGGTATCAACAATGTTGATTTTATAATCATTCCACTGGATGGATGTTGGTTTGGCGGAAATAGTAATCCCGCGTTCGCGTTCTATATCACCACTGTCCATTACGCGTTCGGCTACACGTTCGTTTTCACGGAATGTGCCCGATTGCTTTAACATATTATCAACCAGTGTCGTTTTACCATGATCAACGTGTGCAATTATTGCTATGTTGCGAATCTTCATAACCATCGAATTAACCCCGTATACTTAAATTTTTCGTAACCATAAGATTATACTATAAATCAGCGTTTTCAACAAGTATCTGTAAAAATCTTGACATTTTTATATTTTGTGCGATATAATAATCCTTTGACTGTAAAAGGAGCAGTGAAAGTATGAAGTCAAATATAGATTATGAAGCAAGTGTAAAATGTTTTTTTGAATCAGTGCGCTGGTTGTTGGTCACAAATGCCAGAAAGGTTAAACCTGATGCGCGTGCAGAAATTATGAAAAATTTGGTTTGTATAAAGGAAATTTCGCGTTTACCACACAGATATTCTGATTATCGCGTGCGCGAAATGTCGGGAAATAATCCGTCAAAGGTTGGTTTTGTGCGCGGACAGACAAATATTTATGATGAATTTTTGATTGCGTTAAACGGTATTGACGCATATTGCAATTCTGATTTGCCGAACAAGGGCGAAGTGTTTAATAAAAGTATGGCAAAGTGGCATAATGCGTTGTCTGGCAACCGTTTCAAAGCCGTTTTGGCGCGCGTTGCGGGTCAAAAGTTGGTTCGTGCCAGATAATTGTTTGGTGGAATGTTAAATAAAGTCTGCACGATTTTGTGCAGATTTTTTGTAGTATGGGTTGACAATTTGTATTTTTTGTCTATATTATAATGTGATGTATATAAGATAAAAGGACTGATTATGATAATAGATTATAAAGCCACATTACAGGCGTATTTTGCCGAATGTGTCAAGTTTTTGGAAAAGCGTGCCCAACGTTCGCACGACCAGGTTGCCGTCGAACAAATAAATGACGCCATTGCAATAATTAAGCGTACTGCGTCACATCCCGAAAGATTTTCTGATTATGCTGTACGTGCAAATAATGGATTGTTGTTTGGTAATTTGCCGTCTGATTTGTGGCAAAGTGGGGTATTGCACAAATATGAACGCGTGTTGAAGATTGTGGAAAATCTGGATTGTCCGTATGAATATGACCGTGCGGCCGCGCGTGATGTTTTGTTGGAATCGCTGAAAGATATTAGGTGTAAAAACAACAAAAATGTGTTCAAAGATTTATATTATTCGCTTTCTTTGCCGACAAAATTTGCGGTAAAGGTAAAACAAAATCAAAGATAAAAAAACCGGCATTTGCCGGTTTTTGTTTTAATGTTTCCCACCAATTTTCGTGCGACCACCCATCAAAGGCTGCAATTTTTTTGGAATATTCACACTGCCGTCGGCGTTTTGATGTGCTTCCAATAATGGAACCAATGCGCGGGGGACGGCGATGCCTGTGTTATTCAATGTCGCACAGAACTTTACTGCGTTCGTTCCGTTTTCACGATAACGGGTGTTTGTGCGTCGCGCCTGGAAAGTGCCGATGGTCGAACAACTGCCCAGTTCTTTGTACGCGTTTTCCGATGGAACCCATGCCTCGACATCATTCATTTTAACTTTGTTAAATCCCATGTCGCCCGTCGAATTTGCAATCACACGATATGGCAATTCTAAATCAGCCACAACATCACACAAATTGTTCAATAATAATTCGTGCATTTCGTCCGATTGTTCGGGTGTGCAAAATACATATTGTTCAACCTTGTTAAACTGATGGAAACGCGCCAGACCACGTGTGTCGCGGCCTGCGGCGCCGGCTTCTTTACGGAAACATGGCGAAAATCCGGCGTATTTAATTGGCAATGCGCTTTCGGGTAAAATTTCACCACTGTGCAGCGAATTCAATACGATTTCAGCCGTGCCCGCCAGACATCTGTCTGTGCCCGCCAACATAAACACGTCGTTGTTCATAACCGATAAATCTGCGCCCATAAAGTGACCCGCATCAAAGATTGTTTGGGGTTTGGTAATCGATGGGCATTCTATGAACGTAAATCCGCGCGAAATCAGTTTTTGGATGACGTATGTTTCAATCGCCAATTGCAATTCGGCGGCTTCACCAATTAAACAGTATGTGCGTGTGCCGCAAATTTGCGCGATCTTTTCAGGCATCCACCATCCGTTCATGTCCAATAAATCCCATTGCGCGCGGGGGGTAAAATCAAACTCACGCGGGGTGCCGACACGTTTTACCTCGGTATTATACGAATCGTCGGGTCCAACGGGTGCCGATGCGTCTGGTATTTGTGGTACGCGGTGCAGCAAGTCGTTTAACTTTTCTTCTTTTTCCGCCAATTCAGCCAAATCTGCCGCAATCTCGGCACCAATTTGTTTGGATTTTTCAATCAGTGGTGCTTTGTCTGTGGCGGTCGGGATTTCGCGTGTGATTTTATTTTTTTCGGCCGTCATGTTCTGGGTCACGGTTTTCAGTTCGCGTACGCGCGCATCCAGTGCCAAAATTTCATCAACATGGTCATCAAAGCCTTTGACACGGCATGCGTTTTTTACAATATCTGGGTTTTCACGAATAAATTTCATATCCAACATAGTTGTATTCCTTTGATAAAAATATTATTAACAAAATGATTATATTATATATGTGTTATATTATGAACAATTAAAAACGCACCCCAAACGGGGATGATGAAAAACGAAAAGATAAAAATACATGCTTCATAACACCAACCATTATATTGTTGTCCGATGAAAAAATCAACGTTTTTGTAAAAATGTGAATTTATTTGCGCACACATTCGCATTATGTTATCCTGAGACCGACAAAAAACAGGAGTTCAAATAATGAATGAAATCGTTATGCATGATGTAATTATCTTGGGTTCTGGGCCGGCGGGGTTAACCGCTGCATTGTATTGCGGTCGCGCGGGCAAAGACACATTGGTATTGGGTGGCGATACTTTGGGCGGTCAGATGGCCGGTATCGCAACGTTGGAAAATTATCCCGGTTGGGCGGGCAGTGGCCTGGCATTGGCGGAATTTATGAAACAGCAGGCTGAAACATTCGGTGCCAAAATAAAATTTGTTTCTGCAAAGACAATTGCCGGCGATGCCGAAAGTGGATTTAATATTCTGGGCGATGATGGCAATCGTTATGTCGGAAAATCCGTCATCATTGCAACCGGCGCATCCCCACGTAAATTACAAATCGAAGGTGCGCGTGAATTATTCGGCAAAGGTGTATCTTATTGCGCAACATGCGATGGATTCTTTTATTCAGAAAAAGACGTAATCGTTATGGGTGGTGGTAATTCCGCACTGAATGACGCATTATATTTGGCCGACATTGCCAAAAATGTAAAAATCGTATATCGCAAAAGCGCATTCACCCGGGCCGAGGCCGTCCTGCGCAATCGTGTCGCCGAACGTGAAAATATAGAATGCTTGTTCAATACCGATTTGAAAAAAATTGCCAAACGTGACGACGATAAACTGGTTGTCACCACCACCGACGACAAAGAAATCATCTGTGACGGATTATTTGTTGCCATCGGGCACGAGGCCAACACCGATTACCTGACCGAAGATGTCGCACGTGACAACATGGGGCGCCTGTCCCCCGATGCTTTGCCTCGTGGTATCTTTGTCGCCGGCGACGTTCAATCCGAATTAAAAATGCAAATTGCGACGGCCGTCGGAACGGGGTGTGGTGCGGCCATGGACGCCATCAACTACCTAAATCAATTATAACCACGCATTTGCTTGTGGTTGGCTTTGGTCACGTAACTTCTGTACGCTCCCGTCGCCAACCACATCGCATCTGCATGGTTCTAATTGATTTATGATTCGGATGACGCATTTGCTTGTGGTTGGCTGTGGTCACGTAACTTCTGTACGCTCCCGTCGCCAACCACATCGCATCTGCGATGGTTCTAATTGATTTATGATTCGGATGACGCATTTGCTTGTGGTTGGCTTTGGTCACGTAACTTCTGTACGCTCCCGTCGCCAACCACATCGCATCTGCGATGGTTCTGATTGCTTTATGATTCGGGGTTATTTTTTTCCGAAATGTTTTTTCAGCACATTATATGCGTCGGTAATTTTTGTAAATTCTTTGGCGGCGGCGTCTTTGTCGCCCGTTGTTGTATCGGGATGATGTCGTTTTGCCAATGTGCGATATTTGGCGGATATTTCGCGCCATGATGCAGTTATTGGTAATCCAAATACAGCCAATGCAGATGTTACGCGGTTTGATGCGCGTGGGCGGGGTGGGGCTTTATCAAATGTGTCGCGGCCCGATATAAAATCGTTCAAAAATTTTATATAATCGCGTTGATCCGATTCGACCTGGGATTTATCACGCAGGGGTGCACCAAATGTTTGGCGTTCCCAATCGGCTTCGATTTCTTCGGGGGTCATGTCTGCGTAATAATCCCAATTTTTATTATATTCAGCCGCATGTTCACGACAAAACCACCAGTATTCGCGCAAATCCCGTGTTTTCGGTGCACGGCAAGTACCGGCTTTTGTACAGCCCGGATGATCGCATTTTTTTATCATTTATTATTTTCCCCCGAATGTCCCAATGGGTGATGTGACACAACTGTTTCACGTAATTTATCCGGCAAAACGTGTGTATAGATTTGTGTCGTCGATATGTCTTCGTGTCCCAACATCGTTTGTATCGCGCGCAAATTTGCACCGCCCGCCAATAAATGTGACGCAAACGAATGACGCAGTACGTGTGGGCTGACCCGTGACGGTTCGATGCCCGCCAATACGGCGCATTTTTTTAATAACTTAAAAAATCCGTCGCGGGTTATGTGGCCTGATTTACCGCGGCCTGGAAATACATATTTTGATTTGTCGTCCCCACGCAATTCCAACCATTTAGCCAGGGCATGTTGCGCACGTTCATGCATGGGAACAATGCGTTCTTTGGCGCCTTTGCCGTGAATAAGCAATTTATCCCCCAAATTTGCCGTCATTGGTAATTCGCACAATTCAGACACACGCAGGCCGGACGCATACACCAATTCCAACATCGCACGCAGTCGCGCCGTGTTATGTATGTCGCCCGCAGAGGATATTAGCAGTTCGATTTCTTGTACTGATAAAAATTTCGGCAGTGCACGTTTGCGTTTGGGTAATTCTAAATTAGCCGCCGGGTTTTCCGAGATAATTTTTTCCAACATTAAAAATTTGTAATATCCGCGCAGTGCGCTGGCGTGGCGGGCAATCGATGTCGCGCGTTCGGGCAATTTGGATAAATAATTTTGTACATCCGCGGCCGTCGCGCCCAATAATCCGTTGGGTAAATTTTCATCCGCATGGCGTAAATCCGACGCATAACTGGCCAAGGTACGTTGACTGCGTCCCCGTTCGGCGGATAATGATTCTAAAAAAATGTCAATGTAGTTCATTATTGGTATAAAACGACTTCGGTTACATTCTGGGTGACTGGAAATGATATTATCATAAGTACTATTATCAAAGCGACCAGTGTCCATATTATAATCGCGTTTCGTTTTGTGTTCTTTTTACGTAATGGCATGCCTTAACCCCATTGTATTATTTGTTATTATATTGTATCGAAACTGGTTATAAAAACGCCCGATGCTGCAATTATTATAAGTGGGGGCGCGATGATAGCCAATAATGGGGGAATCACCCCGGTCGAGCCCAATGCATTAAACATGTTAATCAAAAAATATACCGCAAAGCATGTTAATATGCCCAACCCAAATTTTATACCAAAACTGTAATTCCTGCGTTGGCGTGTTTGTGAAAATGCCACACCCAATGTTGCCATCGCAATCATTGTTAATGGTAAAAACAGTAATGTCCAAAACTGTACCAGGTGTGCACGTACTGGTACACCAATCGCACGCATTTTTGTTATAAATTCAGGCAATTTCCAAAATGAAATTTGATCTGGTTGCAGATAACGTTCCAATACCGTTTGTGGGTTTAACAATGTTGTTGTTTCCCATGCGCCAACCGATGGTATGCCGTGTGAATTCCATGTGGTTGCATTTGATGCGGACAGTCCGTTGTCTGATAATGTGACGGTGGCGGCCTGGATTCGTTCGGTCAGACGAAAATTTTTATTCTGGATGTATACCGTTGCATTATCAAATAACAGTATGTTGCCCGATTTGTGCATGTTTTTGGCGTTCATTGTGATGTAACCGTTGTCTGATGCCTCGCGCAGCCATATTTCGTCGTCAATTAACACAAGATGATCGGGGGTTATATCTTCGGAATTCAGATTAACCGAATATGGGTTTACCAATGTTGTCGCAATTATGCCAATCAGCGCCGCCCCAAATAAAAATGGGCGCGCCATTTGATATGGGGATAAACCTGCGCTGGAAATAATAATAGTTTCGCTGGATTTTGTAAGGTTATACGACGCCAATAATGTTCCCATAAATACCGCCAACGGTAAAAATAATGGGACGTATTCCAATAATCTGCGCCACGTGTCCGCCAGTGCAGCAAGCGCCGTTGGATTTGATGGCAATCGTTCAACAAACGTGACCGCCATAATAATGCCGCATACAACCAACATTACCAACCCAACGCCGTAAAAAAATCGGCGCAGTAAAAAACGTGTTAAAATACCAGGTCTTAATCGCATGCTTTTTTCAAGTTAACCAAAGGAGTATACCTTGTTCATTTGATAATTGCAAAATTAAAATGAATGCTTATAATTCCAACAAAATAACAGGACAGGAATAACTATGGATAAAAAACCGATTTCGCGGGCTGGGTTTGACGGCCTGATAAAAGAATTAAAAGACTTAAAAGAAGTACAAAGACCCGAAATATTAAAGGTTGTACAATGGGCGCGGTCGTTGGGTGATTTGTCTGAAAATGCCGATTACAGCGCGGCCAAGGAAAAACAACGCCAAATTGACAAGCGTATTCAATATATAGAAGATTTTATAAATAATGCAGATGTTATAGATGTGGACAGTTTGTCTGGCGATCGGGTTGTTTTTGGTGCACGTGTCGTTGCCGAAGATGAAGATGGAAATCGTATGCAGTGCCGTATATTGTCCGATGTTGAATCTGATGGCAAGCATGTCATTTCATGTACGTCGCCAATGGGGCGGGCTTTAATCGGGCGGTGTGTCGGTGATACATGTGTTGTCAAATTGCCCGCAGGCGAAAAAGAATATGAAATATTGGAAGTAAAATTCAAAGAATAGTGTTCGTAAATGCCAATTCGTGTTTTGCCTGATTTTTTGATAAATCAAATTGCCGCAGGCGAGGTCGTAGAACGTCCTGCAAGTGTTGTTAAAGAATTGGTGGAAAATGCGTTGGATGCGGGTGCAGACCAGATTGTTGTCGATGTTACCGATGGTGGACGTACAATGATTTCGGTTATTGACAATGGTGGGGGAATGTCACGTGATGATTTGGCGCACAGTATTTTACGACATGCGACGTCTAAATTGCCGTCCGACGATTTATTGAATATAAATTTTATGGGTTTCCGGGGCGAGGCTTTGCCATCCATTGCGTCTGTGTCAGATATGATAATAGATACAAATAATGGCGCGGATGATAATGGTTGGACATTGGATTGTAATACGGGTGAAATTCGGCCATCTGCATGGGATGCGGGTACACGTATTCGGGTGCAAAATTTGTTTGCACGTACGCCTGCGCGGTTAAAGTTTTTGCGTGGGGACAGGGCTGAAATGATGTCTGTCTTGGATGTTGTCAAGCGTTTGGCAATGGCGCGTGCCGATGTTGGGTTTACCGTTAATAATAAATGGCGTTTCCCAAAAAATCAAAACTTGGATGAACGCATAGTCGCCGTCATGGGCGATGATGTGCGGGGGCGGATGCTGGCGGTTGATGCAGAATCTGGCTCAAATTCAGGTATGCGTTTACACGGATTTATTTCTGAACCAACATTGCGGCGCGCAACGTCTGTTGACCAGTTTTTATTCGTAAATAATCGACCCGTTCGGGACAAGGTTTTAATTGGCGCTTTGCGGGCTGCGTATATGGATGTAATGCATGCACGTGAATTTCCGCTGTGTGCGTTATACCTGGATTTGGATCCGCGCAGTGTTGATGTGAATGTGTCGCCCGCCAAGACGGATGTGCATTTTTTGGAGCCGTCACATGTGCGTGCGTTTATTATTAAATCTTTGCGCGATGTGTTGGCAAAGCCGCTGAATGACAGAATGTCCGATGTTGCGCCGACGTTTGTGCAGCCCGCGGCACGTCCCCAGTCGATGGGATTTAATATGTCGCGTACGTTTGTTGCGTCGCCACGTCATAATGGACCTGATGCTGCGTTTATGTTTGGGGCGGGGTATGCAGCGTCGCCAACAAAGCCAGATATTACAAATGATATTGTTTCAGATGACACAAGGCCTTTGGGGCGGGTGATTGGCCAGATTGCAAATAAATATATTTTGGCGCAAAGTGGGGATAATATGGTGATAGTTGACCAACATGCCGCCCATGAACGCATAACATACGAACGTTTGCGTCGGCATGCGATGAAGTCTCAGCCATTGTTGACGCCGATTGTTGTGCATTTGCGTGATGTGGATGTTATCGCTGTGTTATCTGTGTCAGACCAGTTACGGGCGTCGGGGTTACATGTGGATTCTTTTGGGGATGATGCGGTTGCGATTTTTGAAAAGCCCGCTGATTGGGATTTGAATTGGGCCGAATTATTCCAGGCCATCGCGGACGAGGTTCGTGTTAATGGGACATCTGCCCAATTGGATGAACGATTGCATTTGAAATTGGCAAATTATGCGTGTCATCACAGTGTGCGCGCAGGGCAAAAATTGGATATGGCGCAAATGGATGCGCTGTTGCGTGATGTGGAAAATACAGAACGTGGGGGCGAATGTAACCATGGGCGGCCTGTGTACAAAATAATTCCAATAACTGAAATAGATGGTTGGTTTGAACGTATATAAATATAACTATTTTTCTTTACATATTGGGGTTTTTTTACTAATCTGAATCCATAATAATCATTATTCAAGGAGAAATTTATGCAAGAAACAGATGCTGTTAATACCGTTGCCCAGGTGGCTGATGTCGCAACTGATGTCGCAACAAATCCGGCCAATCAAACGATGGATTGGTGGGGGTTATTGTTATATTGTGTGATTATTTTCGCAATTATTTATCTGTTTATGGTGCGCCCAAATAAAAAGCGTATGGCCGAATATCAAAAAATGATAGATTCATTGCAGGTTGGTAACCGTGTTATGGCTGCCGGCATTTATGGCACAATAAAAAAAATAAATGAAAAAACAATCGAATTGGAAATCGCAAATGGCGTGGTTATTGAAGTGGCCAAAGGCGCCATCGCAAGTGTAGAGTAAAAAAGAAAGGGTTATGGTATGTTAAAAAAATTGGCAATAATTTTTGTCGCTGTGTTCGGCGTGTTATTGGCTGTGCCGACAATGTTTCCAAATTTGTCGCCTTATTTTCCGTCGTGGGTGCAACCAATCCAATTGGGTTTGGATTTGAAGGGCGGTGCGCAATTATTATTAGAAGTTGATACAAATACCATGATGAACGACAAAGCGGCCCAGTTGTATGAAGAGGCACGCAGTGCGTTAATCGATCGTGACAAGGGCGTTATTCGTTTTTCTAATTTGCGTAATATCGATGGCGTTGTGTCTTTTGTGGTGCGTGAAGAAGATGATGTATCCCGTGCGCGTGGACGTTTGCGCAGCGAGTTTGGCGACACAGTTGATATCGAGGTTGATGGTCAAAATGTATCTTTGTCTTATTCAGCGCGTGCGCGCGAAGAAATGGTTCAGGATGCTTTATCGCGCAGTATCGAAATTGTTCGCCGTCGTATAGATGCGCTGGGAACCAAAGAGCCATCTATCCAGTCCCAGGGCGGAAAATATATATTGGTGCAATTGCCGGGTGTGGATAATCCAGAACGTATCAAGGAACTGATTGGGCAGACGGCAAAAATGACTTTCCATTTGGTAAATGAAGATATCACGGCCGAACAATTGGCGTCGGGACATGCGCCCAAGGGAACTGAATTTTTACCGTTAATAGATGCGCCGGGACAGATGATTCCTGTGTACACCCGGGTCGAGGTTTCGGGCGAATCGTTAAAAGATTCCCAGGCTGCATTTGATCAGAATAATATGCCGGTTGTGACAACTGTGTTTGATGCAGCGGGTGCACGTAAATTTGCGCGTTTAACAACCGAACATGTTAATGAACGTTTTGCAATCGTCCTGGATGGCGAGGTTTTGTCCGCGCCAACAATTCGTGAACCTATTCCAGGGGGACGGGGGCAAATTTCCGGCGGATTTACGCTGCAAGGTGCCCAGGATTTGGCGGTTTTGTTGCGCAGTGGTGCTTTGCCGGCCCCATTACAGGTTATCGAAGAACGTACCGTTGGTGCAGGTTTGGGGGCTGATACAATTGCAGCCGGTAAAGTCGCGTCCGTTGTCGGTGTGATTTTCATAATGATATTTATGATAATTTGCTATCGCGGATTTGGTGTTATTGCCAGTTTTGTGTTGCTGATAAATTTGGCGATGATTATCGGAATTACCGCGGTGCTGGGTGGGGTGCTTACTTTGCCCGGTATCGCAGGTATTGTGTTGACGTTGGGGATGGCTGTGGACGCGAATATTTTGCCATTCGAACGAATACGCGATGAAATAACCGCGGGATCAACTTCGTTACGCGCAGTCGAGGCCGGATTCCACCGTTCTATGAAAGCGGTATTGGACGGTAATTTGACGAATTTAATTTGTTCGTTGGTGTTGTTCCAGTTTGGCGCAGGTCCGATTCGTGGGTTTGCCGTCACGTTATCCATCGGTGTGCTGACAACTTTGTTTACATGTGTGTCGTTGTCAAAGGTTATTATCGATTGGTATATGAATGGCAAAAATAAAAAAATCAGTTACGTGAAAACAAATAAATAAAAGGTACGGGTTATGAAATTAAAATTTATGAAATATCGCAAATTATCGTACTGGATTGCGGGTGCGTTTATTTTGCTGTCTGTGATATCTTTGATGTTCCGTGGTTTGAATTATGGTATCGATTTTGCAGGTGGTATTTCTATGGAGGTAACACCCGTCACAGCCGATTATACAATCGATAAGATGCGTGCGGCTTTGGACGAGTTTAATCCTGAATTGCAATCTGTTGGTGACAGTGGTGCTGTTTTGGTGCGCGTTGGGTTACCACGTGGTGCAACAGACGCACAACAAAATGAACGCGTAACCGAAATTAAAAATATTTTGGGCGATAATGTCGAATATTCCCAGGTGCAAATCGTTGGACCAAAAATAGGTGGCGAATTGGTGCGTGGTGGTATTTTGGCCATATTGTTTTCATTTATACTGATGTCTGTATATGTGTGGGTGCGGTATCGTGGCGGCTATGCAATTGGTTCGTTTATATCACTGTGTTTGGATTTCGTGATTATGTTTGGTTTCTTTTCAATCACAGGATTGGAATTTAATCAAACGGCCATTGCTGTTATTCTGATGGGTGTCGGTTATTCGATAAACGACAAAGTTGTTAATTACGACCGTATCGAAGAAAATATAAAAAAATATCATAAAATGCCTATGGATGACTTGATCGATTTGTCTGTGAACGAGATGATGCGGCGTACCATTATGACTGGGTTGTCCACTATTTTGGCAATGGTTGCGTTGTTTATATTTGGTGGGCCGGCGTTGCGTGATTTTTCAATCGCTATGACGTTCGCGGTTGTTATGGGAACATTTACCAGTATTTATATTTCTAATGTTATTTTGTATCACTTTAATTTGCGTGATGATACAATATCAAACGGAAAGTAAATTATTTTATAAACCAGGGGGGATAATATGAAATTATTAAAAATTATAACATGCGTATTATTCGCCCTGGGGACTGTGCCGTGTTTCGCAGAAAGTTTGTTTTTCGAAGATGAACCCGTCCAGGACGGATTGCATGTGTTCGAAATGAGTGATACTTTTGCAGATATTTATGAAAAATTGGATGGGGTTAAGTGGGGCGGAAAAAATATTAACGTCGCAATTGAAAGTCTGGAAAGTTTGAACACAAATGCACATATTGCCGCGACTGATGAACGGGTTGTGTTGGTGTGGGGCGATTCGATTATTGCAAATTATCCACGGCCTGAACCCGGTGATTGGAATGGGTTTGGGGAAATTACAACTGCGTTGGTGTTGAAAATTCGTGCAAATGATGAACTTTTACGTGGAGCGTCGGAAAGCGAAACATACCAATTGGTTGTTGACAGTTTGATGCGCGGCATAGATGAAAATGGGCGATATATATATTCGCGGCGCGCAGAAATTACAGAAGATGGACGTATTTTAACCAGTGTCGGATTAGAAGGTGCACGTGATGCACGTGGTAATTGGCGGGTGACTGGTATATATAAAGATTCGCCGGCCGATAATGCAGGAATTCGCGCGGGCGATTTAATCATAGAAATAAATGGTGTGGGTGTTGATCAAATGTCCGATTCAGATATAGCCGCTGAAATGTCTGGGTTTAATTCCGGGACGTCAAAGATTAAGTTGTTAACACCGGCCGGTGATAAAGATGTGGTTTTGCGGCGCGCAACAATAATTTTGGCCGATGCAGATATTGTTCATCGCAGCGACCCAGAGGCCGGCGGAATTTTGGAAATCGTTGTTCATAAAATATCTGATAATGCCGCATCCATCGTGAACGAGGCTTTGGCAAATTACCAAGATATATCCGGTATAATTTTGGATTTACGTGCAACAACCGGCGACGATGAACGTGCCGCAGCAAAATTAGCGGGCTTGTTCATCGGACAAAAACCTGTTATGCGGATAGTTGAAACTGCGCGTGACGAGGTTGAAGTTATACCAGGCGGCGATTCTGTGACGGATGTTCCCGTCGTGGTGTTGATGTCGAATATGACACGTGGAACGGCTGAATCTGTGGCGGCCGCGTTTTATGAATATGGACGTGGGGTTTTGGTGGGAACGCCAACTGCCGGTAAAGCGCGTATAGCATCGCGTATAAATTTGAATAATGGTGGTGCGTTGGAATTGTTGAATAAAGTTATCAAAACAGGAACTGGACGCGCAATAGACGAACGTGGAATTTTCCCGATTGTATGTTTGTCTAATATTCGTTCGATAAATCAACAAAATGCGTTCTTTTTGAATGTTATAAACAACGATTTTAATTCCCAAGATTTTAATAAAGATGATAAAATCGATCCGGCTGCGGTTCGGCGCGGCTGTCCGGTTATTACAAGTGGCGCGGATGAAGATGCCGTTGCTGCTGCGGTGTCTGTAAAAATATTGACCGATAAAAAGGTTTATAATAAACTGGTATCAGAATAAAACTTATGATGCGGGGATGCGGATGTTTTTAACGGCAGATAATAAAGTCAAATGGAATTGGATTGCGTGGGGTGGGGCGATAACCGCTGGGTTGGTGGCGTGTGGTATCGCGTGGTTTGATAAGCCGGTTTATTTATTCCTGCGGAATTTTGATTGCGTTTTGTTCCGTTTGTTCGACAAATTGTTTGATGCAAAAATATGGATTATTGTATCGGGGATTGTGTTGTTGGTGTTTTATTTGAAAAAAGCATGGGCCGTTGGGGTACGGTACAGAAACTCGCAAAACAAACCTTGCTTTAATACGTTTTGTCGTGATTTTTATTCCAAGGTTCGTAACAGTTATGCGTTTTTTGTTTTATGTTCTGTCTTGGCGGCCAGCGTCGTTGGTAAATTATTGAAAATTATAATTGGACGTATGCGCCCCCTGTTTTTCGAGGCTTTGGATAAAACGGGTTTTGTTCCTTTTTCAACCGATTGGGCGTTTAATTCCATGCCATCTGGGCATGCGTTTGCATCGTTCGCAGGATTGGTTATGTTGGGGTTGTTGGCACCCAAAATAAAGTGGTTTACGTGGTCGTTGGCGATTTTGATTGGTGTTTCACGCGTGTGCGTTGGGGCGCATTGGCCGTCTGATGTTATCTTTGGCGCGTTTTTGGGTATGGTGGCGGCTGATTTGGTCAAAGCATGGTTGAAGCGTTACGGCGCAGAAATTGCCAGATAGGTGTTTTTATCTAAAATCCTAACATTTTAATGTTTTTTGTGATATAATGCGGGGCATGGCAAAGTCTTCTAAATTTTTTCCAGAAAGTATTTCCAGTGCGCTGAAAGTGTTGGTGAAACGTGTGGCTGGGGTTGTTATGTTGGCGTTGGCGATATGGTTGTTAATTGCAGCCATCGTTTTTAACCCGTATCTGGACGGATTCGCAGTGGCCAGCACATTTGGAACGCAATCTGTAATGGGCCAGGTTATTGGTTTCTTGTATTATTTTATCGGTGTTATACCAACTTTGTTTGTGATTTTATGTGTCGCACGATGGGGGTTGGCATGGATGGCAAATTGGCATGATGATGTGTCGCCAGAATATAATTTCCTGCGTTTTTTTATAGCATTGTGCGTCGGGGCGACTGGATTGGGGCTGATTATGCCGTCGCATACGTGGGGCGGAATTTTTGGGGCGATTGTTGCGCATGATTTGTATTCTGTTATGGGAATATGGTGTGTTGCGATTGGTGTTGCGACTTTGTTGGTTTTTGTCGCGTTGGCGTCTGTGTTGTTACATATAAAGTGGAATCATCTGAAAAGTGCAGGGCGTGTTTTTGTGCGTGGCGTGCGTTGGTTGCTGTCTGTGTTTCATTTGGTCCAGGTGCCCGAGGACGATGGTGAAGATTCCGAAGCAGCCGAGCAAGATGAAGAAACAGAATATGTCGAAGAACCTGAACCCAGAAAGGCAAAACGTCGCAGTGCACGAAAATCTGGACGAAATAAAAATGTTGTGCGGACGGTAAATGATGCAGATGTGCGTGAATATCAGCTGCCTGACCCAAGCTTTTTGGAAACTTCGAATTTCGGGAAAAATGTTGTTACGCCGGAATTAAAGCGTAATGCCGCCGCGATGGAGGTCGCATTCGCACAATATAATGTCCAGGGCAAGGTTGTCGGTATACGGCCTGGGCCAATTGTTACGCTGTATGAATTTTTGTTAAAAATGGGCGTGCGTATGGCGGATGTAAACAAAACCGTCGAAGATATGACGCGTGCAATGGCAACCGAAAAAATTCGTATATCTTTAATTCCAAATACCCAGTTAATCGGGGTTGAAATGGTGAATTTACACCCCCAGACCGTACGATTCAGGTCGTTGGTGGAAAACGATATGTTCGTTAATTCCAGTTATAAAATACCGTTGGCTTTGGGGGTGAATATTGGCGGCGATCCGATGTATTATGATTTGGCAAAAATGCCGCACATGTTAATAGCGGGGCGTACCGGTTCGGGTAAGTCTGTGTTCGTGCAGACCATAATTACGTCAATCGTATATCATTTTACACCGGATAAATGTAAACTGATGATTATCGATCCCAAAGGTGTTGATTTTGGCGCGTGGGATGATATTCCACACTTGATTACCCCGATTGTCAAATTGGATGCCAATGCCGCAGTTGCCGCATTAAAGTGGGCTGTGAATGAAATGGAAAATCGTTATCGTCAACTGCAAAAGTTACAGGCACGTAATATCGAATCTTATAATGAAATCGCGGCGCAAAAACGTGCCAATGGCGAACATGTTACTGAACAAGTTGCTGTGGGGACGGATGAAGAAACCGGCGAATTATTATTCGAAACCCAAGAAGTCGATTTGTCAGATATGCCATATATCGTGATTATAATAGACGAAGTCGCAGATTTGATGAATGTTGCCAAAAAAGATGTCGAGGCATATATTCAACGTATCGCGCAAAAGGCGCGTGCCGCTGGTATCCATTTAATTATGGCAACCCAGCGACCCGATGCGACCGTTATTACCGGTGTTATCAAGGCGAATTTCCCAACGCGTGTATCGTTCCAGGCACGCAGTGTGACGGATTCGATGACGTCTTTGGGTGAAAAAGGCGCAGAACAATTATTAAAGTGCGGCGATATGTTATTCAGCGAGGGCGGTCACAGGGCTGTGCGTATACATGGGGCATTTATTACGGATACAGAATTAAAACGAATTGGTGATTTCTTGCGTTCCCAGGGTGAGCCTGAATATGCCGAAGGGGTAACCGATGGTGGGGGCGATACAATTCCTGGAATCCCGGGTATGGCGCCAAGCAAGGCTGATAAAGATGCCGATTTGTATGTCCAGGCCAAAGAAATAGTTATTCGTGATAAAAAGCCGACAATATCATATCTGCAACGACGTTTGGGAATTGGATATAATAAAGCCGCCAGTCTGATGGAACGTATGGAGGCCGAAGGTATTGTCAGTCCCCCAGACGCAAACAATAAACGACATATTTTATAACGAATTTACACAGCAAAGGTTTTTGCTTTTAATGCTTTGTTATCTCGTTTTTTTATGTTATAATGTGTACAAAAAGGAGTTTTAGTAATGAAAACAAACGTTTCTTTGGTCGGGTTGTTCGCGGCTTTCTTGGCAATGCCGGCGGTGGCGGCAACTAATTTCGGTACCCGTGCAGGATCCAGTGTGGATTTATCTGGGGCACCGGCTGTGCGTGAACGTACACAGATTAACTATGAAAAATATGAAACGCGTACATCAACAAAAACTTTTGATGCGGCGGATGCAAAAAATATTTATTACACACAACCGGATAAGCGCGACGAATTGTACAAACAGTACAGTGTGTCTGAACCAGAGACAAATGTTCGTCAAACCCGTGCCGAGGTTTATCGTAACGAATTAAGACGTAAATATTATCTGGCGCATCCGTTCTTTCAACCCACCAAGGGCAAATTCGGTTCTGTGACAGATTTGGCGTATAATACCGTTTCATACGATTTGTCGTTGGAACCAATCCCGGGCAAAACCCAGATTTCTGACCCCAGTACAACGTGGAATATGAATCAGTTTTCCATCAAGGAAGATTTAAGTTTTGGTATTACTGATACTGTTACTTTGTTGGCGACTGCGCGTTTCGATGTGTCCAGTTACGAATTTGACTGGTCGTTGCCACAGACCCCAGATGATAAAATGGATGACAGTGATTTCAGTTTGTTGGGATTGGGTGTGCAATGGAGATTCGCTGATACATCAAAATGGATCGCAACTGCGTCTGCGTATTATCAGTATCAACCCGATATTTCCAATAATTTGGTGTTGGATTTGAAGGCCGGTTATAAAATCCGTTCTTCCACCCTGTATGGATTGGCACGTGGTTGGTATCTGAATTTTGATGGTAATTCTTATGGTAATGGCGTGACTGGTAAAACACCCGAAGGGGAAGATGCAACATTCTTCTTGGCTTATAATACAGATGCCGATAATACGTTCTTTATCGAAGGTGGTTTCGGTGTGTTCAGTGTACTGGATGAAGATTGGACGCTGAATGTCGAGGCTATCTTGGGTTACTATGATTGGCATAATCAGGCCAGTTTGAAGGCTGCCATCGGTTGGCAACCGAATGATTGGGTTGCGCTGAATCTGTATGGTCGCGTGGCGTTGTGGGATTCTGCCAATAATGACGAGTTTGCTTTCTGGCAAACTGATACAGGTGAAAACAGCGAAACCAAAGGACAATTTATAAATATGGGCGTCGGAACGATGGATAATTATTCCGAAGTCTCGGTCGGTTTGCAGGCCATATTTATGTTCTAGGCTTTTTGAGTTGGTTGGTGATTCGGGTTCTGGGGAAATACAGAACCCGGATTTATCTGCATCAAGACAAAAAAAGGGAGAGAGATGCGTAAATTTTTATTTGCCATTTTTGCGGCCGTCATCGGTGTTGTGCCGTGTGTCGGTGCGCGCGCAGGTGGTTTGGATTTAGATACATCTGATCCATTGTTTATGCTGAAAACAAATGATGTTTTGTCTGAAACCGAATTGACATATTGGGACAATGTGTTGCGGTTGCAAGAAACGTTGTCATACGGTATTAACGACAGATTGTCTGTTGGTATAAATGCAAATTTTCAACAAGATTTTGATGGCCCCCAGGATGGATTCGGTGCCGTTGATTTGGGTGGTGTGTATCGCGTTGGGACTGCGGATGGTAACAGTGCGCGTATTATTTCCGATGTTTTATTCGGTTTGAAATTTGGTGGTTCGTCACGTGTGCGTACGCCTGATTATGCGGATTCCACTTACTATGTTGGTTATCGGTTCGGACGGCAATGGGCGGGTATGACGTTGGCAGCCACAATTAAATCCAGTTGGATTTTTGATGATGTACCATTGGGGATGGCGTATATAGATTTCATGCCCGAGGTATATTTTCGTATTACAGAAGATTGGCGTTTGGGGGCTCAGTTTACTTTACGCAAGGCCACAAACCCGCATTATAATCAAGAATGGATTGGTGGAAAAATTCTGCGCCAATATGGACGTACGCAGTATGCAGGACATTTGGATTATGAATTTGAAAGCCATGATTTACAGGTCGGATTGGCTGTAAATATCTTGTTCTGAGATTTATAAAATCCCGCAGACGCGGGATTTTTATTTTTTGTCGCCATTTAATTTTTTACGCAACGTGTCCCAGTAATCCAACCGTTTTTTTATCTCGCGTTCAAAGCCACGTTCAATCGGATAATAAAATTTCTGGCGTGTCATGGATTCTGGAAAACAATTTTGTCCCGAAAATCCAGATTCTGTGTCGGGTTCGTAAATGTATCCTGCGCCGTATCCCATGTCGCGCATCATGCGCGTTGGGGCATTCAGAATGTTTTTCGGGGGCATTAAACTGCCTGTTTCGCGGGCGGTACGATATGCCGCCGTTTGTGCGCGATAATTTGCAGTGCTTTTTGGTGCAGTGCCCAAGTATATTACAAGTTCGGTTAATGCCAGGTCGCCTTCGGGGCTGCCCATGCGTTCATAAACCTGCCAGGCGGCCAGGGCGATTTGCATCGCGTTTGGATCGGCCAAACCAATATCTTCTATTGCGAAACGCGTCAGACGCCGGAATAAATACATCGGATCTTGGCCCGATGTCATCATGCGCGCGGTCCAATACAGTGCGGCGTCTGTATCGCTGGCGCGCAGGGATTTGTGTACCGCCGATATCAAGTTATAATGTTCATCGCCCGTTTTATCCGACAAAGGCGCGCGTTTCTGTATCGCACGATCCAATGCGTCCGGCGTTAATGTTTTTTTGAAATTCGCATTCGACAGGTATTCTATTGTGTTTAATAAAAATCTTGCGTCGCCATCCGCCATTTGTGCCAGATGTAATCGTGCGTCTGAATCCAATGGTAATTTTTTATCCAAAAATTTTTCGGCGCGCGTTATCAGTGTCATTAAATCTTCGGTGGATAATGGTTGCAGCACACCAACGTGGCAACGCGACAGCAGCGCGTTGTTCAAATTAAAACTGGGGTTTTCAGTCGTTGCACCCATGAACACGACGGTGCCATCTTCCAAATATGGCAACAATGTATCTTGTTGGGTTTTATTAAATCTGTGAATTTCGTCGATAAACAACAATGTTCCGCGGCCGATTTCACGGTTCATACGGGCGGCCTCCATCGCTTTTTTTATATCGGCGGTGCCCGAAAATACGGCGGACATAGGTACGAAATCCATATCAACTGATTTTGCCAGTGCGCGTGCGATGGTTGTTTTTCCGCATCCCGGCGGCCCCCATAAAATCAAATTTGATAATTTATGATTATCAACCATTCGACGAACCAAACCATTTTCACCCAATAATTGCGGTTGACCCACGATTTCGTCAATTGTCGCGGGACGCATTAAATCTGCAAGGGGTCTGTTTTCAGATTGCATGTTTATTCGTTTTACTTTGGTTTTATTTGACCTTTATTTGTGATATAATGGATTTTAGTAAATAAGATGGGGATTTTCAATTGGTAAGTGTGAATAAAGAATCGTCTGAATTTGCGTTGGCGGTGTCAAATTTGGCGGCTGCTGCGATGGCTGCAAATCCAACGCTGTCCATGCAGGATGCCGTGCGGGCAGCACGTGAAAGTCTGCGCGGGGCATCCGTTACGCCGGCACAAATTGCGGCATCTGTTACGCCCGATAAAATTCAATGTTTGGAAGATGGTACGTGGCATGTTATGTTGCGTCGGTATGTGCGGCGGAAATTTAATCTGACGCCCGCCCAGTATCGTGCAAAGTGGGGGCTGCCAATGGATTATCCGTTTGTTGCGCCGAATTATTCGTTACGTCGTTCGAAAATCGCCAAGAAAACCGGACTGGGCAAGAAAAGGGGAAAATAATGGCTGAAAAATTTCAAAAAATTGTCGCAACGCCGGAACAGGCGGCCGCGAAATTGCGAAAGGTGATTGAAAGAACACGCCCGGCAAATTATATTCGTGCGCGACGCGCAGAGCGGGATTTAGAGGGACTTAGTGGGCGACACGCAAAAATAAATGATGTCGCCGCAACTTTTGGGTTAAATACTGCAAAATGGACGGCGTGGTTGGCGGCGGGTGGCGCGCAATTTTTATTGACTTTGGCGCGATGGATGACGATGGACAATGTGTTCCTGAGAAAGATGGAAAATCATTTTGCCGTGCAAAACGTTGGAAAAAACAAGCGCGGACGTCCCAAGATGATGTCAAGTTTTGCAAAAAAATATCCGAATTTTTCGGCGCATATACTGTGGTTGTTGGGGTTGGCCGCGGTCGCAGGTGGCGGTTATGTCGGGGGTGAAATTGTGCCCGAAAAAATTGCCCAGGTTAAAGAAAGGCAGGATGCGCGTGATGCAGAACGCCAGGCCGAACAAGAGGCCCAGGGTACATATCGTGCGTTTTTGAATAAAATGCGTCCGATTACACCGTTTATGATTGCTGATTTGATTGCCAAAGAAGGTGTGCATTTGGATGAACATGGGCTGCATAAACCATACCTGGATTCTGGGGGCGTGCCAACAATCGGATTTGGGTCAACCGTGTTAAAAGATGGCAGTCGGGTTACAATGGATACTGCGCCAATCACCACCGAAGAAGCATACGAATTGGCACGGTGGCATTTGGAAGAGGGTGAAACGTATTTCGTTCTGTATTGTTATGACATTGGATTACAGAATGTTGATGTTAATACCACCAGTGAAGCGTTTGGTATGAGTTCGATTATATACAATGCGTATGCTGATATGATTGAAAAACCAAACGATAAAAATTATCAAAACAGATTTGGCGAATTAAGGAATTTGTTGGATGAATATGGATATGCTGTGTCTGATGAACAAGTGCGCCATGTGTTTGATAAATATCCCGTTACAAATTTAACCAGTTTTGGTAATGCGTGGATTAGGGATTCTGATGCAAATATGATGGCTGATAAATTGGGTGAATTTTTGGCCGGGGGGCGCGGTCTGCAATGGCGGCGGTGGTTAGAGGCTGGATTACTGACCGGAAGAATAACGCCCCAGATGATGTTGGATTGTCCCGCGAATGGAATGTATGAATTTTATAAGTATATGGGGAAAAAGAAGTCTGCATTTTTTACCGGTGCGGTTAATTCACGACAAGTTAATATGGATACGTATGAAATATTCCAACAATGGTTAAAAAATCCTGTGGATGAAAAGGGTAACTCGCTGACGAAATGGAATAAAGTTGGCGATTATCTGCCGGGGGATATATTGGCGTATTGTCAAACTGGGGAATGTAATTTTGACAATAAAGATTTTAACAGGCATGTCGATATGCGCAAAAAAGTCGAAGTGGAAACTTATACGTTGGGATACGATGCGCAATACAAGAATGCAATCGCGCAGTATAACGCCGGGGAATATACAAATGCCGCGCATTCTTTACAAGAAATGATAAAAAAATATCCAAACAATGCTTTGTTGCATAATGATTTGGCTGCAACTTATAACAAACTTGGCCAATATAATGATGCTGTACAACAGGCGCGTGAAATACTGCATCGTATCGGGGATAAAAGCCAATATGCCGCAGCGCAATATAACGCAGGTGTCGCGTACGAACAACTTGGCGATTATGACAGGGCGTTAATGAATTATAAATTATCCGTAAAAAATGGTAATTCGCGTGTGGCAAATGATGTGGCGCGTGTGCAAAAAATGATAAGGGGCAAAACCATTGCATTTCATGATGCGGCGGATAAATTAAATATGAATGACAAAACGTCTGGGGTTGATGTAAATCAGGTCGTTAAACAATCTGGGCAAAAACGGGTATAGGAAAATGAAAGTATACGTAAATTATGATGATGCACGGTGGCGCAAATATAAAATAGATTTTGAACGTATCGCAAATGCGGCTGCGTTACGTTGCAGCCCCGATGCCGAGGTGTCGATTATTTTAACCAATGATAAAAATATTCATAAATTAAATCGTCAATATCGCGGAATTGACCGACCAACCAATGTATTATCGTTCGAATTGGGCGATGATATTTTGCTGGGGGATATTTATATATCTTTTGATACCGTCCAACGCGAGGCAGCGGATGCAAACATTTCAATTGCAGAACATACTGCGCACATGGTTGTGCATGGCGTATTACATTTACAGGGGTATGACCACATAAAAAATCGTGATGCAAAAAAAATGGAAAAGACCGAGGTTGAAATATTAAAAACTTTGGGGATAAAAAATCCCTATACGCCGGAATCATGCACATGCGCGTGTCCTGGGGGGAAATTTTTGTCGGTATTTCATCGTATGAAAATTCTGCCAAATGGTGTCGCGCAATATTTTATTATGGCTTTGTTGGGGGCGGTATCTGCGCTGGGTTTTGCACCGTTTAATTTATGGTGGGCAACCGTTATTGCGATTGGGTTGGCGTATTGGTTAATTGTGCGCGCCGCGCCGCGTAATGTATGGCGGGCGTTTTTGCAAATTTTACCGTTCAGTGCGGTATATGCGGTGGCTATGTTTTGGTGGGTTACAAATTCGATATATGTTGTGCCTGAATTGGCGGCGCAATTTGCAATTTGGACGGTGCCTGCGTTAATTGGAATTGGAATTTTTGGCGGTATAATTTTTGCAATTCCATTTGTTGTGGCATCGCGTATATGCACATTTCCGGCGCACAGGGCGATTCTATTTGCTGCATCTTGGACAATTGTATTATGGTTGCGCGAATGGTTGTTGACCGGGTTCCCTTGGAATCCAATCGCAAATATTACCATGACAATGCCGATTGTTGCGAACGCTATGTCGCTGTGGGGGGCGTTGGGTACAACATTTGTAATTATTGGTTTGATTGCGTTCGTGGTTGAATTATTAACGAATCGGCGCGACAGGCGTCTTTGGGGCGGTTTTGCCGTATTTTGCATCTTGGTATGTGTTGGTGCGATATACGGATATAAAAATATTCACACGTCCCGTCGTGCGAATGACGCAAGTCCGGTTATTCGTATTGTGCAACCCGCGCGCAGTGCAGTGCAAAAGGCAACGCATTCACGGGCGGATGCAGTACGTAACGCAAATGAAAATGTGCGCATAATGGCTGAAATTGCGAATGCGCCGGGAAATCCTGAGATTATTGTTTTCCCCGAGACTTCATATCCGTTTGTTATTGTTGATGGCGATAATATGCCGTTGGGACAAATGTTGGGACGCGATGTTATCGTTGGCGTTAATTCTTTTTTAGATGGTAAATTATATAACTCGATGGTGGTGGCGTCGCCAGATGGTATGATTGACACCATATACAGCAAATCACATCTTGTGCCGTTTGGTGAATATCGGCCGTTTGGTGATATTATCCCAACGCCCGGCCAATTATCGCGTGGGGCAGGGCCAACAATTATAAAAGTTGGGAATTTTTCTTTTGCGCCCGCAATATGTTACGAAATTATATTTTCAGATTCTTTGGTGCCACATGATGCAGCGCCGGATGCAATTATAAATATCACAAATGATACTTGGTTCGGTGCGACGCCTGGTACGTATCAACATTTGGATATGGTGCGGCGGTATGCGATTGAATCTGGTTTGCCAATCGTGCGCGCAAATTATTCAGGTATAAGTGCATTTGTTGCGCCTGATGGTTCTGTGTCCGGGGAAATCGGTATTGGTGATGCGGGGTATTCAGATGGTGTTGTAACGGGCGCGCATATTACACCATATCGTGCAATTGGGCGTGATTGGTGGATGATTATTATATTGTTGTTTTCGTGTATATGCACGTTTGTGCCAGGTACAGCAAAAAAACGTAAATAAAAAACGCCACATAATGTGGCGTTTTTTATATTTCATATTTTTTTCAATATTTTGCGTGGATGCACAGAAAAACGAAAACAAAACAGAGGTGTCCTTGCACAGGACGCAATGTTGTGTTAAAGTGTATGTGATATGGTGTATTGCCATATTGGGGTGTCAAGACCCGTAACATAGCGTCGCGTTATGCGATGAAAAATCTCTCCAGCCGAAATGGGTTGGAGGGTTGTGAATAATGCGTTCGCGCAAAATAAACACACTAATACTATGTTTTAGTCTTGAACCTCCAACCACTGAATTTTTCGGTGGTTTTTTGCTGTGGATTTTTTTGGGGGGGCGGTATGAGACGCTGGATTTTTATATTGTGTGTGTTTTATGTGGTTATGCCGTGCTGTGCCAACGAGTCTGTGGATTTAATTGCATCAAATGATACAGAAAATTTAATATTTATGATGGATGATGCTTTGTTGGCGGAATTAAAACCAATCAAAGAAAGATTGGCCATTATGGATGCCGATTTTGTCAGTTATGTAGAATCTGAAACGCCGGCGCAACAGGTGCGTCTGATACGTGGATATTTGGCGCAAAAATCTTTTGAGTATTATGACGAAAAATATATGCAAATGCTGCGTGATGCATCGCAATCCACTGGACGGTCAATAGAGCATGAGTTGCATAATTTGAAAAATGGCCAAGTGTTGGAATACATATACTTGGATTACGGCGATTTATATGATTCAGACAAATGCCATAATTTATTGGCGCGGCGCGCGTGCGATTGGCCAGAAAATTTTGAAGCGTTTTTTATCACCAAAAATACCGGGGGAAATATTCAAACACTGGATGTTAGTATGGATGATGTCGCGGCAAATATTCATTATGCAATCAGTATAAATTTAACCAACGAGAGTAATGATTATGACACAGATGTTGGCGTTTATAAAGAATATCGAAGTTACGACAAGATTATATTGAATACAATGGTCGAGGAATTCGAGTATGACGAGTGGTACAAGTGGCAAAATCAAGAAAAAGCAGATATTCGTGCTGGTAAATACATAGAAGTTTCGGATGTGTCTCAATCCAGTGATTCAAATTCGCCATTTGGGCCAATTGGAATTGCCATGGATGAATCACGTGAATGGGAATCAAATAAATTGCCTGGGGTGCATGCAAGTTGGCGTACGCGTGACTGGTCATCTATGACATCGCGTTCGTTGGTCGAATTAAATGAATAAGTTTATTATTATTCTTTTACCAATGCTTTTATTGGCGCGTAACGCATCTGCGTTTGCGCCGGTCAGGGATAATCCGTATGAAGATATGTATAAGAATACAGAAAATCTGGAAATATTGGTTATGTATGATGAAATATCTGTGTTGGAAGAACGGTACAATGCCACTGTATCGCACGAGCAGTCGTTCGCGAATCGTATGTTGGGGGCGGCGGCAATTGGTGCAGGCGGTATTGGTGGGATGATGTTGGCGTCTGGATTGGCCGAGATGTCTGCCGATGCAGCGGCTGAACAAGACATGGCGGCATATTTGGCGACTTTCAAATGTGATTATGGTGCGGGACGAAATATAGCGGGTGGGACAACAAATGTACAATTACCTGGTGCAAATATATTATTGCCGCTAAGAAACGAATACATCGCGTTGGCGATCGATTTGCAACAAAGGAAAGAGCAACTTGGGCTTTCGCCTGGGATAGAATCCAATATTCCAGAAGAGATGCCTGGTTTATACGACAATGTGTCAATTGGTGTAACTGATGGTGCGTATGCGTCAGTATCGCGTGCATTAACAAATCCCGATGGTGCGGACGCGGCCGAGTGGAATGCGCAGAGTGTGGAAAGCGAAAACAAAGTAAAAACCGGCGGCGTGGTTGGTGGCGCGGGTGTCGTTGGCGGTGCAATTGGAAATATTTTAATTAACCACATAAAATAAATGCAGTAATTCTAGGATTTATATTGTTGTAAAATCCAGACACGGATGGCCGCAGACAAGTTTGTGTCTGGGGTGCGGTTGTCGTCAATGTGTGCGATAATTGACGCAATCGATTTATTTTGCGCACGTGCCAATTCATGCAGTGCGTCAATAAATTCGGATTCCAGTGAAATACTGGTTTGATGTCCCGATAAAGATACTGATATTTTTTTCATGTTTATAATTTCCCCGCAACCAAGCAATCTGTCATTGCGCGATATGCGTCATCATACTGGCGCAGGCAATTCAAATTTGTGTTGTCCAACATAAAGCAATTGCCAAACGCATCAAATGCAAACCAAAATAAATCATTACGACCAAATAGCGTTTTGCCGCGCAATTTTGGAAATCCAGTCAGGCCTGTGTTTATTTCAACCAATGAAGGTATTGGATATTTTGTTCCACGTTTAACCTGGGTCGGCCCGAATATATACCCAGAACCCAAATTCATCGCGCTGCATTGTGTATAAAAATCGATCATGAATTTTGGCAATGTTGCAACGCGCATATTTTGTAATGTTGAATTTGCAATTGCAATTGCGCGTGCGTTTGCACCCGGCGCAAGCATTGCGCCATGTGATTTCATTTGTAATATAAATTCGTCACAGTTCATTTTTTATTATTGCCCCATTGAACGCGCCGCAACAATTTGCGCGGCAATTTGACTTAATCGGTCGGATGTGGCGTTGCCGCCGTCTGCGCCCGCGATGTTGTGACCGGGTACGTATATCTTGCGCGACGGGTTTGGTAACCATACGGTTTGTGCGTCGCTTTGTGCGATTATGAATTCGTCCAGACGTTGGGAATTTGGAAACGTATTGCACATAAATAAATTATCCAATTCCAATTTCCCGCCCCATGTTAATGGCACGCGGAATCGTATGGATAAATTTTGTGGTACAGCATGACCCATAATCAGACCCATAAATTCATCGGTCGTTAAATTCATTAACGCCAATTCATCAACCGAATCAGTTAAAGATTGTGTAAATTCATGGCACAGTTTTTTATATTTTGTAAACCAGTCTGACGTGACCACCGTGGGGGTGGGGCGCAATTCCATCACCGGCATATCGCCCATATTAAAATCATGCAAACGTTGTTCAGCAGATTCACGTGTTAATTGCATTAAATTTTGCCTATGTGGTTAATTACTGCATCTATGTATTCTGAAAACGCGTCGAACATGCCATCGTCATCGTCCGGTAATGGCGGATTCGGATTTTCATTTATATATTCGCGCAGCGCGGACGGTGTGTCAAACATTAAAATGTCTGTAAATTCAGATGTCGCCGCGTCGGGTGCAGCAATCGCAAATCCGTGTATGTCAATTTCCGTTTCATCCAATGTGTCTGTAAAAATTTGATTAAATTTGTCGACTATCGTGCGAACTGCGGTTGTTGCGACGCCGACGCAGCCAATCCACATGACTTCGTTCGTGCCGATTGCCACCAGTGCAGTTTGAATTCCATTCACACGCGGGGTGGGTTTAATTATGTATCCGGCGTTGGTAAATATTTCACGCAATTCAGGCCAATCGGATGAAACCGTTGTCTGGGGTGCGCGTGATGGTTGTGGCGCCGTTTGGGTCGGGGTGGGCGACGGCGGCATTACCGGATGTGATGGAATTGGTATATTCAATCGCGGTGGTCGCGCAGTGGCCGATGGTGCGTTATTGACAGGCGTCGGTTTCATGGTTGCGGGCTGCATCTCGGCCGGTAAAATGTCAATCGTTGATGCCGCATTGTTTTGCTGAAAAGCGATATTTTGTGGCGTGGTTGCAGTCTGGGCGACAGGCAATTTGATACGGCGACGGCGTGGACGGACAATTAAATACAAACCAAATATTGTTATAAATATTACCGCCGCAACAGATATATAGAATGCGGGTTTAATCGGGTTTTGGGATGCCTGCATTGACGCGACATATCCCCAATGTGTGGATGAAAATATGTCAAAACCAAATGCGATATTAAACCAAAAACAAGTCCCCAGTGTTACCACCAGTAACCATAAAAACGATAATAATATATTGTCAAAACGTATTCTCATTTGGCTTTTATTATATCATATTTGTGATAAAGTATAAAGGGTAATGATAAATCTGGAAAATCTTGTTTTTGAAAATTATGATGCCGCCATTTGGTGTGGTGCGGAAATGGATGCGACCGAATTGGCGCGGGCCGCATCGGTTGCAATAGAAAATAAATTATCGACGGTGTCTGTTACGCCGGCGGGTGTGGGGGTTATTTGGCCATGGGTTGAAAATCGCGGTATTGAAATCTTATCGCGATTTTATGTGAATGATGCGTCCGAGGTTACTGTATCAGCTGTGACCCAAAATATAAATTCAGCATTCAAAAATGGTGCCGATGGCGCCCAGGTCTTTGTTGCGCCCGATGATGTGGATGCGTTTGTATCCCAGGTGTATGTTATTCGTGATGATTTGTTTTTTAATAAAAAGTTATTTATTGGGATGGATATTGGTGAAATAAATCCGCTGGATTGGGACGGGGTGTTTGGCGCGATTAAAAAAATTCGTGCAGATGGCGTAACGTTGGTGTTGGCGCATGATGCGGGCGATAAGTCTGATTTTGTTGGTCGGGTGTATGCGGCGGCAAATGCGTGGGACATGAAAAATATGTCGCTGCAATTCGTTGTTGGAAATTTGCCAAACCGAATCGAACAGGCGTCCCGATTATTTAATTCTGTGCGGGGGGATGCCGCGCCAAAGTTAAAGTTCTTTGTTAATGTTTAATTTTTTATAACCAGATATTTTGGCATTGTGGTGCCGGCCATATTTTTTGCCTGATAACGTGTATGAATCGTCTGTAAGTCAGGCGTACGTGCATCCAGCGCGGTTTTTGATACTTCGTTTTTTATCCAATCAAAGTATTCCCAGTGGTCTGTGCCGATAATAATTTCACCGCTACGTGCCAGGTGCGTGGCCAACATTGTTAAAAATTCTGCATGCAGCAGGCGGCGTTTTTCATGTCGTGCCTTGGGCCAGGGGTCGGGATGCAGAATCCAAATTTGTTCAAATTGCGAATCGGTTTGGCGCAAAAAATCGCGCACATCGTCGGCAAAAATTCTGATATTTTTATATTCATCGCGAACAGTATTCGATTCGTTTGTAATTGCCGATAATAATGATGCAACGCCATTCATAAATGGTTCTGCGCCGATTATGATTTTACCCGGGTTTTGCCGGGCAATTTCACGCAAATGTTCGCCCGAACCAAAACCAATTTCCAGTATTTTACCGGTATTTGCCGGCAAATTTGTTGGTGAAATTGTCGGTAAAACCCGGTCAATCAGCATAGTTTGACGGGCCGATAATTTTTTGCCGTGTCTGCGGCCAAATGTTCTTATTTCTTGTTTTTCCATATATTTAGTATAAAATTCAAAAGTTGATAAAACAAGGAGTTATAAAATGACCGATTTTCCAAAAACAATAGACTGTGGTGATTTCCGTTTGGAAAAAGTCGCGCCAACGTTCGATACGGCGCGTTATCTGTTTGAATTGGTGGATTCCCAACGTGAGTATATGGCCGAATGGTTGGGATGGGTGGATAAATCAAATTGCCCAGAAGATATGTATCCACATTTGTTGAGTCTATCTAAGATAACATATCCTGGATATTACATTACCGTGGAAGGTAAAATTGTCGGTTCGATTGACTTTGTAAGAATTTCTGAAAGCCATAAAACGGCCGAGATTGGGTATTGGTTATCGCGCGATTATAATGGGCGCGGAATTGTGACGCGTGCGGTGCGTGCGATGGAAAAATTGGCATTTGATATGCTGGAAATGCGCCGGGTGGAAATTCGTGCGGATGTGCGTAATAAAAAATCATGTGCGGTGGCCGAGCGCGCCGGATATGTGTATGAAGGCGTTTTGCGCGGCGCGTATATTTTGCGTGACGAGTCAACTGATGTCGCGGTGTATTCAAAATTAAAATCAGAATGGGAAAAGGAAAATAAAAATGCGTAAAGGTTTATCGGCTGATTTAATCGCACGTGTGTTGGGCGCGGCGGCAAAATATACTTTGGCGGAATTGGAAGAAAAATTCCCGCCGCGTAATTTGCCGGATGGTGCGTATGTAACGCGCTTTTCGCCCAGCCCCACGGGATATATGCATATTGGTGGTTTGTACATGTCTTTGATAGATTATAAATTGGCAAAGCAAACCGATGGCCTGTTTATATTGCGTATAGAAGATACTGATACAAAGCGCGAGGTAAAAGATGCTGCGAAAATAATCATAGATTCTATGAGGCGATTCGGTTTTGAATATAATAATGACGAAGTTTATGGACCTTATTACCAGTCCCAGCGGCGCGATATTTATCACAGTGTGGCGGCCGATTTATTGGCGCGTGGTTTGGCGTATCCGTGCTTTTTAACCGCGGACGAGATGGCGCGCATTCGCGAAAATCAAAAGGCTGCGGGATTTGCCACCGGTATTTATGGTGAATTTGCGCGCGACCGTGATATTACTGATGATGAAATAATTCGTCGTTTGGACGCCGGCGAAGTGCCATCTGTTCGTTTGTATTCAACTGGTAACCCCGAACAACGTATTTTCTGTAAAGATGCCGTTCGTGGTTCAATCGGGTTCCCAGAAAATAACGAAGATATTGTTTTAATTAAATCAAATGATGGTTTACCAACATATCATTTTGCGCATCTGTGTGATGACCATTTTATGCGTATAACGCATGTTGTGCGTGGGGCAGAATGGCTGCCGTCATTTCCGTTGCATATTCAATTATTTCGCATGATGGGGTGGGTGCCGCCATTATATATTCATACCTCAACCATAGATAAAATTGACCCGGATACAGGCAAACAAAGAAAGTTATCCAAGCGTCATGACCCCGAGGCGAATGTTGCATTCTTTCTGGCCGATGGTTGGCCGGTTGAGGCTGTGTTGGAATATTTATTCAATATTGCGGCATCTGGATATGAAGAGGCAAAAAACAAAGGCCAGGTTAAAAATATTTGGGAATACCAATTGCGGCCCAAAAAAATACCTATGTCGGGCGCGTTGTTTGATATGAAAAAACTGGAATGGTGGGCGCGTGAATTTATCGGGACGTTGCCGGTTGATGAATTGGCGCGCCGCGTTCGTGATTGGGCAAATGAATATGACCCGGTGTGGGCGGCGCGAATCGGTGATAAACCGGAATATCTGAAAAATATTTTGGCAATTGAACGCGATAATCCAAAACGCATTCGCAAAGATTTTATTACGTGGAAACAAACTTTGGACGAAGTGTCTTATTTTTGGGACGATTTGTTCGCGCCGAATACCGAATATGCGTTTAATCTTGATTTGTTGCGCGCGTTTTTGGATGGGTTTGACATTTGCGATGATAAAGATACTTGGTGGAATAAAATTGTTGCGATTGCGGCGGCCGCGGGTGTTAAAAATGGCGATGTTGCGATGAATCTGCGTGTGGCGGTGACGGGACGCACAAATACCCCGGATTTGTATTCGATTATGCAGGTTATGGGTGCCGAACGTGTTGTGGCAAGAATAGGGGACTTAATCAAATGACAAAAACAAAACGCGCACAATTAAAACAGGTTAAATCCGATTCGCGTGCGAATCGCTTGCTGCGGATTTTGCGGGCGACGGGGCTGTTTCGTTGGGAACGCCCCAGCACCCATGCAGAAGAGGTTTTGAACATTTTAACCCACGGTATTGGGGTTGGGTTGGCAATTGCAGGATTGACTTTGTTGGTTGTGTTTGCGGCATTGGCGCATAATCCGTGGGCGGTTGTATCGTGCGCGATTTTTGGTGCGACGATGATAACATTATATTTCGGTTCCACAATGTGCCATGCGACAATCGGGCGACGGGGCGAAAGTTTTTTCGAAGTCTGGGACAGCGTTGCCATATATGCCTTGATTGCGGGCACATACACGCCGTTTTTGTTGGTGAATTTGCGCGGTGGATTGGGCTGGACTGTGTTCGGCATTTTGTGGGCCATTGTGATTTTTGGGGCAATTATGAAAATTCGCAGTCCAAAGCAGCAACCAAAATGGATTGTTGCGTTGTATCTGGTTATGGGGTGGACGTTATTGTTCATATTGCCGGCAATGTTGCATAATATTCCGCCGCGTGGATTGTGGTTCATTTTGGCGGGTGGATTGTCGTATTCGTTGGGGGTAATATTTTACCTGTGGCGGAAAATGAAGTTTTCACATGCGATTTGGCATCTGTTTGTAATCGGGGGCAGTGTGTGTTTCTTTTTCGCGGTTTTATTCGGATGCATAATTGATTTTTAGCATATTGACATTTATATAAATTGGTACTATTATTCGTTTTGTTATGAAAAAATATTTTATTTTCTTTGTCACAACAACTACTACAACCCCCGCGGGGGTGTAAGATTCTGTTTGCGGTTTTTTCCGCGTAATGTAATAATTTAATCAATTCGAAATTTAACAAAATAACTGACAAAGGAATTTATTATGTCATATCCAATTGAAACTGTACGACATTCACTGGCGCATGTTATGGCGGCGGCGGTGAAAAAATTATATCCAGATGTAAAGTTCGCGGGTGGCCCGGCCATCGAAAATGGTTTTTATTACGATTTTGATACTGAACACCGTTTTTCCGAAGAGGATTTTGAAAAAATCGAACGTGAAATGCGCGATTTAATCAAATCAAACGGTCGGTTTGAACAGCGTAATGTATCACTGGACGAAGCCAAGGAAATATTCGCATCCCAGCCATATAAAATGGAATGGCTGAACGAATATGATGCCGCGGGCGAGGATTTGTCGATATATACTTTCCGCGATTTTGTGGATTTGTGTCGTGGGCCGCACGTTGAAAGTTCCAAAGATTTACCGCGTGACGCGTTCAAAATTCGTACTGTTGCCGGCGCGTATTGGAAGGGCGACGCAAAAAATAAAATGCTGCAACGTATTTATGTTGATGCGTTCGCAACCAAGGAAGAATTGGACGAATTTTTGAAAATGCAGGCCGAGGCCGCCGCGCGTGATAACCGCAAATTGGGCAAAGAAATGGATTTGTTCCATTTTGAACCAGATTATGCGCCGGGCGCGGTGTTTTGGCATGACAAGGGATATAAAATTTATCGCAAACTGATTGACTATATCCGTCATCGCCAGGAACGCGCCGGTTACCTGGAAATTTCCACGCCGTCGGTTATGGACCGGTCGCTGTGGGAACGCAGTGGGCATTGGGCCAAATATGGCGAACACAATTATTCCGGAAAAACCCAGGATGGTAAAATATTCTGTGTAAAGCCTATGTCATGTCCGGGTGGGATGTTGGTGTTTGGCCAGGGTATTAAATCGTACAAGGATTTACCGATGTATTTGGCCGAATTTGGTAAAGTTAATCGGTACGAGGCCGCAGGCGGTCTGTCCGGTCTGATGCGTGTGCGCGAATTTACCCAGGATGATGCGCATATTTTCTGTACCGAAGAACAGTTGGAGGACGAGGTTGTAAAAATCCTGCGGTTTATCAAGGATGTTTATGCCAAATTCGGATTTACCAATATTTCCATGAAATTGGCCACGCGTAAAGATTCTGAATTCCGTATCGGTTCGGATGAAATTTGGGACAAGGCCGAAGGCGCATTAAAACACGCGTTGGATGCAAATGGCATCGAATACGAAATCGAGCCGGGCGATGCCGCGTTTTATGGGCCGAAAATCGATAACTATCTGAAAGATGCGCTGGGGCGTACGTGGCAATGTGGCACCGTGCAATTGGATATGAATTTGCCGGAACGCTTTGATTTGTCGTATATCGGCGAAGATGGCGAAAAGCATCGTCCGATTATGTTGCATCGTGCTATGTTGGGTTCGATTGAACGGTTTATGGGTATATTGTTGGAATCAACGGGTGGGAATTTGCCGCTGTGGTTATCGCCTGAACCCGTGGTTGTGACCCCGATTTCAGAAAAATTCCGCGAATATGCCGTTGAAATCGCAGACCGTCTGCGCGACGCGGGTGTGTATGCACGCGCTGATTTGCGTGATGAAAAGGTTAATTATAAAATCCGCGAATTGTCGTTGGCAAAAACGCCAATCATCGCGATAGTAGGCGAAAAGGAAATGGAAAATAAATCTGTGACGCTGCGCCGTTTGGGTGTGGAAAAGCAAGAAACCATTCCCGCCGATGAATTTGTCGCGCAAATGGTGGATGCGGTTAAAATGCCTGCATAAACGTAAAAAAATATGGCGCGGCGTGTCCGCGCCATTATAATATGTGTATAAGCAAAGGAATGGAATTATGAAAAAAGTATTTTTATTGTTGGCAATATTGGTCGCGCCAATCATTTTGACGGCATGTGCCGGTTCGTGCGAGACTGAACCAATAGTCGAAGAAAATCATAAGTTAATCGTGCCACCAAATTTTGGGCAAATGCCAAAGTAATTTTATTACTTAATCTTTGGAAAGTGCGGTTTTTTATGGTATAATGGTACGACAAACCATAGGGGACGTGTAATGAATAATGACGATAATTTGGACTTATTGGATTTGAACGACGACGATGTCGAATTGGATGATAGTTTGCCAGATGCCGCCCCGCTGGCCGCGCCGCGTGCGAAAAAGCCGTGGTTGTTGTTGGGGATTGGGGTGCTGATTATCATATTGGCGACATACGTCATTATTCGTGTTGTTGCCGACGATTCTTCGTCGACAATGCAGGTCGATTTGGATGCACCGGCGGTTATCGTCGATGGGGTTGATCCAAATGCGCCGTTGATTGTGCCAACGCCCGCACCACAACCCGCAAATGTTGCGCCTGCGCCAACACCGGCACCACAGCCTGCGGTAAAACCCGCACCGAAACCCGCGCCCGCGGCGCAGCCAGATGTGCAAAATACTACGCCGGGGGTTCCTGTTCGCGTTATAGAAGACAGACGTGATGTCACGTTTAATCCAGATGCGAAACCTGCGCCAACACCGGCGGCAAAGCCCGTACCAAAACCTGCGCCAAAGCCGGCCGCCCAGCAGCCTGCGCGTCGTGCAAATAATAATGCGGCGCGTGCCGCGCAAAATGCGCCGCGTGTGTATTCTTGGTATGCGCAAATCGGTTCGTACAGCACCCGCGCATCGGCTGAAAATGGCCAACGTCAATTGCGCGCGTCGCATGCGAATTTATTCAGTGGGCACCAGTTTGTAATTTTGGCGGCCCAGTTGCCGAATGGTAATACAACGTACAGATTGCGCGTTGGGTTTAATGCCGCGGCGGATGCAAATAATTTCTGTCGTAATGCCAAGGCCGATGGTCTGGAATGCTATGTAACAAAATAAGCGTGGGGGATAAAAATGTTTGGGCGATTTGGTTGGGCTGAAATACTGGTCATAGTTATATTGGTGTTGATTCTGTTCGGGCATAATAAAATTCCGGGCATGATGAAGAATTTGGCCGATGGAATAAATACGTTCAAAAAAGAAATAAAAAACAAGTCACAAAAAGACGCGAAAAAGCCGGTAAAAGCCGGGGCGCGCCCGACGAAAAAATCCGCCAAAAAAAGTGGTGATAAAAAATAAAAATCCGATTCGTTTTTTGATCAGTTGCGTGGCCAAGGCCACGCATTTTTTTGTATCCTTGCGCGGGATATAATGTTGTGTTAAAATGTATGTGATATGGTGTATTGCCATATTGGGGATTCGAAACCCCTGAATCTGGTGTCTGTGTGACATAAAAAACACTCCAACCAAATTGGGTTGGAGGGGGCGAGTATCAAGAATAAGCCCACTATACCAGATTATAGTTTCGAACCTCCAACCACTGAATTTTTCGGTGGTTTTTTGTTATGGATTGGGGAAGGGGAATGAGATTTTGCATATCTTTGTTTTGTGCCGGATTTATTGTGTGTGGGGCGTTGGCGGCAGATGAAACGACAACATCGTTTTTGGCCGGCGGTAATGTGGCAAATCAAAATCTGAATACGGACGAGTACAAGGCCACCGCAGAATTACAGATGGAACTTATAAATTCTGAATTTGACGAAATTGCCGAATTTGTGCGCCAGATGAATCCTGATTTATATAATCAAATGCAATCCAAGTCGCAAATGGAGCAATTTTATGCGTATCGGGCGTGGTTGGCAACCCAAGCGTTCGATTGGTACAAAAATCGTTTAATTGCGGATTTGAAATTAAAAAGTAAAAACACAGGACGCTATATAACAACAATCGAGTCACAAAATATAAATCGTGTTTTTTTAAGTGATGATGAGTTGGATAAATATATTTCTGAAAATTGTACGGGCGACGCCTTTATATGTGAATTTTGGTTGGACAGGGGAAAATACGATACAACGGAATGTTATTCCAAAGACGGATTCCGAGAAGTTGAAATATGTGAATATGCGTTGGATTTTGAAGAATATACATTGGTAATTCGATCCGATGAAATTTTTGTTATCAAGGGCGATGCCGCCGATAATACCTTTGCTTTTTATGATATTTATTTGAATAAAGATGAATATAGCCAAGGAACAGAATTTCAGGGAGGGGTTTCTTTGGGGATGTCGTACAGCGTCGGAAATTTAATCGAGTGGATAGAATACGAGAATCGTGCAAGGCGACTGAATAACGCTTTGAACGGCATGAGTAAGAGAGAAAGAAAAGAATTTATAAATCAGTATGAAAATGGCAATCCAGATAATACTTTGCCGGGGTTAGATGTATGGGGAATGGACACTGAAACAACTGGGATTTTTCGGTAAATGAAAACTTTGATGCCGCTGTTTATTGTTGGATTTTTTATAAAATCTGCCTTTGCTGTGGGGGTGGATGATCTGGGGTTGGGCGATAACCCGTACATGGCGGCGTACCGCAAAACAGATTCTTTGATGATTATTTATACATACGACAAAATTTCTATATTGGAAAAGGAATACAATGCCACTGTATCGCACGAGCAGTCGTTTGCGAATCGTATGTTGGGCGGGGCGGCAATTGGTGCAGGCGGTATTGGTGGGATGATGTTGGCGTCTGGATTGGCCGAGATGTCTGCCGATGCAGCGGCTGAACAAGACATGGCGGCATATTTGGCGACTTTCAAATGTGATTATGGTGCGGGACGAAATATAGCGGGTGGGACAACAAATGTACAATTACCTGGTGCAAATATATTATTGCCGCTAAGAAACGAATACATCGCGTTGGCGATCGATTTGCAACAAAGGAAAGAGCAACTTGGGCTTTCGCCTGGGATAGAATCCAATATTCCAGAAGAGATGCCTGGTTTATACGACAATGTGTCAATTGGTGTAACTGATGGTGCGTATGCGTCTGTATCGCGTGCATTAACAAATCCCGATGGTGCGGACGCGGCTGAGTGGAATGCGCAGAGTGTGGAAAGCGAAAACAAAGTAAAAACCGGCGGTTCTGTTGGCGGCGCGGGTGTCGTTGGCGGTGCAATTGGAAATATTTTAATTAACAAATAATAAAAAAACGTGCGCGGGACGCACGTTTTTTATTTACGAATCACAATACTATTTACGCTTTTCGTATTCTTCTTGCTCGTCCACAGTCATGGTTGCCAATGGACGCGCCATCATACGCGCCAGGCCAATTTCTTCACCAGAAACCACGCTGTAACCGTATGTGCCATTTTCAATACGTTCCAATGCAGAATTTATTTTTTTCAATAAATTGTTGTCGCGTTCCGACATGCGCAGGTTCATTGTGATTTCTTGTTCAAATGCGGCATTATCCGATTCGTCGCCAACGCCCGCTGTATCTGTTTTATCCGCCATACGTACCGCATTCAATGTTTCAGCCGAATCATGCAATAATTCTTCTTTTTGTGCGGACAGTAAATGATAAAAATACGCCAAATGTTGCGGACACATATATGGTTCCGATTTTTTTGGTGTGTATTTTGGTGGTAATTCAATTTTTTTATAATCTTGTTTTGCTGGCATATTAGGATCCTTTTAGTTCACGTATCCAATCCGTCAATGTTTCTTCGTCCATAAGACCGGTTCGAGCCTCGACCAATTCGCCGGCACGAAATGCCAAAACGCTTGGGATGCTGCGAATTCCATATTTGGCCGGTGTGCGGCGATTTGATTCATCGATTTCAAATTTGATAAATTTTACGTCTGGCATTTTTTCTGATACTGATTCAAAGATAGGCCCAAACATACGGCATGGTCCGCACCATGGTGCCCAAAAATCAACCAGCGTCACCCCAGAACCCATCAAAGATTCAATCGTCGCGTCGGTCGCGTGTTCAATAGCCATCTTTTGCTCCTTCCTTGTTGATATTTCACACGAGTGTATTATAATCCCCACAAAATGCAAGAGAAAACATTAAATGAATAAAGTCATATACTTGGATTCAGCCGCCAGTGCGTTAAAGCCCGAATCTGTGATACGGGCGGAAATGGATTTTTTGCAGAATGCCTATGCCAATGCAGGACGGGGAATTTGCGGACGTGCCAGTAATGTGGACAATATGGTTGCAAATGCGCGTGCCGATGTGGCGCGGTTTATAAATGCGGCCCCAGATCAGATTGTTTTTACGTCTGGTACAACCGATGGTATGAACAGAATTGTTCATATAATAAATGATTGTGTGTGCGGTGCGGGGATAAAAAATAAAACTGTTATGGTGTCTGATTTGGATCATCACAGTGCGCGCCTGCCATTTGAATTGTTATATGATTCTGATTTGTGCAAAATTGTTTTGTGTCCAATGGATGAAAAATACAATCTGGTGTGTCCAGATTTACCACGCGCGGACGTTTTTGTTATAACCGCGATGTCAAATGTGATGGGAATGCCCCAGGATGTTGGCGCGATTGTTCGCGCGGCCCGTAAAAAAAATCCAGATGTTATAACCGTTGTGGATGCCGCGCAATATGTTGTGCATAACGAAATCGATGTTCAAGAATGGGATTGTGACTTTATGTGCTTTTCGGCGCATAAAATAGGGGCCGATACGGGTTTGGGAATTATGTATGTAAAAAATCCTGACCGATGGATAAGTCCTGATAAATTTGGTGGCGGAATGATTTCAAAAATAACAGGCAGTGCGGTTGAACATAATGTTACTTTTCAATGGGAAAGTGCGCCGGCCAAATTTGAAGCGGGTACGTTACCATTGACGCAAATTATTGGATTGCCGGCGGCAGTGGATTATTTGTCTGCGAATCGGCCCAATCTGGATTTAATAAAATATTTATATGACAGATTGTCTGAAAATCCGCGGATAAAAATTATTACCCCGCGTGATTCAACATTATTTACTTTTTATGTTGATGGTATGCATATTTTGGATTTTGGGGCGTCTGTGGGCGCGCGCGGCGTGTGTTTGCGCGTTGGTAATATGTGCGCCAGTTGGATTCATAAAGTATTGGGTGTGGCTGGTACGGCACGTATTTCTGTGGGGTCGATGAATGTGATGGATGATGTGGTGCGCGCGGCCGATATAATCGAAAGTGTGGTGAAATAAATGGAACAGTTACGTGGGCAAATTATAGATGCGTTAAAGTCTGTCTATGACCCTGAAATCCCGGTTAATATTTGGGATTTGGGGCTGATATATGATATTGCGATTGCCGAAAAAGATGTAAATATCAAGATGACTTTCACAAGTCCGACGTGCCCCATGATGGAGGATTTATTACAACAAATTCACGCATCTGTTGCGGCCGTCGCAGGTGGGCGTGATGTGCATATAGATTTGGTTTGGGATCCGCCATGGGATTTGTCGCGTATGTCTGATGCGGCGCGGTTGGAACTGGATTTGACCGAGCAAGGATGGTAACGCCATGAATTATGACCAGATGAAAAATATTTTACTGGCTTTGGACAATCCTGTTGATCGATTGGATGCGGTTATGGAATTTGGTGCCCAAATGTTGGATGTGCCGGATTCTGCCGTGTGCAGCGAAATTATTGGATGCGCGTCGCGTGCGGAAATTTGCCGTGATGGAAATAAATTTTATGGGCGTGCCGATTCGGCGTTGGTGCGTGGAATCGTTGCAATTATTACCGCAATGGTTGATGGAAAAAGTGCGGACGAAATTAAAAAAATGGATTTGTCGGGCGAGTTTGCGTCACTGGGGTTGCAATTGGGAACTGGGCGATTGGGTGGTGTGAATTCTATGATTCGTTTTTTGCAGAATTTATGATAATATTACCATAAGTACATGGGGGCGTTAATGGGCGAGGCAAAAAAAATGTGGTACATAGGATTGTGGTCAGTGTGTTTGGTGCTGATGCTGTCTGCCATATTACAGGTTTGTTATCGCACGCAAAGTAAAATGCGCAATCGTGTCAGAAATGAAATTGTCCAGACGCAGCAGGATATTGCCGCGGCTCAGGCTGATTTCTCATCGTATGTTCGACCGGAAATTTTACGAAATATGGTTGTCGGTATTGCGCCAGAAAGCGAAATTGTCAGTTTTCATAAATATGTGTCTGTTTCCGATTTACCAAACAAACAACCCGATACACAGCAATAAATGTTTGAAATAGGCGAAGATATTTTAAGACATAATTTTTTCAGGTCACAAAATCGTGACGGGCATCGGCGTATGCGCTGGGTTTACTATGTGTTTGTGGCGGCTTTTGTCGTGTTTATTGGGCGTACTTTGGCTTTGGGTATCCAGGGAACAGACAGGGCGCGTCGGGGGGCGGCTGATGGTGAATGGATGGCGCAACGCGCGGATATTATCGACAGAAATGGCGATATATTGGCGAAAAATATTATGTCGGGACGTATAATTTTGCGTCCAGGTGCCGTTAAAGATCCTGATGCTGTGGCGCAAACAATTCATCAAATATTGCCATACGAATATACTTTGGCCCAGGCTTTGGATTTAGTGAATTCGTCGCGCAGATATATATCCGTCAAGGGAAAGGCGTATGCGTCTGATGCAGAACGTATCGCGGTGGAAGAAGCGGATTTGGACGGGTTGGATATAGATGCTGAACAAAGACGGCGTTATCCAAAACGCAGATTGTTTTCGCATGTTGTTGGATTCGTGGGACGTGATGGATATGGATTGGAGGGCGCAGAACTGATTTATAATGATTATTTATCTGAAAATTCCGACCCGTTACAATTGTCGTTGGATGCGCGAATTCAGTCTGTTTTTTATGACCAATTGACCATTGCTATGCAGAAGTACAAGGCGCGTGCAGCCATGGGAATGCTGATGAATTCACGTACAGGTGAAATGATTGCGATTGTATCATTGCCAGATTTTGACCCAGAAAATCGCGATTTAGATCCTGTGTCAAACCGTATGTTTATGCCGCTGCGTGGCGTTTTTGAAATGGGATCCATTTTCAAGATATTTAATACCGCAATGGCAATGGAAAATGGCATAGATAAAGAATATTATATCGCAGAACCGTTTGTAATACGTGATAAATTTAATCGTGTTGCTGCAACTATTTCCGATTTGCGCAGTTTCAAACCACCACGTCCGAATTTAACCGTGGAAGAAATTATGATGTATTCTTGTAATGTCGGCAGTGCCAAAATCGCGTTGGATTTACCGGATGACGCACAGCAAGAATTTTTTCACAGATTGCATTTTGATGAACCATTGAATTTGGAATTTGGAACGACTGAACATCCGTTGTGGCCAAAAAAATGGGGGCCTGTGGAACGTGCAACTATGTCGTTTGGACATGGAATTTCGATTACCCCGATGCATTTGCTGTTGGGGGTAAATGCAATGACAAATGGCGGAATATATATATATCCGACCTTGTTAAAGCGTGGCGTCGGACCAATCCAAGGACAACGGGTTTTGTCGGATGATATATCCGCACGCCTGCGAGAGGTTATGTTCCATGTCGCAGAAGAAACCAGTGGAAAACAGGCGCGGGTTGCAGGTATTCAAATCGGGGGAAAGACTGCAACCGCCGAAAAATATGAAAACGGACGCGTCAGTCATAAAAAGAATTTAACCGCTTTTGTGGGTATATTTCCCGTTTCTGCGCCACAATATACCATATTGGTGATATTGGATGAACCAATGGGAACGGCTGAATCTTTTGGTTTGCGTACTGCGGCATTCAATGCGGTGCCAACGACGGGAAATATTTTAGATGGTATACTGCCGTTGCTATTTGAATAAATTTCAATTATAATCACGTTGATAATAAAAAAAAGAGAAAGACGTGAGAACAGTAGTAGATAAGTCCATGCTGGGCCAGGTGTGGACTGTGGCGACGTATCCAGGTGAAGAAAGCAGTATAAGTCGGCCAGATAATTTGTTGCAAAAAATTTTAATGTCCCGTGGCATAACTGACATGGCCGCCATGGAACAATTTTTGAACCCAAGTATTCGGGAATATATGCCAAACCCCAGTGTGCTGTGTGATATGGATGCGGCGGCAAAAATAATCGCAGACAGTATTGTGGCCGGTGAAAAAATTGCCATATATGGTGATTATGATGTTGATGGTATTACGTCAACTGCCGTGTTGGTTAAATATTTCCGGGCGTTGGGGGTGGATGTAACGTGGCATTTGCCCACACGTGAAGGCGAGGGATATGGTTTGAATGTCAGCGCCATAGATGAAATTGCAACCAGTGGCGCAAAGTTAATTATTACAGTTGATTGTGGTATCAGTGGCGTGGCCGAGGTTGCACACGCAAAGTCTTTGGGTATGCGCGTCGTTGTGACTGACCATCATTCACCCGATTCGGTTTTGCCGTCGGCCGACGCCGTTGTTAATCCAAAGCGCGTCGATGATACGTCGGGGCTGACTTATTTGGCGGGTGTGGGGGTTGCGTTTTTAACTTTGGTTGCAGTGCGGCGTGAATTACGATCACGTGATTTGCCAGATGCGTTGGCGCGATGTGTCGCGGCAACCGACCCGATGAACTATATGGATTTGGTGGCGTTGGGAACCATTTGTGACACAATGCCTTTGATTGGATTGAATCGTGCGTTCGTTGCGACTGGGTTAAAGGTTTTGGATTTACGACAAAATCTGGGACTGCGGGTGTTGATGGATGTGGCAGATATCAAGCATGTATCGGTGTATTCTGTTGGGTTTGCAATCGGGCCGCGCTTAAATGCGGCGGGACGTTTGGATTCGGCGGCGCCTGCGTTGGAATTGTTGCTGACGGATAATCCGTTGATTGCGAATGATTTGGCGCAAAAATTGCATAAAATGAATCAAGAACGCATAGATATTCAAAATGCGATTATGATAAGCGCGTCTGAATTGGCACAAAAATGCTGTGATGCGGGGCGGTGCAGTTTGTTTGTCTGTGGTGATAATTGGCATGGCGGGGTTATGGGAATTATTGCCGGCCGGTTAAAGGATAAATATAATCTGCCGACTTGTGTTGCAACACGAATGGATGGCGTTGTAAATGGGTCGGGACGGTCAATACACGGGGTTAATTTGGGAAAAATTATTCATGATGCTTTGGCCGCAGGTATCGTGTCCGAGGGTGGTGGACATGCAGCGGCCGCTGGATTTTCGTTGGGTGCAGAAAATGAAGCAAAGTTTTGTGAATTTTTGGAAAATGCTGTGCGTGAACAATTAAATGGCGTTATTCCGTGCAAGGAAATTGTTGCAGATGCTGAAATGGATGCAAGTGGGGCAACTTTACAACTGGTAAATAAGTTAAGTGCATTGGAACCATTCGGCCAGGGTAATCCTGAACCTTTGTTGATTTTGGATGGTGCAATATTACGTTTTGCCACAATAATGGGACATGGTGCGCATTTGCGCGGAACGGTTGTAACCAGTAATGGTGCCCAGTTGGCCTTTGTTGGGTTTAATTTAGTGGGAACGCCCGTTGGTGATTTTTTGCTGGACGATATGAATACAAACACTAAAATAAAAATGTTGGGTAAGTTAAAAGAAAACGATTACAATGGACGGCGCAGTGCCCAATTTGTAGTAGAAGATATTGCCATATAAATATGAAATTAAAAAAACTGAAAATTTTGGTTGAAAAAATAAAGACCGCAAAATCTGTGTTGGTTGTTGGACATAAAAATCCAGATGGCGATTCGTTGTGTTCTGTTTTGGCGTTGGCGCGGTTGATAAAATTGAATTTTGGGCACGATGCTGTATGTGTGTATGATGGTAACATCCCAGATGCTTTGGATCGGGTGCCAATGCGTGATGATATAAAATATGTTGGTAAAACCGATTTGAACAAATCGTTCGATTTAATGTTCGTGTTGGATTATGGGGTGATGAAAAATCTGGGGGGCGCAATCCAGGCGTTTGAAAATGCCCGTTTTACAGTGGAAATCGATCATCATAAAAATGATGATGAAATCGCAGATTTGTCTTTGAATGATGTCAATGCGGCCGCAGTCGGGGAAATAATTTTTAATATTGCTGAAAAGTTACACTGGGTGCGTGACGATGTTGTTAATGAACTGATTGCAACGTCAATAATTACTGATACCGGTTGGTTCGGATATGTGCGTCGTGGCAATGTATTGCGTATAATGGCATCTTTGGTTGACGGGGGTGTTTGTGTTGAAAGTATTATGGATGGATTAAATAACAAACCACGCAAAACCGTTTTGACCGAGGCTGCCGTCGCGTCACGTGCTGAATTTTTATATCGCGGTCGGTTGGCGTTGGCGATTGTTGGTAAAGATGAGTATAAAAAATTAGATGGTCGCGGAAATATTATATTAACGCTGTTGGGACAGATTCATGGGGTGGAATATATTATCGTATTAAAGCAACAGAAAGAAAAACAAATTGGTGTGTCACTGCGGGGACGTGGGGGCGCGGTTGATGATATTGCGGCCGCCTTGGGTGGTGGTGGGCATAAGTATGCTGCGGGTGCCGTTATATATGATACTTTGGAAAATGCGCGCAAGCGGGTTTTGGATTTGTTCGGGGGGAAATTCAAATGATGAAAAAATTATTTTGTGCCTTTTGGGGGATGTTTTTAAGTGGTGCGGTTTATGCAAATGTTGATACTGGATTGGTTGGTGTGGCCGAGAATTATTTGAATTCTGTTACAGGACTGACCGGGACATTTGTCCAGACTGCCAATGGAAAACAAGAAAATGGCGTGTTTTCTATGTTGCGACCCGGGCGCGTTCGGTTGGATTATGATAATATGCCTGTGCAACTGATTTCGGATGGACGTGATTTATATTTCTTTGACAAGTCGTTGGATCAGATTACGACTGTGCCTTTGACCAGTACACCGGCCGGGATTTTGATTCGTGAACATATAGATTTACGGAATGCAGATATAAATGTTGTCGAGACAGCCGATTTGAATAATAAATTTTCTTTGAAATTGAACTTGCGTGGCCAAGAAGGTTTGGGAAACATGACGGTTGTGTTTGATAAAAATCCGGTTATGTTGGATTCTTGGACTGTCACAGATGCAACGGGGGCGGTAACGGATGTTGTTTTTCATAATTTGAAAATAAAAACAAATTTTGCATCTGATTATTTCCAAATTCAAAGACACAGAACAATCAGCACCAGTGGCGGTGACGATTTTTATGATTAAAAATGTTTGGAATCAGTTGGCCTGAATTTTTGGTGATTTTATTGGTCGCAGTGTTGGTAATACCCGCACGAATGTGGCCTGATGTGGCACGCTTTTTGGCCAGTGCGGTGACTTTTATTCGTAAAATGGTTTGGAAAATTACAGATGCGTCTGAACAAATCAGGCAACAAATCGATTTGGAAAAACCAATCGATGATTTAATTCGTACAACAACGGCTGATATGCTGGATGGAATATCCGAACCAATAAAAAATGTTAAAAAAATTTCAAAGAAAAAATCAGTCGTACGTAAAAAAACAGGGGTAAAACGCAAATGAAGCAGAATCCCCGTATGACTTTGGGTCAACATTTTGCTGAATTGCGGCGCCGGATTTTGTGGGTCGCATTGTTGTTTGTTGTGGCGTTGATTGGCGGATGGTATTTGTCGCCATATTTGCAGCAATTGTTAACTGCGCCGCTGTTAAATATTTGGCCGGATGGTGCGTTGTTGTATACTGGATTGGCCGACGGTTTGATGATACGTTTTTCGTTGTCTGTTTTGTTCGGATTGTTTATAACCGCACCGTTTGCGCTGTGGCAAATATGGGCATACGTTGCGCCAGGGTTAAAGACGGCGGAACGTAAAATAATTTGGCCGATTTTAATTGCGTCGCCCGTTTTGTTTGTGATGGGGGCAGGGTTTGCGTTTTATGTTTTATTCCCATTCGTTTTTGGATTTTTTATAGAATTAAACCAGTCGTCGCCTGTGCCGTCTGTGTTGTTGCCGGTGGCGACTGATTATTTGGCGTTTGCAATTGGAATGCTGAAAGTGTTTGGCGTGGCCTTCCAATTGCCGTTGGTGTTGGTGTTGTTGAACCGGGTTGGCATTTTATCCCGTGGCACCGCTGTTAAAATGCGTCGGTATATTATAGTGTTAATTGTTGTTGTGGCTGCCGTTTTAACACCGCCTGATGTTGTATCACAGATTTTGTTGGCTTTACCGATGTGGGCTTTGTTCGAGGCCAGTTTGCTGTTCATGCGGGATGCGTAAAAATAAGTCAAGATTTATGACTGTTTTTATGGTATAATGTTCGTATGAAAAAATTCAGCGTATGTTTTATAGGTGTCGCTGCGTTGGCGTTTGCCGCGTGCGATTTGCAACCCAAAATCTTGGCTTTGCCGGATACAGTTGGCGAATTTATTTCTGCGCGGTATCCTGCGTTGTTGGCTGATCCGGAAACCCAACCAGAAATTTATAATGCTGCGTCGATTGACTATGGTGTATATGCGTCGCCGACGTTGTATGGTTCGGTTGATGATGCGGATTATGTGGAATACGCCAGTGTTAATGATTACATCGTGCCGCCATCTGCAACCAATTTATATGGTGGTGCGCCGGTTACAAGTGTGGATGCGGGTGCGCCAATCGTTGCCGATGCAGGTGACGAAACTGCGGATTATCTGCGTGTGCCAATGTATGGCGGTGTTACCATGGTTATGGATGCGGCGGAAATAACCGTCGCAGCGGGGGACACTTTATATTCTTTGGCGCAAATGTATGGCACAACGGTCGATGAATTGGCACGTGAAAATGATTTGATTGCACCGTATTCGTTGTCTGTGGGACAAAAATTAAAAGTCCCTGTGGCCAAGGAATCTGTGGCGGTTCAGACTGTCAGTGTGCCGGCAACCGCGAATACAACCACGCGGGTCGAGTTATCTGAAATATCTGTGGGGGCGGGCGATACTTTGTATTCTTTGTCGCGAAAATATTCAGTGCCGGTCAATGATTTGGCGGTTATGAATAATTTAAGTGCGCCGTTTACATTGTCGGTCGGGCAAAAGTTAAAGGTGCCGAATTTAAGTAATGCGCCTGTACGCAGTGTGGCGACTGCAAAAACGGATGCCGCAACGACTGTGCCTGTGGCAAAGCCAAAGGAAAAAATATCGTCGGATCCAACACAGAAATTGCCGACAATCAGTGCGCGTTCATCATCAAAATTTTCGTGGCCGGTCAAAGGGCGGGTGCTGTCGGGGTATGGCGCCAAGAATGAAGGTCTGTTTAATGATGGAATAAATATTGGCGCGGCCCGTGGAACTGCGGTGGCGGCTGCTGAAAATGGTGTTGTTGCCTATGCCGGTAATGAAGTAAAGGGTATGGGGAATTTGATAATTATCCAACATTCAGGTGGGTGGATGACTGTGTATGCGCATTTGGATTCTATGGCAGTTCGGCGTGGAAATAAAGTGTCTGTTGGACAGAAAATTGGTACAGTTGGTGAAACAGGCAAGGTCGATGAACCGCAGTTACACTTTGAAATTCGCAAGGGAACAAAAGCGTATAATCCATCGTCTTATTTGAAATAATATAAAATGGATGTATGTGCACTGTTTTGTGCATATACAGCCATTTTTATGTGTGATAAAAAAGCCATACGATGCGCCGGGCTTCGTGTGGGAATTTTTTGTTTTCGTGCGGAGACGAAAAAGCCACACTTCGCGCAAGGCTTCGTGTGGCACTAAAATTTCTTAAACTCACTGCGTTCGTTAACGAAATTTTGTGGTGGGCGCACAGGGACTCCCTCGCACGGCGTCGATACGCCGGCTGCGGGGCATTCGTGACGATTTGACTGCGTTACACTTGTCAAATCTACTCGTTGTCGAACCCTGTGGCCCAGGGTTCTCGTCCAGTTTGCCCAGACAAAAAAATAAAACCGCGTTGCGGTTTATATTTTTTTGGTGGGCGCACAGGGACTCGAACCCTGGACCCACTGATTAAGAGTCAGTTGCTCTACCAACTGAGCTATGCACCCGGGTCCATCATAAATACTGCCAATATCATATTGACTGGGGTCAATTATAGTTCTTTTTTCAATAAATGCAAGGTCTTTGTATTTATTCCTGGGTGGTCAATGGTTGCGGATTGGGCATCCATACCTATGCAAAGTTTGGTTTTTGTTTGATACAATGACAGTGTTGACATGAAAGAAAACTTTTAACAACAAAATAAAAAGGAGAGAGAAAATGAAAAAAATAATTATATCAACACTGGCTGTGTTGGTTGCATGTCCTGCATTCGCGGCCGGACGTAATCCGTACGACAGCAGTTGGCAATTGTTCGGATTGGATCCGTATATCGGTTTGCATGGCGGGGTTGGATATAATATGTTGCGTTATAATTACAATGACCATAAAGAAACTATGTCTGACATCAGTTTCCAGGGACGGGTCGCAATGGGGTTGGAAATTTGCGATACTGTGCGCAGTGAAATCGAATGGTCTATATTCAGCAAATCCAAAGACAGTGCAAAATTTGGTGGCGATGAAGATATTGAAATATCGTCCAAAATGCAGACGTTGATGTGGAACACTTATTGGGAATTCGGTGGTTATCACATTGTGCGTCCTTTCTTTGGGTTGGGCGCCGGTGTCGCGTTTTCAGATGTTGAACGTAATATACCATCAGTTGGTACACACGGTGACAGCAAAACACGTTTTGCCGCCATGGGTACACTGGGGATAACATTTGATATGGAACGATTCGCAGTTGATATTGCGGCGCGTTATAACTATGTCGATGTTAATTCTGGTTTACATAATATCGGTGGCGATATTGGTATCAGATTTATGTTTTAATAAAAACGCGCTGTATGGCAGAAACGTGCATATAGCGCGAATTATAATATAAAAAATAAAAGGGAGAATATTATGAAAAATTTAATCACAAAAATGTTTATGTTGGCGTCTGTGTTGGGTGCAGTTGTTGTTTTGTCTGGATGCGCAGGATGTGGGCACAATAAACCAAAACCACAGCCAAAGCCCGCGCCACAGCCGACTGAAACTGTTGTCGTGTATCAAACGTATGAAGATTCCGATGTCAGCCACGTTAATGCAAAAATGTACACACACAACAGTCGCGGTGGTGAATCCAGAATGGGCGATATCAAGTTTGTCGAAACTGACGCTGGATTAAAGATGGAAATAGATGTAAAAGATCTGCGCCCAGGCAAAGTTTATACCGTGCGTGTACACCAATGCAGCAGTTGCAACAACAACAGCCTGTGTTGCGATAAAGAACCAATGTCTATCGATTTCCCGACTTTAAGTTCGAATAAGTCCGGTGGACATCTGAAAGAATCCTTTATCATTCGTGGGCTGACCGCGGAACAGTTGAATAATGCCAAAATATTCTTGGAACGTGACGGCGGCTATAAAGCCGGTTGGGGTACGTTGAAAAAGAATTGGTTGTAATTTGTCCGGCATGATAAAAATCCCGGGACACCGGGATTTTTATTTTTTTACTGTTTTTGAAATTTTTCCTGTATGATATATATTCGTAATATGCAAATAGGATTAAAGTTTTTTACAGTTTTTATATGCGGTGTGTTTGTTGCAAACGCATCTTATGGGTATGATGTAATAAAAATTGGCAATGGGGAAATCGTTGATGTGGCCAATTTGAATATTCAAAATGCAACCGTGATAGTGAATCATGGGCATTTATACGGCGCGTTGGATTCCTGTGATGGATGCGATATTTATATTCAAAATTTTGGCACGGCGGATGATGTGAATCTTGGGGCACATGTAACCCAGGTGGTGACAGGTAATGATAATATGAACCCGGTGGGCGGTGCGTCTGAAATACTGGTTTATGATGCAGAAAAGTTATCTGTTTCTGATTTGGCCGAATTGGCAAATGGTGTGCAAAGCGTAACGATAAATGGCGCAGGTCTGGTGTTGGATGGCGAAACACCGTTAAAGAATGTTACGTTGCAAGGTAATGTGATTTTATATGTCGATGATGTGGCGGATGTTTCAAATATGGTTGTTGCATCTGGTGTTTCAGTCGACGGTATGGTGCATGTGTCTGGGGTAAATATAAATCCGCTGTATCGATTCGGCACACGTATAGAGGGTGGAAATTTATATGTCGATTTTGTGCGCGATACAGATTATTCGAAAATACTGGGTGATAAGTTGGGCGGATTTTTGGACGAATTGCGTGTCAAAAATTCGGATGATAGATTGTTGGCTGCGTTGGACGGCGCGGCAAGTGTTGATGAAATTCATTCCATTATGTCGCGGTCTGTGCGTGTTGCGCCGATGCAGTTAATGGATATTGTACGTGTGATGAATGTAAATGAAATCTCGCGTGTGCGGGTGCGTGGCGATTCTATGTCTTTAATCCCGATGGCGATGTTTGCAGATAATGCCAGTGCCATGGGTGGCGCAATTGACAGAAATTATGGCGTTGGTTCAAAAATAACTTTGGGTATTTCTGGATACGTATACGCCATGTCGTATGGTGATGATTTTGATGAATATGAATCCGCGCTGTACGGCGGAAACGTGCATATAGCGTATTTTGATGATGTTATTTTTGCGCGCGCGTTGGCGGGCGTGTCGGTTGCAAATTTTTATACCGGTGCTGTATTTAATGGCGCGGATATTGTTGAAAATCCAATGGGATTTTCTGGGTATGGGGCGGCGGATTTTGGTGTGGCGTTTGATGTTGCGCGTAATGTGAATTTGATGCCGTTTGTGCGGGGCGGGGTGGATTATGCAAATATTGCAAATTTATCTGATACCGAATTTATCGCTGCCATTGGTGCAAATTTGTTAATCGATTCGGTTGGGTATGATTTGAAATACCAATATGGTGTTGGGGTAAATGCAGACATTCGCGGCATATTTAATGCAGATGCGCAAATGTATATTTCTTCGCCACATGATAATTTCAGGACTGTGTTAAGTGTTGGCGCGATATATGATGAATCCACAGGATTTGGGTTCAAGTTGGGATTAAATCTGGGCGCAAAATTTTAAGTTGCTATTCAACAATTTCGCCGCGCAGTGATGCTTTGTTCGCCGCAGTTATTTTTATTTTTGCGATTTGTGGTGCTGTATCCGCGGGGATATTTACGATGCATTGTTGCATATATGGTGTGCGGTAAATTGTGTGTTGACCCGTTTTGTCGGCACCTTCGCACAGGCATTCCAATTCGCGGTCGATGCATGATTCATTGAATTCGCGCTGGATTTCATTTAATAAAGCATCCAGTTTATATAACCGCTGGGATTTGATTTTTTCGGGTATCTGGTTCGGCATTACGGCCGCCGCAGTATGCGGGCGGGGCGAATATTTGAATGAAAAAGAATTTATGTATTTTATGCGTTTTGCAATTTCCAATGTTTGTTCAAAATCGTCATCTGATTCGCCGGGAAATCCAACAATAAAATCGCTGGAAATTTGAACATCCGGTCGGGCAGTTTTTAATTTGTCAACAATATCTATATATAGATCCAGTGTGTATGGACGGTTCATCTTTGTCAATACATTTTGCGACCCGCTTTGTATAGGCATATTCAAGAAGGGTAATAATTTTGGTTCTGTGCGGAACATGTCGATTAAATCATCGGTCATTTCGGTTGGGTAACTGGATGTAAAGCGAATGCGTTTGATTGCATCCAATTTGGCGGCCGCATGAATTAAGTCCGACAGGCGATATGTTTTGCCGTCTTTGTCCGTGTATTTATATCCATTTACGTTTTGACCCAAAAAGCATATTTCAATCGCGCCTGTGTTGGCGGCGTGAATGGTGTCGCGCACTACGTCGTCATAGGGGCGTGATATTTCGCGGCCGCGTGTATATGGCACGATACAGTATGTACAGCAATGATTGCAGCCTTCTTGAATTGGGATATATGCAACGGTTGGGGACGCATCCATTTGGGGCATTTCATCAAATTTTTCCAATCCGCCCAGGTCTATGTTAAACAGGCGGACGTCCGGATTTTCCAAAATTTCCGGTAATTTATGATAACTTTGCGGCCCCAAAACAAAATTTAATTCAGGCACACGACGAAACGCATCCGCGCCCGATTCGCGCGCAACGCATCCAACAATGCCCATAATCGCATCAGGCTTTTTTTCTGTGCGCATACGCCCCAGTGCACTGAATACCTTGTCCGTTGCCTTGGCGCGTACGGCGCATGTATTTAATATAATTATGTCTGCATCGGTGTAATCGTCGGTCTGGGTGTATCCACGGCCACGCAGCATGGATGCAATGCGTTGCCCGTCATATACGTTCATTTGACAACCGAATGTATGAATGAAAAATTTTTTCATTTTTATTTTTGCTTTTGTTTTTCGGCGCGCATGCGTTTTGATTTTATCGCCTGTAAGTGTTTTTGATATACGTCGATTTCACTGGGGCGCAGCGTTCTGTATGGAACGCGAACTGTGCCGTATTCAACACCGGTTATTGGATCGTCTTTGACGATTGTTACAATGGAAAAAGTTTGTTCGTCTGACATTTTTTATTCACCATTATTTTTATGATAATTTTTTACGCAGTATTTCATTTACAACGGCCGGATTCGCTTTGCCACCGGTTGATTTCATAACCGCACCAACAAAGAACCCAAGCAGCCCCGTTTTGCCGGATTTATATTGTTCAACCTGGGGCGCGTTTTTGGTGATTACATCGTCAACAACCGATTCGATTGCGGCGGTATCGGTAATTTGCTGCATACCGAATTTTTCGGCAATTGCGCGCGGGGTACCTGTTTCGCCATCCAACATTTTGATGAATATTTCCTTGGCCTGTTTTCCGTTGATTGCGTTTTCGGCAATCATATCGACCAATTCGGCCAAATCAGACGGGGTGATAATACGCGCTGTGCCGCGCTCAGATGTATCCAGCGCGTTTTTTGCGTCCCAATTTTCTGGGTGTGCAAACAATTCAGAAATCATCCAATTCGCGATGGATTTCGCGCGTTTTGGGTTGTTTCCAACCGCCGCATCAAACCATTTTGATATATCGGTTGTTTCAGTCAGACGCGCGGCATCATATTCAGACAGCCCGAAATCATGCACATAGCGCGCGCGGGTCGCCGCCGGCAATTCGGGCATATTGCTGCGAATACGTTCAATTGTTTCTTCGCTTATTTCCAGTGGCAACAGGTCCGGGTCCGGGAAGTAGCGGTAATCCAGTGCGTCTTCTTTTTTACGAGCCACAGAAGTTGTTCCGTCTTCTTGATTATAGTGCATCGTATCTTGGGACACAGTGCCACCATTTTCATATATTTCGATTTGACGGCGGGCTTCGTATTCGATAGCTGTACGTATAAACTTGAAGGAAACCATATTCTTTGTTTCAGTTTTTGTACGAAATTCTTTGCTGCCAACTGGGCGTACTGATACATTAACGTCAGAACGCATGGATCCTTCCTCCATATTTGCCTTGGACACACCCAGGGCGCGCGCTATTTCACGAATTTCACGCAGATAGCGTTCCATTTCATCTGGAGACGATATATAAGATCTGTTATCTGGGTTCTTTGTATCCAGGTAAGTTATAATTTCTAATAATGCAACCCCTGTACGATTAAAATCTACGAATGATTTTGTTGGATGGATATCGTGTTTTAATTTTGCTGCGTCTTGTTCCAGGTGTGCGCGTTCGATTAAAATCTTTTTTTGATTGCCATCATCGCCCATAATTTCAACCCAGCCGCGGCCAATAATTGGTGGTTCTTCGACCGGTTGGGATATTTGATATCCCTGGGGCAGGTCAGGGTAAAAATATTGTTTGCGGGCAAATTTACTGTGGCGTGATATTTCCGCATTCAGGCCCAGTCCCATTTTTATCGCCTGTTCGACGCAGTATTCATTTAATACCGGCAACATGCCCGGCATGGCGACATCAACCATTGAAACCTGGGTATTTGGGGAAATCGACGGGTTATAGTCCGCGGATGCACCACTGAACAGTTTGCTGTTGGACAGAACCTCGATATGAGTTTCAAGTCCGATAACCAATTCCCAATCTGTTGTTTTGCCCTTTATCGTAAACATTTTTATTTTTCCTTGCTTTTTATCATTTGATACTTTATTATTCGTTTCACGTTGGCCAGATAGCTCAGTTGGTAGAGCAAGGGACTGAAAATCCCTGTGTCAGTGGTTCGATTCCACTTCTGGCCACCATTTTTTATTTCCCCATTATTTTTGTTGGACGATTATCAACGCCGGCGAATTGCTCGATATGCTTTGCCAATTGCATTACGCGCATATCATCGAATTTGCGGCCAACCGTTTGCACGCCCAGTGGCAGACCGTTTTCGGCCAACCCCGCGGGTACGCTGCATGCAGGAATGCCGGCCAAGTTCATTGCCACCGTGAATAAATCCAACGCATAATATTCCAGGGGCGATAAATCAGAATCCAACGGTAATGCTGTGCCTGCACCGGCCGGGCATACGATTAAATCGCATTGTTCAAATGCGCGGTCAAATGCGTCGGCAATCAATCTGCGGACGCGTGCAGCCTGCATAAAATACACCTCGTACGATTCGCTGGACAAAACGGCCGTGCCGATAATGATACGGCGTTGGACTTCGGTTCCAAATCCCGCGGCGCGCGTCTTTTTATATGTGTCGATTAAATCGGCGCCATCCACACGCAATCCATAACGCATGCCGTCATAGCGCGCCAGGTTGGATGAAGCCTCGGCCGGGGCAATGATATAATATGCCGCCAAAGCGTCCAAAATATTTGGGATGGATACTTCGATAATATCTGCGCCCAATGATTTCAGGTCTGCGATGCGCGCGTCAAATATGCGTTTCATATCGGGCGAAATTTCAACATTTGAAAATTCTTTTATCACGCCGATACGTAATTTTTTGCCGTCGCCCAAAATTGGTGACAGCGGTGTATGTGCATGAAATCCGGCATCCGCACTGGTTGAATCCTTTGGGTCATGACCCGCCATTGCGCTTAATAACAATGCCGCATCATCAACCGTGCGTGCCACAGGACCCGGTGTATCCAGACTGGACGCGAATGCAACGCATCCCCAACGGCTGCACAGGCCGTATGTTGGTTTCATGCCAACCAACCCCGTTATGGATGCAGGAAAACGAATCGAACCGCCCGTGTCCGTTCCCGTGCCACCCATGGCCAATCCGGATGCAACCGCACTGGTTGTGCCGCCGGATGAACCGCCCGCGGTTAATTTGCGTTCCAATTGCCACGGGTTAATCGGTGCGCCAAAGTAACTGGTTTTGCTGAATGTTCCCATGGCGAATTCGTCCAGGTTGGTTTTTCCCAATAATACCGTGCCGGCGTCTATGAATTTTTGCGAGACGGTTGATTCATATTGCGGGATAAAGTTTTCCAACATGTGTGACGCCGCAGTTGTGCGAATGTTACGCGTTGCAAATAAATCCTTCATCCCGATTGGAATACCGTCCAAGGGCAGGGGATTTCCCGCCGCATAACGCGCATCGGCCGCAGCCGCATCCGATAATGCGCGTTCGGGGGTTGTTGTGATATAGCAATTTAATTCCGCACCATATTTTTCAATACGATCCAAATGCGCGCGCGTCAGTTCAGTTGCGCTGATTTCGCGTGAGTTTAATTTCTTTAATGCTTCTGTTATTGTTAAATCGATCATCTTATTCATCCATTACTTTTGGTACTGCAAAATATCCACGGGATACACCGGCGGTGTCTGGGTCGTTTGCCAAAACTGCATCACGAATGTTGCCGTCGGTTACCACATCCGCGCGGCGGGGTAATTTATGCTCGGCCGGGTTTAACATCGGTTCAACACCGGTTGTATCGATTTTTTGCAATTTGTCCAACCATTCAATAACTGAATCTATGTTCATTTGTTCCAGTTTTTCATCAGTTATTTCAATGTGTATTAAATCTGCAAATTTTTGTAATTGTTGCTTGCTAAATGCCATATCGTATCCTATTCTGTTTATAATCTGTAAAGCATCAGGGGAAATTATACAATGATTTTGCCAAATTTCAACGATTTTCCGCGCGTGGGGCGCATATTGGGTGTTGATTGGGGCGCGCGTCGCACAGGGGTTTCTGTGTCTGATGCGTCGCGTGAATTTGTATTTGTGCGGCCGGCGATTTTATCGGGACGGGGCGGGGAATCTATTGCGCGACAAATTGCAGATTTGGCATCTGCTGAAAACGTTGTTGGAATTGTGTTTGGATTGCCGTTGCATGCCGATGGTACGCCGTCTGATACAACTGATGCTGTTCGCGCGTGTGTGGCTGAATTGGCCACATACACCGATTTACCGATTGCGTTCATAGATGAAAGTTTAACCAGTCGTGCCGCTCAAGATGATATGGGGCGTGTGCGTGTTGCTGATATAAAACGCGGGTTGGATTCAGAATCTGCACGCGTTATTTTGGAAAACGCAATTGCAGTTATTCGCCGTTTGAAATAATCAAAAAACGGCGGAAACAATGCACATAGCGGCGTTTTTATTCTTCACTTTTATCCGGTATTTTTCCATCCGCGGACAGCAGTATTGCAATCCAACGTGTGGAATCAAACTGGGCGGTGATGATAAATATTGCCACCAATAATGGCACGCTGAAAAACATGCCGGCAATGCCCCAAATCATTCCCCAAAACACCAAGTTTATCAGTATCGCCAATGTTGATAAATTCAACGTTTTGCCGGTTAATTTTGGCTCCAATATATTTCCGAATATAACCTGTAATGCAATCAGGCCGACTGCGGTTAATATCGGTTGTTGTAATGATGGCGCAGTTACCAACGAGTATAATATTGGTAATGCACATGCAACGATTGCGCCGATTGTTGGAATATAACTGGTAATAAATACTATGAACGCCCAGATGCCTGCAAATTCCACACCGATCATTTGCAGCCAAAAATATGACAGTACGCCCGTGATGCCCGACAGTAATGTTTTCATAAACAAATATTTTTTCATATTGTCGTCGATGCTGTCCACGATAAAGCGCGCCTTTTTATATTCGCGTTTGTTTGGAATCAGTGCAGAAAATTTTTTGTTAAATGTGCTTTGTTCCACAAACAAGAATATCATATAAACCAATATCATGCCCGTTGATGTGACTATACCGGCAACGGATGCGCCAATGCCCGCTGCGATGTTTGCTATGTTTGGAATCATACCTGCGTCGAAATGCAATCCCAATGATTGCGATAAATAATTGCCAAATTGAACAAATTTGTGTTGCAATTCAGGCAGTGCCGCCGCCAATTCACGGAACATAGGTTGGATTTGTGTTGCAAAGAAATACAGTAATCCGCACATGGCCAAAACCGATAAAATATTCGATGTCCAATCAAATGTGCGCGCAGCAATTGGACGCGCAACGCGTGCGGCATCGCTGTTGAATGGAAATAATTTTCGTACGTATGTTGCGGTTGCGTTTATTAAATACCACAAAAACGTCGCCACAAGCAGCGGAATCAGTATCGATCGACCCAACCACAGGAACATTATTATCGCAACAAAAAGTATCAAACCATTCATTGTTAAATCCCCCAATGCCGTGCTGACGTGTATCCAGCGCGTTTTTTGTTAAATGTTTACAGGTGCAACATCGGTTATGTTTATTGTTGTAACCAGACTGTTTGAAAACATCAAAATTACACAAATGATGATTATAATGTTTGCTGTAATCGCAACATAGGAATACGTACGATTTTGTGCCCCGCGAAATCCAGACAGTCCCGCAATACGTAACCATATCGCAAATATAACCGCAGATGCCAATGTTAATAACGCTGCGTTAAATCCTGCAAAAAATCCCGAATAAATTACGATTAAAGCAAATGCCGATGTTGTGTATATTGGTTTAGATATAATCCAATTTGTTAATCTTTCATACCAACGTGCAGAAATTGTGACTGATGAATTATTTTTATTTGTATCATCCAACAAGTATCCTGGCGTCCAAAGCAGACCAAAACCAAACGGCATTGACAGTATTATTTTCCACGGTGATATACCCATTTCACGACAACGTTGATATTTGGTGTAAAGATTCGTCAGCGATATGCCAAACAGGTACATATAGAATATGCCCGCCAGTATGAATAAAGTAAAAAACAGCCCGCTATACATTGTGGACATCCATAACAGTTTATGCGTAATTTGTGTTTGATATGTTGCAATAATCAACGCAGATAACCAAAATACCGTCGTCGCAATAAATGTTTGGGCGTTATTTAATGCAATAAATCCGCGTCTGTCCATATTGCCACGTGGCATATACCAAAATGTTATCGCGGCGGCAATTATGATAGATAATAATACCGCGCATGATACAGGTTCGTTTGAAGAAACGCCCATGACGTTTAATATGGCCGTCGTCAAAACAATCAACCCAAATGCAATCAGTGCAAATTTCAACGGGTGCCATAACAGCCACGTTAATAATGATTGAGATTTTTTATACGCCATGTTGATTTTCTCCTTGGTTACAAACTGTATGTGGTTATTCTATCATAATTTTACCGTCGGACAAAGTGGTTATATCTGTTGGTTCGATTTGTTCTGTAAAATTTTTTTGATGGCTGATGAATAAAAATGTTGTGTCATTCATTTCGCGAATTGTATTTGCAATCTGTTTCTGTGTTGTGGCGTCCGCCCCTGAATCAGGTTCGTCCAATATGGCGAATTTCGGTTTTGTTAAAATCAGTCGCAATAACATTAAACGTTTGCGTTCGCCACCTGAAAAACCGACGTTGATACTGCGATTCAGCCATTCTTTGGGTATGTTCAATGTGTTGCGCGCAGATTCCAAATTTGCCAAAAATTCGCCCATGGATAAATCACGGCCTGTATTAAAATGATGGTGTGCGGCCGCGCTATGTTTCAAAAAAGATAAAACGGTCAAACCGGGTATTTCGGGCACATTTTGTGCGCCAACGAATATCCCCAGTAATGCGCGTGTGGTTATGTTTTCGTTCGTTATGTCGCGTCCATCAAATATAATATTGCCTGATGTTATTTTGTATTCTTCGGTGCCCATAATCGTTGATACCAACGTCGATTTCCCAGACCCGTTTTTTCCCGCCAACAAGTGACGCGCACCGCATTTGACCGACATACTTATGTCGTGCAACAAAGTTTTTTCGCCAAGTGCGACCGATAAGTTTTTTATTTCCAATATGTTATTTATTTTTTTCATTTTCTTTCCAATGCCATTTGAATTAACTGTTTTGATTCAACCAAAAATTCCATGGGTAACCGTGATATAACCGGTGCAGCGGTTGCGCCAATTATCAGCGCAGTTGCTGTATCCATGTCTATCCCGGCCTGCATTAAAAATTGTAATTGTTGGGCGTCGATTGCTCCGGTGGTGGCCTCGTGACTTTGGGCGTTGTCTGCGTTTGCGTGAATTATGGTTGGGATTGTGTTCGCAGTGGCGTCGTTGCCAATTATGCGTGTGTCACATTTAGATGCGTTTTTCCCACCGTGTCCTGTAAAAGATACCAGACTTCGAAATGTTTGGCGCGACGCGTCCAGCGCAACCCCGTATGAGACAATGTTTGATACTGTGTTGTTGCCGATATGAATCATTTTGGTGCCTGTGTCGGCCTGCTGATAGTTGCGGGTGATTGCCAATGAATAAAAATCCGAAGCAGCGCCGTCGCCCGCCAAAATCGTCGATGGGTATTTCCATGTCAGTGCCGCACCAATTTCAACCTGGGTCCAATCCAAGCGCGCATTTTTATCGCATCGGCCGCGTTTTGTTACAAAATTTAATATCCCGCCTGATTGTTTTTTGTCGCCTGGGTACCAATTTTGTACGGTTGCGTATTTGACAGTTGCGTCATCATGCGCGATGATTTCCACAACACCGCTGTGTAATTGGTGGTTGGGGCGGCGGGGGGCACTGCAACCCTCCATATAACTTAATTGAGCGCCACGGTCTGCAATAATCAGGGTTCGTTCAAACTGACCGATTTTTGCGGTTTCGATTCTGAAATAACTGGCCAAATCTATGGGGCATTTTGTGTTTGGGGGAATATATACAAATGTGCCGTCTGAAAACACCGCCGCGTTTAAGGCCGCAAAAAAATTATCAGTTGCAGGCACAACCGTCCCCAGGTATTTTTTTACCAAATCTGGATATTGTTCAACTGCGTCTGAAAACGGTAAAAATATTATCCCAAGTTTATTTAATTCGTCTGTATATGATGTATGCACAGATCGGCTGTCGATAACAGTGTCTGTTGCCATACCCAACAGGGCGCGTTGCTCGTTTTCAGGCAGCCCCATTCTTTCATAGGTTGCCCGCAGGTCCGAATTATCAATTTGTTTTTGTTCGTTGTAATAATTCAGTGCGTCATAGTCAATCGGCGCATAGTCCAATTCCGCCCAATGTGGTTCTGACATTTTTTTCCAGGCGCGAAATGCCGCCAGACGCCATTCGGTCAGCCATTCGGGTTCGTCACGAATGTGCGATATTTCACGAACAAGATTTTCAGATAATTTTGGCATCGCCGTTTTCTGTTGTTTGTGCGGCCAGTTGTTTTGCCTGGGCAAAGAATGTCAATGATTGCCCCAACAGGCCGTCTGTAAATGTTGCGGCCAGTATGCCATCAGGGTCTGTTGTCGTCAAGTGTTGTAAAAATGCGTCTGCACGGTTCATGTAATTGTCGATGCTGCGTGATACCTCGGTATCCAGTTTTATACATCTGCGTAATTTTTCCAATACAAATGGATTTTTTGCGTATTCGTCCATAATCCCGCCCAGTGCGCGCCACAATGGGTGTTCTGATGTCGTGCGTGGCATTACGTCAATGGCCGCCATAATTGGTATTAAGTTTTGTAATAAATCTTGGTATATCATTTCTGCGTGTTCGGCAACCGCATTCGTCGCAGATTTGTTTTTCAAGACAGATTGAATTTTGATAATCAAATTATGTTGGTGTGTAAGTGTCTTGGATATATCGCGCATGCGCATGTTTGACAAACGAATGAAATATATAACGGCAAATTGAAGTAATAAAATCAGTATAACCCCAGAGATAATAAGTATGTTCTGCATAAGTAACCCCAATAATTTTTTTGTTATCTTGGTAAGTATATCATCTTTTACCGATTCGCGCGATTTTATCTTTTTTAATGGTGCGTTTTAGTCTTGCACAGATTCGGTCAAGTTGTTATAATGACGTATGATAAGTATGGTAACATATTCAGGAAAGGATGTTTTTATGTTCCGCAAGCTCTTGATAATAGCAATGTTTGCAACCGCAGCAGGGTATTGTTTTGCCGCAGAAACCCCATTGACCCAGGTCGTTACGAGTGAGGTTTATTATGACCAAGTGCCCCAGGAGCAAAATGTGGCACCCCAGGATCAAGCGCAAAATCAAAATGCTCAGCAGCAGGTGCCGGTTTGGCCATTGGCTGGGTCTGATGCAGACGTTACAATCGGATTTGATTCTGGAACGGCGGCTGGCTCGACCGATGGTGACAATATTCGTATCGTTTCAAAAATAGGCGCAGATTTGGTTGTGGAAAATAATTTTAATTTGGGGCGTGCGACCGATGGCGATTTTAACGGATGGTCTGGTGGTGCCAATATGTTGCATGGTTCCCAGGTTCCGGCGGGTTTTGATAATCCGTGTAATACTGGGGCGGAAATGCCTTTGTTGGGACGCGAAATGTTGGAAGATGACGGTGGAACGATTTTATCCGTTGCGCGCAGCAGTCGTCAGGATTGCAATAAATATCGTGATGGATATGAAGCGTTTGTTGCAAAAATTGGTCTGAGTAAGGCCGAGATTGCGGCCGCCAATGCCGAAGATTACGGGTTGTTTGTTGATGCGGATGGCAATGTGCCTGATTTGGTCAGTGAATTTTACTATGTCAATGATGATGGCGATGTTGTAAACAAAGAAACGGGCCAGGTCGAGTTGGCTTTATATGTTGATACAGATGGAAATGTGGTTGACAGAAATACTGGAAATATCGTTGACAGAACTGTTGCAAATATCGAATTGGCGGTTGATGTTGATGAATCTGCCGATGCAGAATCGCCCATTAACTTGATTGATCAGGTTCGTTCCTGGGTTGTTGCCAGTGGCCAGACTTTGCGTGAGGTTTTGCAGGATTGGTGCAATAAAGAAGGTTGGGATTTAGTATGGGCCACGTCGCGCGAATATCCGATTGAGGCCAGTGCTGTGTTCAAAGGACGCTTTGTTGATGTTGCGTCTGCGTTGGTTCGCAATTTTGCACGGGCAACACCAGTGCCGTATGCAAAGTTTTACAAGGGTAACCGTGTGTTGGTTGTGTCAACAACAGAAGAATAATTTATCGCACAGGGGCAGGAGAAAAGAAAAATGACCAAACCGATTAAATATTTGTTTATATGCGGCGTGTTAAGTGCTTTGGTTACAGGATGTACCACCAAGGAATCGGCCAAGGTCGCGGCATCTGTGGATCAGGATTTTATAAATGCGTATGATGCGTTCGAAATGTCGAAAAATCCGCCGGCCAAGGTTGCAAGTGGCGATACGGTTTCTATGTCCGAAGGTGTTTGGTTGGGTGCGTCGTCGACTTTGTTGGAGCATCGTAATAATTTGCCATCGCAATTTGAATCCAGTACAGGGATTACGATTTTATTAAATGAGCCTGTGACATTACAATCGTTGGCTAATAATATTACTTCGATTACGCGTATACCCGTTAAAATCGACAGTCAGATAGATTCTGAAAAATTAAAAAAGACAATAAATATCGCATATACCGGCAGTTTGTCTGGATTGTTGTCTCAGGTCGCGACTGATTTGGATTTGTTGTGGTATTATGATAAAAATTCAATTGTGTTTTATGAAACAGAAACGCGCACATTTACATTATATGCGCTGGGGACAGATGTTTCGTATCAGACCGCGGTTGAAACAGATGATGGAAATGCCGTTTCGTTGGAATCTACGTTAAAAGAGTGGGATGAAATTGAAAGCGCGTTGGATACGATAATCGGCCAGGTTGATAATGCGTCATTTACTGTATCGCGCAGTTTGGGCACGATTACAGTTACTGCGCCGCCGTCGGTTTTGGCACGTGTGGGTGATTATATTGAACGCCAGAACAGACGTTTGTCACAACTGATTACAATCGATGTCAAAGTATTACAGGTATCTGTGTCGAATGATTCTGCGTTTGGGTTGAATTTGGCGGCTGCGATAAATTCTGCATCCGGATTGAACATTGTTGCAAATCCGAAAAATAACCTGACCAGTACCGAGGCAGGATCCATGAATATCGCCGTGTTGTCGAATGCTGTGTCCGCCATGACGGGGGCGACGCATGAAGAGGGCGGTGATATAGTTTCAGGTGCATATACCCAGGATCAAATTCAAAATGGTTCTTTGTCTGGGTTGGCGGGTACAAATGCTTTGGTTCAGGCTTTGGCAAAGCAGGGCAAGGTATCTTTGGTTACGAACGTCGGTGTAACAACGCGTAATAATCGGGTCGCGCCGGTTAATAACACCCGTACAATGGGATATATCAAGCGGTTTGAATCGCGTAACTTTACAACCGTTGAATCCAGTACCGTCGACCAAGACGATTTGGAAACAGGATTTTCAATGCAGTTATTGCCGAACGTTTTGGAGAATGGCAAAATATTATTGTTGTTCAGAATGTCTGTGCGTGAATTGTTGCGTATGTCGACCCAAACAATTGGCGAAGTTACACTGCAATTGCCCGAGGTTGAAGAACGCAGTTTCATGCAAGAGGTTATAATGGAATCCGGCCAGATGTTGGTTGTGTCAGGGTTCGAAAAGCAAGAAAATAACGATACGCGTTATGGTTTGGGTGATCCAGACTTTATGGCACTGTCTGGTTCGCGTGAAACATCGGCCACGCGTGATGTGTTGGTTGTTATATTAACGCCCCAGGTATTGGTAAGCCCGATGGATGCGGAACGCACCATACAGCAGCATTGGGGTGCACCGTTGAATTAAGAAAAATCCCGCCGATTGGCGGGGTTTTTTAGTTACTGGTTACTCGTAACTTGTGTCACCCTTCGCCAAGGCTTCGGGTGATACCCCCCCCCGGCGGTGGGGGTGGCGCGTTTCAGGCCAAATTTACATTGCCCGTTAATATGGATGGTGGCGCCGGTGGCAGTGGCACAACAGGCACAAGCGATGTCAGTTTTGTGCGTATTTACCGATTCGGATAGTCGTTTTATGATAAAAAACATTTTATTTACACTTGATTTTTCACATATCGCATATTAGTATCAAATGTGAATCCCATGGGGAACTGTGGTGATTCAGGAATGTCACAATTCCTGCAACAGCGGTGCGAGGGCATCGTGAAGAAAATCTGAGTGGTGTTTTCGCACCTGATGAAAAAAATCCCTGATTATGGTCGGGGGGCTGGTGGTATATAAAAGACGGGCAACCGGAAAACCATCGGAGTCTTCTGTTGTAGATTTGTGAACCCCCTGACATCTTTCCCTTTTGGGTTTTGTAACTGGTCAAAAAACGAAAGGAGAAAATATGTCAAATTCCACAAAATTCCGCGGATTGATGTTTGGTGTATCTGTATTGCCGGCGTTGCTGGTCATGCCCGCAATGGCGGCGGATGATGGACTGGCCTTTGAAGATGGGCATTCCATTATAGAAAATACAACAATTACTGGTGACGTTACTGGCATTGGCACGTTGAACATACAGAATTCTGGGGTTGATAACCTGGCGGTCGAGATGACAGGTTCAAAAATTGCAGTCGAGTCCGCAAATGCCCATGGCATTACTGTTAATAATGGATCGACAGGTCCGGTTTCGTTACAGTTGGGTGGTGAAAATACAGAATCTGTAAATATTTCCGTCACAAATATTACTGCCACGGAAGAGAGTGAGCAACAGGTACGCGCACTGTATGCGTATGACAATGCAAACGTTGATGTCCAGGCAAAAGAAATTAACATCAGCAGTAATTGGCGCGGTGTCGGTGCGGCTGGTACTATGAATGAAGCATCGGATGGTGCGAAATATTCATCAAAAGTGTCATTAAATGCCGATAAGATAGATATAGCCACAAGCGCAACAGAAAATGCAAACGCATCTGCTGCGTTGTTGGCGATAGAATTTGGGCAAATTGATGTAAATGCAAAAGATGTAAATTTACATTCAACGGGTGTCTTGGAAACCGCGGTGGTGCATGTGCAAAACAGCACAACAAATGCCCAAGACCAAGATGCCATTGCGCGTATTGACATAAATGCGGATAATATTCGTATCGTATCTGATGTTGATGATGCGTTGGCGGCCATGAGTCAAGGTATTTTGAACATTAACGGCAATGCGTTTTTGAAGGGCGAAAATGTGTTGGTTACACGTGGTGATGCAATCACCAATATAAATGTTGATGGCGCACACACAACGCAGATGGAGGGGAATGTTAATTTTGACTATAATGCTCCAACATCTGGAACAAAAATCAACGCAGATGTTAATGTTACTTTGGCCGGTGCGGATTCTTATTGGACAGGCAATACCATTGCATCATACACCGGTACCCCAGATGATGAATCGTTTATGCAGGTCGATAGCATGACTTTGAACATCCAAGATGGTGCCAAGTGGAATGCAACCGCGATTGTTGATAACAAAGGAAAAGACTCGGGCAGTTATTATGTTGCGCTGAATAATCTGAACATCAACAATGGCGTTGTAAATATCCAAGATACTGAACGCGGTATTACGGTTGATAATGCGACCGTTGCGGATGCAACATTTAACGGTGGCCCGTTGAACATCGGTACCAAATTGGATATCACAGGTGGTGAAAACTTGTTCGCCGGCGATATTTTGGGCGATGGTGCTTTGAATGTTGCCAGTGGCGCAGTAATGAACATCGGTGATGCGATTGTTAATTTGTCGTCCATTACACTGGATGGTACGATGATTGCAAATCTGACAGAGGGTTCAGACACTGCAAAAATCACAGCGGATACATTTACAGGTGATGGTAATTTGTCTTTGATTCTGGACAAGGCTGGTGAATACAACATCTTTGGCAATGCGACGTTTGATAATGTCGAGATAGACAGTGTGTTGTATGGTATTGAATTGGCAGAAGATGGCAAGACATTTACCGCAACTGAAAAATCTGTGGCCCAGGTTGCGGCGGACAGTAACCTGACTGTGGATGCGGCGCAATCGGTTGTTAATTTGACAAAATCTTCATCTGATGCGTTGAATGATTTGGGTGTGCGTGCCCAAGAGGCTTTGGCAGTCAAAGATTCTGCCGCGGTTGAGCATGCCACACGCGCGATAAATCCTGAAACTGCATCTGTGGCACAATCGGTTACAACGTCTGTGCAAAATACTGTGGCGAACTTGGTCGCAGGTCGTATGGCGTCCATCGCGCCGGTTGGTATGACTGGACGTGCCGGTGGCGATGCGTCTTTGACGGCCGGCGGTGTTTGGGCCCAGGGATTGTTTAACAAATCTAAATCAAATGATTTGTTCGATGGCGAAACCATGGGTGTCGCGGCCGGTATCGACGGCACAATTGGACGCGATTTTTCAATCGGGGCAGGGTATTCGTTCGCTGCGTCTGATATAGATGCGTCCGCGCGTAATACCGATATCGACAGTCATACTGTGTTCGTGTATGGCCAATACAAGCCGTCACAATGGTATGCAAACGCGATGTTGAATTATACTATGTCCAGTTATACGGAATCTGGCGATGCGCTGGGCGTGTTAATCGATTCTGAATATGACATCGATTCGTTCGGTGGGCAAATCGCGACTGGATATGATTTCGCATCGGGTATCACACCCCAGATTGCCGTGCGTTACCTGCATATCGGCGGGGCTGATTATACAAACAGCCTGGGTGTGGCGAGTGAAATCGCGGATTCTGACTATCTGACCGGTGTATTGGGCGCGAAATATGCGTTCGATTATAACCCGTCTGAATCAGTCCGTATCCGTCCAGAAGTCCGCGCAGCGGTAAAGTATGATTTCTTGTCTGATAATGCAGTATCAACGGTAACTATGCCGGGGGTAAATGCCTATGTCATCAGCGGGGAACGCTTGAACCGTTTGGGCGGTGAATTCGGATTGGGTGTAACCATGACGTATGCGGGTGTTGATGTTTCGCTGAATTACGATATCGAAGTTCGCGAATATTATACATCCCAGACTGGTATGGTTCGCGCAAGATACAACTTCTGATTTTTAGTTGTTGTATAAAACCCTGAAAAATCCCGCCGAATGGCGGGGTTTTTAGTTACTTGTTACTTGTGTTTTCCCCTTTGCCTGGGCTTCGGGTGACAATTCCCCACCCCCCGTCGCGCTTTGCGCGACACCCCCCCCGCCCGGAATCCACCCACGCAAACTATGTTTGCGAGGGGCCCGGGATCCACCCACGCAAACTATGTTTGCGCGGGGCCCGGGGGCGGTGGGCATTGGTGCGTTCCCGTTACGGGCTGAGTAGATAGCCACGGAGTATATGTGCAAAAAACACCACCCGATTCGGGTGGCGTCTGTTCAATATCTTGAATTCAAATTACGCCATTTTCGCAACGCGTTTTGTCAAACGTGAAATTTTGCGTGCAGCGCGTTTCTTTGGCATAACTTTGCCCGCGGATTTCATAATACGGCTTTCCGCGTTACGCAAAGCGGTTGTGGCCGCGGCTTTGTCGCCAGATTCAACAGCAACCAAAACCTTTTTCGCGGCGGTTTTAACCGTGCTGCGACGTGAATTATTCACGGCGTTTTTCTTGGCCGTGACCAGAATTCTTTTTTTAGATGACTTGTGATTTGCCACTTTATTTTCCTTTTATTTGCTCACAGTTTTTGTTATTTTATAGAAAACAAACATAAAATCAAGGAAAAATAAAATGATAAGCGCATCTTTTGTTTTAATTACTGCGTTGGCTTTGTTGGGGGCTTATTTGTTGGGCTCGATTCCAATGGGGTTGATTTTGGTCAAGTTAATGGGGCGGGGGGATTTACGCAAAATCGGCAGTGGTAATATCGGCGCAACAAATGTCTTGCGGGCGGCTGGATTGCGTGCCGCAATATTGGCGTGGATTTTGGATATGGCCAAGGTTATTGCGGCTGTGATTATCGGTTGGGTGATGCTTGATGTGGCGTTTGGTGCATGGTGTGCGTTTGCTGCGATTGTGGGGCATTGTTATCCGCTTTGGTTGCGTTTTCGTGGGGGCAAGGGTATTTCGTCTTTGTTTGGGGTGTTGTTGGTGATAAATCCGTTTGCATTTATTATCTGTGGTGTTGAATGGTTAATTGTTGCGATTTCGTCGGGGTATTCGTCACTGGGGGCAATTTGCGCGATGGTTTTGGCACCCGTGTTAATGTTTGTGTATGATGTAAATTTGGGGTGGCCGTTCTTGGCGATTTCTGTGTTGTGTTTGTGGCGGCACAGGGGAAATATAATGCGCCTGATTAAGGGGGACGAGTCCAAAATAGAATGGAAATGGAAAAAATAGTTTTGCCGCCGTATGGCGGTTTTTTGTTATTTATTCTTTATTTTTTATGCAATTTGTGATATAATTGAACGTAATCAAGGCAAGGGATGAGAATGAAAAAATTACTGTTTTTTATCGCGATTGTTATGTTGTGTGCGCCGGGTGTTGCCGCGACCCAAACGGGGGGCGTGCGGCCTGGGACGGTCAGTCGGGCTGGATATGCGCCCAGGGCGACTGCGTCGACAAATCAAATTACAGCCATGGCAAATGCCAATGCACAATCAGACGATGAAGTAATAGATAAATCCAGTGTGCGAATCCCTGCGGAACAGGTTGGGGACACTGTGGATGATGATGAAGATGCGCCGGATGATGATCGTGATGAATTTCTGGAACAAATTGAACATCAAAAGCAGGCTTGTTTGAATAACAATATCGGATTTGGTAATACTTTTGTTTGGGCGTCGCGGTACAGTAATACATCTGATTATACGTCCATGGTTGAAGATGTTAATAATCCTGAAAATAATGTCTGCTTTGTATTGGTCGAGGTCAGTTCCAGCGATTCGCGCGTAAATACATCTGATGTCCAGGCCAAGTATTTCCCGATGGGGCAAAATATTACATGTGGCAATTGGGTTGATGAAGATATGTTGCGTCAACGTATTTTGGATGCCAAAAAATCAGGCCGTACATGGGCAACTGTTGGCGGCGCGGTTGGTGGCGCGGGACTGGGCGTTGGTATTATGGAGTGGTTTGGTAACGAGTTAATCGGTGGGAAAGTAGAAGGACAGGCCGGTTTGTCGGGCGATCGGCAGTTGTTGGCTCAGTTGCGCGCGCTGAAAATCCAAGAACCCACAGAATTTAATCGTTTTATGACTGCGTTGGCTGAATTAAAAAGCGCATGTGAATCTTATCCCGCGGGTCAGGAAAAACCCGCTGCGTGCAACGAGTATAATTTTGTGTATTTGGAACAGGCCAATCTGGAACAGGCCAAAAAATAATGTGCGTTATTTACAAATTTACGCGCCGAACACGGCGCGTTTTTTGTTAAAAAGTACTTTTATTAAGTGGGCTTAATTTTTATAGTGAAGTTATGGTTGATTATAATGATTTGTTTAACAGATTGTTAATTCTGCGCACGCCAAAAATCGGCACTGTGAAATATAACGCGTTGGTGCAGCAATTTGGGTCTGTGGCCGCGGCGGCGGGGGCGGTTGTGTCGGCCGATGTGCGCGATTCGGTTTTGCGCGAAATGGATACCGCACAAAAATTGGGTATACATTATATATGTGATGATATGCCGGCGTATCCATCCAATTTGCGTGCGGTTAAAAATCATCCACCGGTAATTACTGCGCGTGGAAATCTGGATACTTTATTACGACCAATTGTTGGGATTGTTGGTACGCGTCACGCCACCGCCGCAGGTATGCGATTGGTTGCCGATATCGCAGATGTGTTTGCATCGCGCGGGTATGCCGTTGCGTCGGGCATGGCAATCGGTACAGATACCGCAGCGCATCGTGGCGCGTTGCGTGCAGATGGCGATGCGCAAACAATTGCTGTTTTGGCCGGTGGGGTTGATTATATTTGGCCGATTGAAAACGAAGCGTTATATTGGGACATTGTGGCGCGTGGCGTGGTTATCAGCGAAATGCCAATCGGTGCGGTGCCGTTGGCGAATCATTTTGTCGTGCGGAATCGTTGGATTGCAGGTGTGTCATCAAAACTGATTTTGGGCGAGGCTGACCTGAAATCTGGCAGTATGACAACCGCGCAATTCGCAATCGAATCGGGGTGTGAAATTTGGGCGATTCCGTCGCATCCGTCTGATTCGCGGGCGGCAGGGCCGAATTCTTTGATAAAATCAGGCATGGCAAAATTATGCAGCGGTGCGTCTGATTTTTTCGACACGAAAAAAAATGATAGTGAAAAAATAAAAAATGAAAAAAATTCCGATTCGGAAAATCCGATTCTGGACGCAATTGGAATAATTCCTGTGTCTGAATCTGTATTGTCAGAAATTGTCAAAAAAACAATTTCGGAAATAAAAGCAGAATTGGTTACGTTGGAATTGCAGGGTTTGGTGCGCAAAGTCGATGGCGGGTATGTACGTGTGTGAAAAAATACTTGTCTATACATTGTATATACAAAGCGCAGAAAACCGCCAAAAAAACGAATCGTTGTCAAAAAATAAATGTTCAAATTTTGTTTAAGAATTCGTTGCAAATGACGATATATCATTTAACTTAACTGACGTATCCAAAACGATTGAGAGTAAATCCCAATCAAAAAACAAAACGGTGGGTAACAACAGTTATTCATCACCAGAAAAGCGAGAGAGGGTTAAAACCGAGGGCATAACATAAATACTGGATTTATATTGCGAACATAGATAAATACAATCGCGGTAAAATTTGGTGTTTATGCGCAGGTGGCTTTTATACTCTGACGCATGGATTCTTTGAAGGGAAGGAAAGGAGAAAAACATGATGCAGACAGTGGCGATGACAAAAACAACAGCCGATGTGGAACAAATCCTGGGGGCGGTCGCCGCGAAAATAGATTCTGCTGCATTTACATCCTGGATTCGCCCGTTGCAATGTGAAATTTGTGATGGTGTTTTGGTGCTGAATGCCCAGAACCAATTCTCGGCTGATTATGTTGGCGCGGTTTATTCAAATGTTTTATCCGAAGTTGCACAATCTTTTGGTTTGAATGTTAAAATCGCAGTGCGTGGTGCAACCGTTGCCGCACCGATTGCAAATGACAATAATGTTCAATCTTTTGCGCCGGCTGCGGCGTGCACACAAACGACGCGTATGACGGTATCTGATGCGTTTGATGCGTTCGTATGCTGTGAAGAAAATGCGTTAGTGTTATCGGCATGTAAAAAAATAGCGGCGGGTTCAGTTTCTTTCTCGCCGTTATTTATTTATGGTCCGGCGGGGTGCGGAAAATCTTTGTTGGCAGACGCAATTGAAAAAGCATCGGTTGGGCGTGTGATAAAAATGACAGGCGGGCAGTTTGTTTCTGAATTTACACGCAGTTTGCATGACAGAACTGTATTCGCGTTCAAAGATTATTGCCGTAATTGTGATACATTTATTTTGGATGATGTGCAATCTTTGTCGGGCAAACGTGCAACATGCAATGAATTTGTAGAATTGGTTATGGATTTGCGTGCAAATGGAAAAAATATTGTTTTGGTTTCAAATGTTGCGCCGGGTAATTTAAGCGGATTTGACAGACGTACTCAATCTGTTTTTGCATCTGGGTTGGTTGCTGATATGGTGGCACCGAATACGAATGTAAAACGTACTTTGTTAATGCGTGCGGGTGTGTCTGCGGATGTGGCAGATTCGATTGCGGCGCGTATTGCGGGTGATGGTCATTTGGTTGGCGGTGTCGCAACAAAAATCAAAGCCTATGCCGAACTGATGGGTGAATCTGTAAATATGGATGTCGCGACACGTTTGTTGTCTGATACTTTGCAGAAATCCAAAACACCAATTGCGATGGTAAAATCTATGTGTGAAAAATTGGGTGTGTCGTATGATTCTGTGTGTGGTCGTGGGCGCAGCCGTGCGTTGGTAATGGCGCGTCAGATTATGATGGCTGTGTTAAAAAGCGTAACGAATATGTCTTTGTCAGAAATTGGTTGCGTTTGTGGTGATCGCGATCATGCAACAGTTGTTTATGCGATTTCACAGATCGAAAAATTGAAAAAAACAGATTTGGTTTTGGCCGCACAAATAAGCCAGTTGGTTGCAGAATATAAATAAAAAAATATGCCGCAAAATCGCGGCACTTTTGTTTTCCCCATCTGATTATTGGATACCGACGCGGAACTGGTCGCCCCATCCGGCAACAACTTGGCCACCGATGGTACATTGCATATCTTCAAATCCATCCGATACTTGGCTTTTCTTGACTACACTGCTGGTAATTAAACCACCGGCTGTACCCAATACCACGCCCGCAATGGAATCTGATAATAAACGGGATGTGTTAAATTTTCCCATATCATCCCCCGTTCATGCCGAATTAAAAAGTTGGTTTTAATTCTCGGCATAATTTGCTGTTGGATTTGGTGCGAAAATGTGATAAAATGCAGTATAAAGAGTATGTTTTATAGCGTCGGAATAAAACCAATCTTTTAATTCGGCATAATTTTTGGGGGGAATATGAGAAAAATTTTGGCTTTTGTGATTTGTTGTTTCGGAATGGTCGTTATGCCGAGTTTTGCATCGGCAGCAGGAAGTTGTACGCCGATTATATGTGATGCTTCTAAATTTAATACGCGTGAAATGTTGAGTCAGGATGGTGTGACAGGTGGTCCAAATAATAATGATGATGGACGTTTTACAAGTCAATTATGTTATATGTGTGACACAGGTGGTGCAAACAGCCAATGTAATTATAATGATACGGTTGTGATTGCTAATGATGGTGGACAGCACATTGCATTCCAATGTACAGATACTTTTGGACCAAATGATACTTGGACACAAATGCAGGATTCAAAATTGGGTGTATGTGGTGATTCACCTCTGAACCAGATGGACGGTTATATAGAAAATTCTCTGTTATCTGAAATCAGACAGGGTCAAACAGCCAAAGGGGCGACATCGGTTAGTATAACTCAGACAGGTAGGTATGATTATTTATGCAGATACAGAAGATGTTTGGATGGATACCGTGCAGTTAATGGTAAATATTGTGTAAGTGTATCGCAACCAACTCAACCAACGCAACCAACTCAACCTCAACCAACTCAACCGACGCCGGAACCTGTTGAAGAGCCCGAGAAACCCGTTGAGGCACCCACCGAAACCGTTGATGAAACTGTGTCAAGCCCTGAATTAAGCAATACAGAAAGATGTATTCGTAATCGTTGTGGCGGATTAAGTGGAAGTACAAAAAGCCAGTGTGTTACATGTTGTTATGTACCGTCCAGTGTTGCGACTTGGAATAAAGCTACCCTTGTGTGCGAATGTCCAAACACCAGTACACATGTGTTCAACCCGTCTACATTACAGTGCGAGCCGATTGAGCCGTCTGTTACACAGGTTCAATCATCCGATCCAGACTATGAATGTGACCAGACCCAGATAAACAATCTGTTAACTTTACAGGTGCAATATGCGACCAACACATCGATTGTCGCCCAAATAAACCAGGTCATTGAATACTGCGATGGAGATCCCAGTGAAATTGTGTTTAACAGCATGATAAACCAGATAAATATTGCCATCAGTGGTGTTAATACCCAGGCGGAACAAAATCAAGCAAATCAAAGGATAGATCAGGCAGTTGCGACGCTGAATACCATACGTGACGGGCTGCGTGTGAACAAGTGGCGTAATGAAGAAGGAAAATTTAACACATCCCGTTTATTATCAGATTCCATTGCGGGCGTGGTATTGGGTACAGCCGGTGGTTTAATTACCAGCAGTGTAGTCAAGAAAAGCCAAGTATCGGATGGATTTGAAGATATGCAATGTACCATCGGTGGCCAAGTTGTTGCCGGATGGGGCGACCAGTTCCGCGTCGGTATCCAATAATCAGATGGGGAAAACAAAAAACACGCCGTTATCGGCGTGTTTTTTTGTTTGTACAATATTATTTTGTGCGGCCGCGAACCTTGATAATATTCCACATGTTGGAACGTTTGCTGTGTTGGCGCATCAAATCTTGGCGGGTCGCATGATTCAAACGTGCCATCAGTTTGGGTAATGTATCATATTGTTCGGATACTATATCGCAATTTGGATATAAATATGCAATCGGTTCGCCCGTTTCCTTGTCCAAATATTCGACGATTGTTGATGCCAATTTCAGTTCGTCCGCAGTCATTATATGCGAAAATTGGTTGTATTGCGCGAACATTGTTGTTGGACCAGGATTTGGAAATGCACCGCATTTTTCCCATCCGCCATTTGATGCGATTTTTTCGCCATTCTTTTCGGTTATACATAATGGGGTTATTGCACAATCTGCAAACCAATGCGGATCTGCAAAGGCAGAATATCTGATTACATAAGTATTTTTACGTTTTTTGCTGGGGCGTGATGCCACAGGCTGATTTTGTTTTTGATTCATATCATTTCCTTTATGCCGGAGTGTAATATAGTACAAAATATCAAGTTGTCAAGTTTTTTAATACGTTATTTTGTTTATACGAATAAATCTTTGACGAATTGTGCGTGTTCAGTAATAAATTTGAATCGAAATTCCGGTTTTTTACCCATCAGTTCCGATACAATTGTACGCGTTTTTTCCGTATCTTCGGCGCCATCGTCCGTGCGTGGGGGTAAATCAACGCGTATCAAGCGGCGCGTTTTGGGCGACATGGTTGTTTCCTTTAACTGGTTCGGCATCATTTCGCCCAAGCCCTTGAACCGCGAAATTTCGATTTTTTTATTTTTATATTTCGTGTTTTTCAGATTTTCCAATTCTTCGTCTGTATCAACATATATCGATTCGGTTCCGCATGTTAATTTATACAGCGGGGGACACGATAAATACAGGTGGCCACCATAAATCAACTGGGGCATAACCTGGTAAAAAAATGCCATTAACAGCGATGCAATGTGGCTGCCATCAACGTCGGCATCGGTCATGACGATGATTTTTTCGTATCGCAGTTTACTCTCGTCCCAATCCTTGGCGGTGCCCGCGCCGATGATGTCAATTAACTCGTTCAATTCTTTGTTTGCGCTGAATCGTTCGTCAGAATTGGATATAACGTTTAATACCTTGCCCCGCAGAGGCATGATTGCCTGGGTCGCGCGGTCACGTGCCTGTTTCGCGGTGCCACCGGCGGATTCACCTTCGACTATAAATAATTCAGTCCCATCCACGCCGTGTTTCGAACAATCAGCTAATTTGGCCGGCATACGAATACGTTTGGTCGGCGTTTTGCGGGCGATTTCTTTGACTTGTTTCGTTTTAATACGGGCGTTCGCCAAATTTACCACAAAATCCAGTACTGCGTTTGCGGTTTTGGGATCGGATGCCAAAAAAATCTCCCACGGGTCACGCAGTGCGTTTTCGGTAAAGCGTGCGATTTCCGGGTTCGACAGTTTTTCCTTGGTTTGACCCAAAAATTGTGGGGTTTTATAAAATACAGATACAATCGCCGCAACCGAATCGAATACGTCGTCGCTGATAATCGATGCGGCGGATTTATTATTAACCTTGTCCCCGTATGATTTTATACCGCGGGTGATGGCAGATTTGAATCCTGATTCATGTGTGCCGCCGTCAATTGTTGCAATTGTGTTGCAATATGATGCGAAAAAACCATCGTCAGATGCCGCGCCGTTTTCATCCGTTAAAAAAGTTAATGCCCATTCCACGCGACCCGAATCATCAGGAAAATCAACGGTGCCACTGAAAATCTTTGGCAAAATGCGCGGTTTATCGCGTGTTTTTTCGTCCAAGAAATCTGCCACGCCGTTGGGATAATAAAATTCCGTTTGGGCGGGGATATTCATGTCTTCGGTTAATAATTCCGGGTTGCAAATCCAATTAACACGCACGCCGCGCGACAAGAATGATTTTGCGCGCGCCATACGATAAATCTTGACGGGTTTGAAAACCGCGTTTGCACCGAATATTTCGTCATCAAGTGTGAATCTGATTTTTGTGCCGTGGTTTTTTGTGGCGTTCCCGCGGGTCATTGAACTGGTTGGTTTGCCGCGTGAAAATGTTTGACGCCATTCGTATCCATCGCGCGAAATTGTTACAATCATTTCAGACGACAGCGCATTTACAACAGAACTGCCGACGCCGTGCAGACCGCCACTGGTTTTATACACGTTGTTATTAAATTTTCCGCCTGAATGCAGCGTGGTTAAAATCACTTCCAATGCCGATTTGCCGGGGAATTTTGGATGTTCATCAACGGGAATTCCGCGGCCGTCGTCCGTAATCTCGATTGTTTTGGCGTCGATTAAATTTACTGTGATTTTTTTTGCGAATCCGGCAACAGCCTCGTCAATCGAGTTGTCTAAAATCTCGACCGGTAAATGATGCCAGGCCTTTTCATCTGTGCCGCCAATGTACATCCCAGGCCGCAGGCGAACCGGTTCCAGGCCTTCAAGTACCTGGATGTCAGATGCGTCGTATGTGTGTGTGTTCTGTTCATTCATAGCGTATTATTATTAGTACATTTTGCTTTTTCTTGCAAGTGCTTTCAATCATCTTGATTTTTTTTATGTTATAACTATATACTTTTGGACAAGATAATTTTTGGGAATATGAAAAATGAATAAAAATCCGTATGAAGTTTTGGGCGTCGCGCGTAATGCAAACGATGACGAAATTAAAAAGGCGTATCATAAACTGGTTATGAAATATCATCCCGACAGAAATCCGGGTGATAAAGATGCCGAAGAAAAATTCAAAGAAGTTAATAATGCCTTTGATGTTTTGAAAGATCCGCAAAAACGCGCGGCTTATGATCGCTTTGGTGATGCTGCGTTCGCGGGGGGTAACGCGTCGGGCGCAAATCCGTTTGGCGCAGGCGGCAATCCGTTTGGTAACGGTGCGTTCCACTTTAATATGGGTGGCGGTGCCGGGATGGATGATATATTACGCGAGGCTATGCGCGGGTTCGGTTTCGATATGGGTGGCGGCGCGTCGCGTCGTGATTCCCAACGTCGGGGGCGCGATTTATTGGACGAGGTTGTAATTGATCTGCGGGATGCTTATTTTGGAACAACGCATACCGTTAAATTTACAACAAATGTTGAATGTGATAAGTGCCACGGTTTCGGTACCGCCGATGGGAAAGAGGCACCCGTTTGTTCGCGATGTGGGGGGACGGGATATGTTCGTACGGCGCGTGGATTTTTTGCAATGGAGACACCTTGTCCTGACTGTAATGGTTTGGGGCACAAGATCGATAAAAAATGCAGCCAGTGTGATGGCGCGGGTGTGTTACGTAAAACACGTACGTTGGATGTGAAAATACCTGCGGGTGTCGAAGATGGCGCGCGGCTGCGTTTGGCAGGCCAGGGCGAGGCCGGACAAAATGGTGCGGCGGCTGGGGATTTTTATCTGGATGTACATATTCGTCCGGACAAGCGTTTCGTACGCAATGGCGCGGATTTGATAACGCGTGTTGATATACCGTTTACAACATTGGCACTGGGGGGCGAGATTGAAGTCGATACCATCGACGATAAAAAACTGTCTGTCAAAGTTCCGGCCGGTACACAAATTGGTGAAAAGTTACGTGTGCGTGGGCATGGTATGCCGGGACGTCGTGCAGGCACTTTTGGTGATTTGTATATTGAAATAAATATGCCTGTGCCGACAAAATTAACCGAAAAGCAAAAGAAAATTTTGACTGAATTTGCCAGTACAAAAAGCGCGAAAAAAAGTTGGTTTTAATACAAATTAAAAATCGCGCTGTGTGCATGGTTTTATGTACATAGCGCGTTTTTTTTATACAATAAAAATCCCGCCAGGTTGACGGGATTTTTTGTTATTTTATTTGTTTTAATTTTTCGGCAAATGTAAATGTATATTGTGTTGCCGACCATACAGACGCAACCAATGCCAACCATGTACACAGTATGCCAACGTACGGCAGTGCGTTGATTAACCATACCATTGTGCGGCTGTCGGTTTGGGGAATCGTGGCCGCGATTGCGAACAATAACAAAAATACAACAATTGCAATCATTTGTAATGTTGTTTTAATTTTTCCCATGGAAAAACGCGCTTTGGGAACAGGCATTTCCACCTTTTGTGTGCCAAGAAATTCGCGCAGGCCGCTGATGTACAATTCACGCGCAATCATTATGATAATTGGTACAACGATAAACCAAACAGGCATCATTGCGGCCAATAATATAAATGTATTCACAACCAATAATTTGTCGCCAATGTGATCCATCACGCCGCCCAGTTTTGTGCATACGTTATATTTGCGCGCCAAAAATCCATCAAACCAATCTGATATGGCCGCCAGTAAAAATAAAACAAATGTTGTCCAATACATTCCAAACATCATGGTGAAAATAATCGCGAATGATGACGCGATGCGGAACGCTGATAAAAAATTTACAAAAAATTTCATATTAAACTCCTTTCTGTATACGTCGCATTATATCACTTCTGAATGAAAATGGGCATAGATTTTTTCAGCCGCGGATTTGCCCAAACCGGGGACGCGTTTTAATGCGTCCAACGACGCATCTGTTATTGCACGTACAGAACCAAAGTGGTTTAACAGTGCGCGTTTGCGTGTTGGGCCGATGCCTTCTATTTCATCCAATACAGACGATGTCATTTGTTTTGCGCGGACTGTGCGATGGAATGTGATTACAAAACGGTGTGCTTCATCACGTACCGCACGCAGTAATAAGAACAATCGTGAATCTTTTGGAATATCGCGACAAATTTCGCCGTTCGGCATGATAAAGTGTTCGTCACCATTGCGTACTTCGCCCTTGGTAACGCCAAGAATTGGGATGTTTGGTGCGGTTTTATGTGCAATATTCCACTGGGCGGGACCACCATCGACAATAATCAAATCCAGTTTTGGACCGCGTGCTGTTGCGCGGGATACAAATTCCGCCATCATCGCGATATCGTTGCCGGCTGCGTGTGAGTCGCGTAATTTGAAATGTCTGTAACCCGATTTAATAAATCCATTGTGGCCAAACGTTATCATTGCGCCAACGGGATTGCGCCCAAACAAGTGCGAGTTATCAAACACGCCAGCGCATTCAATTTTTATGCCCAACCATTTTTCCAAATCATTGACAGATTCCGTCCAATCAAAATTCGCGCTGTATGCACGATTCCGCCGTATACCGCGATTTGATGTTTGGGTTAACGCGGCGATTTTATCGCGCGTCGCCGCGGCAGATTCATAATCCATAGAATCTGAAAATTTTTGCATTTGTTTGGTCAAATCTGCGATTATGGGTTGGCTGTCGCCAGTAAGAATTCGACGAGCCAATGCGACGTTTTCGGCATAGTCTGTTTGTGGAATTGTGCATGGCGCGCTGCATCGGCCAATTTGGTACAGTAAACATGGGCGCGTCCGGTTGCGCATGAATGTATCTGTGCATGTTCGCAGACGGCATACTTTTTGAATCGTTTTTATTGTTTCGTTTAGTGCGGTAACCGATGGATACGGACCGTAAACATCGCGACGTTGGGATATTTTGCCACGGAATTTTAACAGACGTGGATATTCTGATTGGGTTAATGCAATCATTGGATACATTTTCCCATCGGTCAGCATTATGTTATATTTGGGTTTTAATGTTTTTATCAGTTTTTGTTCCAAAATCAGCGCGTCTGATTCAGTCGGGGTTATTTCCCAATCAACCCGCGCGACCAGTGTGCGCATGACTTGTTTGTGTAATTCCAGTTTGGATATGTCCACATATTGTTTTAATCGGTTTGATAAATTTTTGGCTTTGCCAACGTACAGCAATGTACCATCTGCGTCATACATTTTATAGACGCCGGGTGCATTAGGACTGTTTTCAATTAAATCAGAAAATTGAATATTCATGTTATTTATGATAGAATATAAAAAAATAAATATCAAACAAAGGTTGAAAAAATGAGATACGAATCTGGGCGTTCTATGATTGAAATGATGGGCGTGTTGGCCATTATGGGTGTTATTACAGTGGGGGCGGTCGTTGCCATTTCCAGTGCTATGAATTTACAAAAACGAAATGAAGTTAATGATGAAGTTCTGCAAATGGTTGCCCAAGTGCGCCAGATATTTGCGGGATATGATGATTTTTCAAATATCAACAGTGCAAATATTTTCAGCGCGATTGGTATGTCGAATCAAAATCCATACGGCGGTACGTATGAAATATTTGCAAACCCGTCGAATCCACGCCAGTTTGTGATTTCTGTGAATGGGTTGACGCAGTCTGATTGCGAATCTTTGGTAACCAAGGTTTGGTCTGGTTCTGTGGGGTACGAAATGTCTGGACGTACGCAAAGCGGCGCCAGTGGCGAGTGCGATAATGAAAACGGCGAAAATACCGTCCAGATAACATACGGTGAATAAATCGCGGGGTGTTGTTGTGGCGCAAATGGTTGAAATTCCAAAAAGTGAAGAAGGAACACGATTGCTGCGGTGGTTTATGCGGCGCTTTCCGGCCATGCCACAACGTGAATTTTACAAGTTATGTCGTGGTGGGCAAATTCGTGTGAATTCGTCGCGTGCACGTGGACAAGAAATTTTGCGCGCAGGCGATGTTGTGCGCATTCCACCAACCGTGGCCAGTTATGCTGTGTTGCCCGCAAAACGGACTGAAAGTGGTGCAAATTTTTCATTGTCTGATTTAGAAATTTTGCGCAAATGTATCATTCATGATGACGACGATGTTGTTGTGTTTAATAAACCTGCGGGGTTGGCGGTGCAGGGTGGAACAGGTATTCGAAAATCTGTTGATAAAATGGCGGCGGCTTTGTTCCCATACGATAAAATTTCATTGGTTCATCGTTTGGATCGGGAAACCAGCGGGGTCTTGGTTGTCGCAAAAAATCAGCGTGCCGCACAAGTATTGGCGGATGAATTTCAAAATAAAACTGCGCATAAAGAATATTTGGCGTTGTTAAACGGCAATGTGCGGGATGATTTTGGTGTTATTGACAATTATATGGTAAAAGGTCAAATATCTGACAGCCCAGAACGGTTAAACAATGGTACAGGTCAGCGTCCACAACGTGCAATCACAGAATTTCGCGTGTTGTCGCGTGCAGGACATTTGTCTTGGGTTTTGTTTTCGCCGAAAACAGGGCGTACCCACCAATTGCGTGTGCACAGTGCGTTAAGTTTGAATGCGCCAATTGTTGGCGATGACTTATATGGGCGTGATAAAAAAATGGACGGCGCATTACAGTCTTTGGTTGTGACAAATAACTTGTTTTTGTTGGCGTATAAGTTAACATTTCGTCACCCCAGCAGTGGAAAAATGATGACGCTTTGCGCCGATATACCGGATTTTATGCAGCCTGTGTTGAAATTTTTGGAATTTGGGTTGCCACAAGGTTGATAGAGCAAAATGGTAAAAAAAAAGAAAAAAAGTGGGACTTTTTTTAAGATAATGCGGGTACTGGTTCTGTTTGTAATGGGACTGGTGGTGGCGGTTTTAATCGCTTTGTCGCAGATAAATTTGGAATCTTTGCGCGGCAGTGTTTTGACCGTATTGCGCGAAGCGACTGGATTACCAGTAGAAATTGACGGCGTTGTTTCATGGAAATTGTCTTTGCGACCGCAAATTGAATTAAATGGTGTGCGTGTGCCGAATGCCGATTGGGCACATCACAAGGATGCTTTTAACGCTGAACGGGTTGATGTCACACTGGATTTGGTGTCTTTGTTTCGTGATCGACCAACAATTCAAAGTATAACAATTCATGATGCCAATGTATTTATAGAAAAAAATACAGATGGTGATTTTTCTGTTATGCCTGTCATAAAAAGCGACAATAAAGCAGATGATGCGGTTCAGAAAGCGGATAATACACCTGATGAATTTCCGTTCGTTGCCACAGGATTGGGCAGTTTGGAAATTAAAAACTTGAATGCACAAATTCTGGACAATGTTTATTCTGTGGACGGATTTCGAATTCGTTATATTCCACACACTGATACGCGCGAATACAGCGGATGGATTCGTAACGATAATTCCGTTTTCCCATTCATATTGGTGTTTTCGCAATATAATGCAGAACGAAAAGTATATCCAATGCGCATCGCGTTCGCCACAGGTGGAGAAGCGTTAATCGCCAATGTTGCATTAGAGGGTACAAGTAAAGCGCCAATCGATTTTATTATCAAAGGTGATATCCCAGATGTTACTTTGTTGGGGGATGTTTTCAATTTGAATGTGGAACCCATGCCAACAATCAGTGTTAATATTGCGGGCGGGTTTGATTGGCAAAAATTAACTTTACGTAATTCGTCGTTTACAGTTCGTGGAAACACGGTTGAATTTTCGGGTGTTGTTGATTGGTCGGGGGCGGTGCCAAAATTAACTGCAACCATCGAATCTGAATGGGTTGATTTGACCGAATTATTCCCAAGTGCCTATGATGGGGGGTGGGTTCGCCCAAACCGAGAATTGAATGTGTTTCATGATATTCCGTTGTATGGGGCTGAATTTTTGAAATTTAATGCAGATGTACATTTTATGTTGGATAATTTTGTCGTGTATCGTGAATTGAATCTGCGCGATATGGATGTGCGTGTCGATCTGGAAAATGGACGTGCGCGTGTGGATGCAAAAACTGTTATCGCAGATGGAAATGTCCAAGCGGCTGCGAATGTGAATATTGAACCAGACGGCCGTATGTATGTGCGCATGGGGGGCGTGGGGCGAAATATAGTTATTGGGAATTTATTGCACCAGATAAATATAGATAATTTAATTTCTGAATTGCCGGTCAGTTTTGATATGTATGTCGAGGCGACAGGTTCGACTATGTCCGAGTGGATGCAAACGATTACTGGGCCGGTTCAGATTTATTCGTCGGGTGTTGGATATGCGCATTCGGCGTTGGTATCAAATGTATATGGGACTGACTTTTTGACGACTTTGCGGCACAGCATTACCGATTTGTTTTCATCCCAGAAAAAATATAACCAGATAAATATATCGTGTGTGTCTGTTAACACAAAATTACGCGAAGGCCACATAGAAACCAGTAATGGCGTTGCGTTGGAAACCAATGCGATAAATGTGCGGTTGGCGGGTGATTTGGATTTGGGTGACGAAACGATTCATTTGGCATTGACGACTGTGCCGGTGCGCGGGTTGAAATTATCACTGACGGGCAATGTGGTTAATTCAATTGAAATCACAGATAATCTGGCCGAGCCAACCGTACGTATCAGTGGTGCCGCCGTCGCGGGCAAGGTTGCGTCTGCGACCGGTTTGGGATTATTGTTGGCGCCTTTTACCGGCGGTATTGGTTTGGTGGCTGGGGCAGGTGTTGGGTTATTGGCGGGCGATTTGTTGGAAAATTGGTTGGCTGATGACAATCCGTGCGAAACGGCAATGACACGTGGTGCGCCGTTACAGCGTGGTGATGTGGCTTGGATGGGTGTGCCTGTGGCGGATTTGGTAAATTCAATATTAAATAATACGCCGATTCCACAAACTGGTGACTGATGGCATTAAAGCCCTTGCACCGAATCGGGCTTTTTTGCTAAAATCGTCATAACGGAATGTAGGACGAAAAAGATTTAACAGGAGCGTATTATGGAATTTTCAGTGTTTCGTCAGGTGTTAATTCGTGCGCTGGGACACATGCAGTCTATTGTTGAAAAACGCGCGACTTTGCCGATTTTGATGAATGTTAAGATAGAAGTTACAGATGATTTAATTTTATCTGCGACAAATGTTGATTTGGAATTGGTTGAACATGTTGCGGCCGATATTACGTTGGGCGGGAAAACGACTGTGCCGGTTCAGATGTTGTATGATATTGTTCGTAAATTGCCGGATGATGCGGAAATTTCGTTCAAACAATCTGGGGATCAGTTGGTTGTGTCCAGTGGGCGCGCAGTGTTCCATTTGCCAACTTTGCCGGCGGAAAATTTCCCGGCCATGGCGGGCAGCAATTTAACCACTAAATTCCAGATGACAACCGGCGATTTGGCACATCTGATAAATCAAACAAAGTTTGCAATTCCGACTGATGACGTTCGTTATCACCTGGGCGGGATTTATTTCCATATCTCGGACGAAGGCAAAGAAAAAATGCTGACTGCGGTTGCGACCGATGCGCAACGTATGGCATTGTGTGCTATGCCGGCCCCCGCAGGCAGTGCAGAAATGCCGGCCGTTATTTTGCCGCGTCGCGTGATTGGCGAATTGTCCAAATTATTGGAAGATGCCACCGTCGATGATGTTACCGTCGAATTGTCTGATACCAAGGCGCGTTTCACGGTTGGTGCCGCCACGCTTACCAGCAAACTGGTGGATGCACAATATCCGAACTATCGCGTTGTTATTCCAAAGGGCAACGATAAAATCGCCATTTTGGACAGAAAGCAATTCTTGAACGCGGTTGATTTGGTATCGGTTGCCAGTGTGGATAAAACTAAATCCGTGCAATTAACGTTTTCTATGAATAAATTGGTGGTTAATGCGTCCAGTCCGGATGCCGGTACTGCGACCCAGGAATTGGATGTCGAATACAATGGCGACAGTTCGTTTACCGTTGTATTTAATGTTAAATTCTTGATGGATGTCGCAGGTCAGGTCGAAGGTGAAAAATTCCAGATGGAAATGCAGGATCCTTTGTCCCCGACCATCATTAAATCCACCGACAAAAATACAGATGCTTTGTTCGTTTTGATGCCAATGCGTATGTAGTTTTTGTTATTGGTTCTGAATTCGCCCCTGGGTTACGCGGGGGCGTTTTTGTTGGCGTTGAAATTTTGTTTTTTTATGATAAAATCGCGTTCGGCAAAAGGAAATATAATCATGGATATACAAAATATAACCCCGGGCGTAAATCCGCCAAAAAATATGAATGCAATTATCGAAGTTCCTGAAAACGGCAATGTGAAGTACGAGATAGATAAATCAACGGGTTTGTTGCGCGTGGATCGTATTTTACACACGCCGATGGCGTATCCTGCGAACTATGGGTATTTTCCGGGGACATTGGGCGATGATGGCGACCCGTTGGATTGCGTTGTGGTGTGTAATGCGCCGCTGCATCCGGGTGTTATGATTCAAGTGCGTCCGATTGGCGCGCTGGTTATGCAGGATCAGGCCGGTGGGGACGAGAAGATTATTTGTGTGCCACGTAACAACATCGATCCATATTACAATAAAATCGAATACATTGAACAATTGCCGGAAATTTTGCGCGATAAAATCGAGTATTTTTTCCGTCACTATAAAGATTTACAGCCGAACGCCTGGTCCCAGGTGCGTGGTTGGGTCGATCGTGCGGCGGCCGATGAAATCATTTTGGCCAGTATTGAACGATACAACAATCGGTTTGTGCAATAAACGCTTGCACCGTGGCAATCCGTAATTATAATATTCACGTAAATTTTGTAACCAAGGGGTTTTATTATGGCGTCATATATTGCAAATGATATGCGTGTGGGTTGGGTTATTTCCCACAATGGCAAACGTTATTCTGTTTTATCTATTACCAAGGTTAAACCGGGCAAGGGCGGTGCATTTGTCCAGGCTGACCTGCGTGATATAGATTCCGGCAACAAAGACAACAATCGTTGGCGTGCCGAAGATAAAGTTGAAAAACTGATGGTGGAAGATACCGAATGCCAATTCTTGTATTCTGATGGCACGGATGCTTATTTCATGAATTTAACCAATTACGAACAATTCACAGTTCCGGTTGAATCACTGGGTGAACAAATGAAATTTTTGGCACCCGAGATGAACGTCAAAGTCAATTTTGTCGAAGGTCAACCTGTATCCGTATCTTTACCCAAAACCGTAATTGCCATTGTCGAAGAAACCGAACCGGCCTTGAAAGGTCAAACTGTTTCCAACAGTGGCGGCAAACCAGCCATCCTGGACAATGGCGTACGCGTTCAAGTGCCTCTGTTCATTGAACAAGGCGAGAAGATAGTTGTAAATACTGAGACTCTTGAATACGTCGAACGCGCAAAATAAATTATAACGGCATATCTGCGGCGATTGGCGGGCGTTCATGTAACTTCTGTACATTTCACACCCGCCAATCGTCGCATCTATACCATTCTAATTTATTTTTTTACAGTGGTACATTTCACACCCGCCAATCGTCGCATCTATACCATTCTAATTTATTTTTTGGGTGGCATGTTTCGCAATTCTTTTCGTCGCCATCTGCATCATTCTAATTTATTTTGCGCTGTGCATTATATTTTTTATTTCATCCACGCATGTGGCGTACATATTTTCGTATGCAGCGCTTAAATATTCGCGTGGGTTAAAGTTTTCTGGTTTTTTAGACAATGTTTCGCGCACGCCCGCCGTAAATCCCAGTCGCAGGTCGCTGTCTATATTTATTTTGCAAATATTTTTTTCCACCGCGCGGCGCAACTGTTCGGGTGCGATTCCGCGTGCGTTTGGCATTTTCCCACCGTTGTCGTTTATCGCGCTTACAAATCGTGCCGGCACAGTCGATGCGCCATGCAGAACCAACGGAAATTCAGGCAATTGTTCTGCGATTTTATCCAATATATCAAAACGTAATTCTTCGTCGTCTGATTTGCGTTTATATGCGCCGTGGCTGGTGCCGATGGCGATGGCAAGCGAATCGGCGTTTGTTTGATTTACAAAATTGACAACATCGTTTGGGTCGGTATAAGACGATGTATCGCCGCGGGTATTTTCATCTTCGATGCCTGATAAAGCCCCCAGTTCTGCTTCGACAGATACATCGTATTTATGTGCGTAATCTGTAACCGTTCGCACCAGATTTACATTTTCGTCAAACGGCAATTTTGAACCGTCAATCATAACGGATGAAAATCCCAATTTAATCGCATGTACACATGATTCAAATGATGTGCCGTGATCCAAGTGCAGGGCGACATTTTCGTTCGATTTTAAGTTTAATCCCCATATCATGCCGCGCATTAAATCATCGCCCATATATTTCAATGCCGATTCAGATACAGCCAAAATAACGGGACTGTGTGTGTCGCGGGCGGCGTTTATAATTGCGGACAAAGTTTCCATATTATAAAAATTAAATGCAGGCACAGCATAATGATTTACCAATGCGTCTGCGAATATTTGTTTTGTGTTTACCAATCCGAAATCTTTGTAATCCATGATGTGTTTCCTTTGTTTTTACGATTATAACACAAAGCGCAGCACGTTGCCCGAATATTTTGCGGGAATGTTTTCCTGTAATTATTATTTGACAATTTGTTCGTTTTGTACTATATTAACAAATGAATTTATAAGAATGATGCAAAATTTGGTGAAAAATCTTTACTGTTTTTATTCGGGTGATGCGCCCAATTGGCCGCCATGCGACGCGGGTCGTGATGGGGGGAAAACGGGGGATGAATTTTCACCGATTACCGAAAACGATGGTGATGATTTTGTGTCGTAAATGGGATAAAAGTCCGGGATTTTTCCGGGCTTTTTTGTTTAATAAAACAGCCAAAGGGGTTGGATATGAAAATAAAAAAAACGATACCGTATAATATCAGGAAAATATTGCCAATGATCGGTATTGCTGGGGCGTCGCTGATGATGGGCGGATGCCAGAAAGAAAAACCACCCCGTGATATTGAATTGACTTTTACCAAGGATGATGTTTCAAACATTGTGTTAATTCATCCAAAAGAACAAGGAACCGTCATTTCGCGAGAGGTCAGCGATATAATAAAATACCTGGATGCCAAACCCGATATTCGTACAATTTATTTGATCCCTCATGATGATTGGAAAAATGTCTCGGCACAGGATATTACAGACCTGCGGAATAATGTTTTATCCTATGCAATTGATTATTCACCAAAGGTTCGTGGCCGGGGTGATTTTAATTTCAGGTTGGGTCAGGCATCCAATGTGCCCGAAGACAGTTTATGGTACGTTAAACACGGTTGGACGATCAACGAATATTACAATCGGCAACAGCATTAAAAATTTGGTCTTTGACATTAACAAATAAAACCAAAGGGGTTTGACGTGAAAATTAAAAAAACAGTACCGTATAATATCAGAAAAATATTGCCAATGATTGGGATTGCGGGTGCGTCGCTGATGATGGGCGGATGTCAAAAAGAACAACCAACCCGTGATATTGAATTAAGATTTTCAGAGGGCGATTGTTCAAATGTTATACTTATCCATCCAGATGAAACCCCCTTGCGTCTTTCGCGAGAGGTCAGCGATATAATAAAATACCTGGATGCCCAACCTGATGTTCGCACGATTTATTTGGTTCCATATTATGATTGGAGAGGGTTTCAATCACAGGGTGTTACAGCCATACGTAACAATGTTTTATCCTATGCAATTGATTATTCACCAAAGGTTCGTGGCAGGGGTGATTTTAATTTCAAATTGGGCGAAGCATCCAAAGTACCCGAGGACAGTTTATGGTACGTTAAACATGGCTGGACAATCAACGAATATTATAATCGGCAACAACGTTAAAAAAATCCGGCATTGCCGGATTTTTTTGTTGCCCGGATATATTAATTTTTTTATGCTGTACCATGACGGGGGATGTAAAATGAAACGTGCGTTTGTTTTTCCAATTTTTATAATATTAACCCAAAACGCATTTGCATTAGAGTGCGAGATTATTGATGATAAAACCGGATGTCCTGTCGGGTGCGGATGGAATAATGAAGCAGGTGTTTGTTATGAATGTCCCGTTGGTACATACAGTGCGGGTGGGTATGATGCGTGCGCCGAATGTAAAATCCCCATTGGTGCCGATTTCCTGGACGGGTATACGGGGCGGACGGGGGAAAACACTTGCCCGTGGGAGTTAAATTGTAAAAAAGATGAATATGTGGATTCCGCTGATATTTTCCAAGGGTGTAAATCCTGTGGTCCGGGATATAATTCCAGGTTAGAAACCGGGTATACAATAACTTATCAAGTTGATGGCGTGGGGCTTGATGAATTTGCACATGAGGTTAATCGTCATTCAAAAAAAATGGTATGTGATCCACTTGCCATAAAATTAAGATTGGAACCAAATACAGGATTTGCGGGGAATCGCTGGCCTGGGATGCCATCGGGGTATGAAACACGAATCGCTTATTATAAAGAAGGTTTTGGGTTTTCCAACTCGCCGGATGAAAATGCGGAATGGAATGAAAACGGATTGGACAGCACTTTGTTACAGCCGTCGTACGCGATGAAAGAATTTTTCGGATATTCAACCGATGCAGACGACTGTGGCGAACCTACAAAACTTATGTTTAATAAGGCCGGCGATTTTTCTTCGTTTGTGGGTGAATCGGGTGAACCGGCGTTTACAAGTGATACGACTTTGCATGCGTGTTGGGAAAATACCAATATGGCTGTGTTTTATGCCATAACCGACAGCGATGGATTTTCTGTGTGGTGTACGCAAGATGATGTCACCGGTAAATGGATGGAATGTACGTCATCGTCGTCCAGTATGAATGAATGTATACCCACAGATAAGGAGTGTCTGGTTCGAGATTATGGGGATTATGGGGATTATACCGTCCCAGAAGGTCAGGACTTTGCGTATTACAGTTGCGAATATCTGATTATGGGGGGCAGCGGCAAAGTGGATGATTGCGGTAATTTGATGGTAAGGGATATGGTTCCTGCAATGTCGGCGTTTATGAAGTTAACGCCCGTATTTTCGGATTGTCCCGCTGGATATTATTGCAATGCGGGTGTCCAGCAACGATGCCCGCCGGGTACTACGTCTGATATTGAATCAAGCAGTATTACCGATTGTTATATGGGCGGGGGTGAAAATGGGGTAAAATTCTGTGATGAAAAAGGCTGTTTTACTTTGCCGGATGATGAAAAAGTTCTGTATTAGTCCAGAAGCGTGATTTGTAACTTGTTGCTCGTGACTCGTGTTTTCCCCTTCGCTGGGGCTTCGGGTGATGAACCACCCCGGCGGCAAGCCGCCACCCCTCCGCTAGATGAGGAACTTAGACCGCGACGGGACGGGGGTAGTAGCCTCATCCGTCGTAAAGGGGAACCCGGACCGCGGCGGGAACGCACCAAGTTCCCAGTGTGGGCAGAGTTTTCGTGTTGTTGGGGGGGAATTAGGCTTGACAATGGATGTCGTTGTGCAACAATTGCTGTAAACCGGGAGCGGGTCAGAGAGCAACAGATTAAAAGCCAAAGGTGCGTGAAATGAAAAAAATTCTGGTTTCTGTGATTGCGCTGACGTCGCTGGTCGGGTGTGGCGCTTACTATGATTATTACAAGGGTGGTGTGAGATATACCCAAGATGGGCGCGATTGCGTTTATTATGTCGGTGAACGTGGTCGTGATTTTTCTGATGCTGTCGATGGTGTTGACAGTCGTAAAAAAATCGTTTACCGCAATACGCGCTGTGAAGATTTGTATGCGCGCGATACTTTTGGCGCCGCGCCACGTGAACCACGCCAGGTTTTGGCGCCGGCTGCGGAAAAAGCACAGTGTAAATCTTGCAATGCAAAATGTGATAAATGTACACAACCAATGTTGGTGCGCAGATATATTATTTCGCCTGCGTTTTAATCGCGGATATGAAAAAAAGCGGCGTAAATTTTGCGCCGCTTTTTTGTGTTTATGGTGCTTGAAACAATGTAAAATTTATGGTACAATTACCTGGAAAGAAAGGGGATTTATATGAAGAATTTGTTAAAGAAAGTTATCTTTGCAGGTGCGTTCGTGTTGGTGTGCACGGCGGTGGCTGGGGCGGGCCAGAATGCGGCCAATTTGGCAAATGTAACTGTTAATAACAGTGGATTGTGTGATTTGATTATTCAAATGCAGAATGTGTTCAAAATTTTGCGTACGTTGGCGTTCGTTGGGGCTGCGTTCTTGGTTGCACAATGGGCGTGGTCGTATATCAAGGCCGGTGACGTGAAAATGGATGAGTTGAAAGACAAGGGTACTGGGTTACTGGTCGGATTTATTTTATTGTTCGCAATTGGTGCTGTGTTATCGTTCGTTTTGTCGTCCACAGGGATGGAGGCAATCGGATGCAAAGAACAATTGTTGGGCGGTTGGAACAGTTTATAAAAAATGCGGCCGAATGGCCGCTTTTTTTTATTCTTTTATCTTAATTTTTGTGGCATGAATTTTTGCTTGAACGCGTGTTCCAGCTTTTTTAATTCTGTGGTCAAATTCGAAATGGATGTGCGTGAAATATCATGCTCGGGCGCGCGATTGGTGCGACTTATCATCTTGGTGCGTTCGTTGCCCAATTCAACGCATGCGGTATTCAAAAATGTGTCAAAAGACATTTGGGGATTCGCGTCGTATCTGTCTATGGCACGGCGTAATGCCAAACGACGCGCCAGTAAAGATTGTGTGCCCATGTAATTGAAAACAGACCCCGAGATTTTATAAAAATCACGAATCTTGTCCGCCGACGCAGAGTAGAAAAACGCACGGTGTAATGCGCGATTAAATGCACGCATGTCTGCGTGGTTGCGGTATGCGATTCCATTCGCAATCATGTCCACAATCCCCATTTCACTGCGCTGATATATGCGCGAGAATTTATAACTGGCGTTGTACAGATTTTTGAATGATATGTCCGGCATCATGAAATATAATTGTGAAAAAATGCGGTTAGGATGCTGCTTCATTAACGCCCAGCATGCGTATCGTGTTATGCGTGCATCGGGGGCGTTGAGTTTTTTATCGCTGTCCAGACTGTAATCGTTTTTTATACATACAATATGATTGTTGCAAAATTCAAAAAAATTTTTTGGGCGTTCCAGAGTGTGCGGCATTTTTTCAAAATCGTTAAACATAGATGTTTGTTCCGTTATGTTTATTGGTAATTCGCGCGCTGTGCCGGTGTATGATGAACCGAATATATTGTGCAGGTCTGAAAACAACCAGTATTCGGTGTCGTTTAATTCGGTATCAGTTGGAAACAAAGACGGCGTAGCATTTTCATTTACACGATGTTTGGCTTGTTCCAGTGCTGAAAATATGTTTTGTTTCGATTGTGACAGCATTTTAATATCCCATTGTTTGTTGTTGAGGGGCAGGGGCAGCGTCGGCACTGACCAAAGAATAAAGTACAGATGAAATCAGCAACTGATAGGGTACATGCTGCTGCTCGGCCAGGGTTTTTATGCGTTCCAGAATCTGGTGCGGAATACGCATGTTTATAACGCTGTCTGATTTATTAAACGCACGATATGCGGCGTATTCTTTTAATAACGCCTCGATATTCATTATAAATAATTGCTGCATTACGTTTGGCATACACAACCTCCTATACCAATAGCAATACCACAGTGTTTACAACTGACTATATCATCGTATTGACATTTGTCAATACATTTGTAATCGCGACCGTCAACACGGTTGTAATTACTGTTGTGGGGGCGATTGTGATTACGTTTGTATTTGGGTGTGATTTCTTGCTTTTTTAATTGGTTGTATATAGAATGGATTTGAACCAAAATCGGAAAGGATTTTTTGATATGTTGAAAAGATTTTTATTTATCGCTTTGTTTGTGTTCTTGGCCGGACCCGCCATGGCCGAGTTGCGTGTTGATATTGTGGCAAATGCGCTGGACCCCGTTGCGGTCGCAGTGCAAAAAATCGAAACGTTTGGTAATGTGTCCGCCAAAGATGCAGAAATGATACGCGATGTGGTGGACGCGGATTTGAAATCGACGGGACTTTTTCGAATTGTATCGCGTGACGCCTTGCCCGAGTTTGTTGAAATGGGAAAAATGCCTGATTTCAAATTGTGGTCGGCGGTGCGCGCGCAAGTGTTGGTCCAGGCGAAATTATCCGCTGAATCCGGTGGGCGGTATAATCTGGAATTTTATGTTTGGGATGTGGCCGGACGCGAACAAATCGAGGCGCAAAGTTTGGTGGCATCAAAAAAATCTGTGCGGCGTTTGGCGCATATTATGGCTGATGGAATTTATGAACGATTGACCGGCGAAATCGGATATTTTGATACTCAAATTGTTTTTATTGCTGAAACGGGGCCGGTTACAGAACGGGTAAAACGTATGGCCATTATGGATCAAGATGGATATGGGTTGCGGTATCTGTCTGATGAAGATACTTTTGTTATGTCACCGCATTTTTCGCCCAATATGCAAACAATTGTCTTTTTATCGTATCGTGATAACGATCCAATGGTTTGGACGTTGGATTTGAATACAGGCGAACAACGTCGTTTGGGGCAATTTGGTGGAATGAATTTCGCACCACGATTTTCGCCTGATGGCACAAAGGTTGCTTTGTCTTTGGTTAAAAATGGTATAACGCATATATATGAATATGATATAGAATCCAAAAAATTACGACAATTGACGTTCGGGAATTCTTTGAATGTCAGTCCGTCTTATTCGCCCGATGGTAAAAAAATGGCGTTTAATTCCGATCGCAGTGGTAATCAACAAATCTATATCTTGGATCTGGAATCAGGCGAAGTTGAACGTATTACGTATGGGGCAGGGCGATATGCTACGCCCGCTTGGTCGCCCGATGGACAATTTATTGCATTTACCAAGATGGCCGATGATACATTCTATATCGGGATTATGGATACGCGTGGGCGTAATGAAAAAATCTTGGCCGGTGGTTGGTATATGGAGGCCCCATCCTGGGCACCCGGATCCCGTCGGTTGGTGTATTATGAAACTGAGAAAACTGTCGATGGTATGGAACGTATGAGCCATATTCGCAGTGTCGATATTACCGGGCAAAATTTGTATGATATTTCTTTGCCAGATGGGGTTTATGGGGTCGAGCCAACATGGTCGCCAAGATTGCCGTAATATTGGTTGGGGTCGCTGTATTGGTATGCGGTCGGGCGTATGCTGTGCCGGCCGTGGTTGACTATGTTTTGGACGGAGATACGTTTGCCGCACATGTCTTGGTCGCAGATGGTGTCGGTGTGGATGCGCGTGTGCGGTTAAGTGATGTTGATACGCCTGAAATTCATGGGGCGTGCGAGCGCGAGATTCAAATGGCGGTGCGCGCACGTGACAGAATGTTGTATTTGTTGCCCAAAGGTTGTGTGGTTGAACTGCGAAATATTAAAGATGATAAATATCTGGGGCGAATTGACGCGGATGTTTATTTATCTGATGGGCGCAATTTATCAAAAATTTTATTGGATGAAAAATTGGGGCGTCCATACGATGGCGGGCGTCGCGCATCGTGGTGTGAATAAATTGTTATTTATTGTATTTTCTGATATAATTACTTGGAATTTTGGGGTGTGGTATGACAAGTGATTTTGAAAATGCTGTAAAAAAATTGTCTGATGAAAATTCTGAAATTGAATATATGTCAAATCCTGATAATTGGTTGATTGTGCATACCACCAAATATATGCCAGAAAAATTAAAAAATGGCCAGATGGCGATAAAAACCACAGCAATGGCGACTGATTTTGAAATACCGCGCGCAACAGTGCATACCACTTTGAATCATATTGTTGTTGGAACTGTGGGGTTTGGCAGTTGGACGGATACGCCGTATGTTATTTTGGCACCTTATAAAGACGTTGTGAAACAAAATGGTAATCCATTGCAGTTGTCTGTGTTCGATACTTTCTTTGCCCCGGATATAAAGACCGGTTTGGTTTTGCCAATAGGGACGCGGTTGGTGCGGCCTGGGGATGTATCTTGGGGCGAATTATATGAGATAAAGGGTAATGAAACTTTGTATAAAATGGATGGTTTTACGCCCCAACAAAAGCAATTTATTTATGAAACATATATGGATAAATATCAGCGGCGCGAATATGATAATCTTGGGTGGCGCGACGATTTTACCGATGATGAAATTCAAATGATGTTGGATGTGGCGGGAAAAAGTGCCAGGGGGGTGTATGATTCTGCGCGTGATAAAAATGCGGTTATTCGTGGTATGTGCATCGACGCGCAAAACGCGTTTTTATCCAACGTGGTGCGTGATGTCGCAACGCGCGAAACTTGCAAGAATATGGGATATCGTTATATAGAATATGTCGCAGATGCGTCAAGTGTTGCGCACAGTGCCGCAAGTGCGGCTGTGAATATGGGGGGCGTTGGTATAGATTCAAACAAAGGCCATTCTTTGTCGCCGTCTTATTATCTGGAAAAGGCTTTGTTGAGTGTGGATGATTTATTACATGATGGTGCTTGGTTTCGGCCCGGGGGACTGATGTCAAAATCGGCGGATTTTGATACTTTGTACGATTTTATAAAATCAGGCTATGACAATGGGGCGGATGTTGATGTGTTCGTTCGGGATTTAATCGGTGTATCGTCGCTGGATTCAAATTTGCATAAAAATGCAGATGGTATTATCGCATGTAATAACCGTAATCCAGAAGGTGTTTTCAAATCAGTCGGTGAATATAATAAAAATATCGCCGCGACAACAGACAAATGGATAACGCGAATTTGCGGCGAATATAATAAATGGCGTGATGGACTGCGGGTAAAGCAGGGATATGATAAATTTATTGCGCGTTTGCGTAAAATGTATAACGCGCGCAAAATGGTGATTGCGCGCGATGTGAATGAACGATAAATTTTTTTTGATTAACTTTATGCACTGTGGCGGTTAATTGCATCGTATATTTCGTCCAATGATGCGCTGGATGGCAATACTGGTTCAAACCATACGTTTGCAGTTCCGCTGTGCATGCGGCCGTGTTTTGGCCAAAATTTTCCTGAATCAGTGCCCACCGGCAAGATTGGCAATTTTAATTCGTGTGCCAAAAACAGCAATCCACGTTTTAATTTGACGGGATGACCGGGTTTGGTGCGTGTACCTTCGGGAAAGATTATCAGAACTTTGCCGTCCATAATTTTTTTTGCGACTGCATGTGTTAATTTTTGCATGTTTGTTGCACCACGTGCGCGATTAACAGGTTGCAAACCCATACGCCAAAATGCCCAACCGTAAATCGGTATCCATAATAATTCGCGCTTAATTATGAAAAATGAATTTTTGACGTGGGTGGAAAGTATCGCAACTTCCAAAATAGACATGTGTTTTGATGCAATTATCGATTTGCCATCCAATCGGATGTTGCCGTTTGGGGTAACTGGGACGCCGTTTTCTTCGTGTGGGGGATAATGAATTTTGTATTTTATTCCGGCGATAACGCGCGCCCAAAATAAAACGCCACGTGCGCACGACAGTACAAAAAATCTGTTCAATCCGTCGGATATCAAGCCAATCAACAATATCGGTGACCACAGAATAAAGTGTAATGCCAATATCAGTTTGAATATAATTGTTCTGAACATTTTGCTAATTTTCCTTTATTTTTTATTTATACCCTTCGTTTATACCAAACATTGTGGCGATATATTTTATATATTCAACCGTCCAACGTTCAAGTCTTTTTGTAACGGGCATATCAGATAACGGCACCGGACATGTCACGATTTCAGATTGTGGCATTTCGCGCTGAATCAGATATTTTGCGCGATTCATGTGATCTTCGGTTGTGATTAAAACTATTCTGTCCAATCCGGTACGATTTGCAATTTCGCGTATCGCCAGTGCATTTTGATATGTAGATTTTGAATCCGATTCGATTGTTACACGTTTTGAAAAATCAAATGTTGTGTTTTCGCCCGCGCCGATGATGTATAAATCTGCGTTTGGGTATTTCCGCAGTTGACGCATGGCAAAAGGAATTCTGCGCATGTCACCCGTTAAAACAAATATTGTGTCATCAGATAATATAGTGCCGCATGTGCGCGGTGCCATAGATTTGAAAACCGCACCGCCAATTACAAAGCACGTTAATACCAATAAAGATGGGGTTAAAAATTTCATCAGTTCGCTTCTAGAATTTCAACAGTTGTGCGGCGTGTTATCCATATCGCAAAAATAATTATCGCAATCGGTAACATAAATAATGCAAACCATCCCCAACCCGATATACCCAACATAGCCATCAGACCCACGCGCGCACTGTGTGCTGTGGCGATTATTAACAATAATACAGGGGCCGCAACCATAAATCCCGCCAAGCCTGCAATTGTGCATATTTTGGCGATTATTACCTGCATCTGGCGGGCAACATACGAATCGGTTGCGCCAATTTGATTTAATATTTCCAATTCACGGCGATGCAGTAATGCTGTGTTGCGTGCAATATACGAAATACATACGCCAATCGCCCCCAATGTCAACAACAATACAAATGATGCGATGCCAATCATTTTCCATCCGGCCGATGTGGAACTGTGCAGCGCGGATGCGTGTGTTAAAAATCGCGCGTTATCGCCAATTTGTTTTTCAACTGATTCCAAATCATCCGAAGAATCAAACTGTAATTCGTACATTTTGGGTAAATAATTTTCCAACGCGTCCCCACCGCCAGACATCCAAGGCCGCAATAAATCGTGCATTTGTTCGGTCGAAATTTCGGTTGTTGTTTTGATTTTATCAGAATTATCATCCAATATCTTTTTTACAGATTCATATTTTGATGAATCCATTACCTGAACCGTTGCAGTCAAATCCCACTGGGTGTTCCAACGAATTACACCTGTGCCAATCGCCAGTGCAATTCCAAACGCCACCACCGCCAAAAATGTCAATAATGACATGATTGCCGTCATAAACACGGATTGTTCGCGTACCAATAAAAATACAGTTGGTTTTTTTGCCATTATGCGTTTCCAATATCGTCAAATTGTTTCGACAGTTCTGAAAAATAATTTTGGGGTTTGGGGCCACGCCATACCTTTTGAGTGTGTTGGGGCGTGGGCATTGGGGTGTTTTTTTCGGCGCGTGCGCCAGAAAAATTGACACGATGATTTTCCACGTGAATTATCGGAAACTTATACGTGTCCATCAATTTAGTACTGTGTGTTGCCAAAATTATTGTTGTGCCAAACGTTTTGTTCATTTGGACAAATAATTCCATTAAACGCGATGCGTTTTCATCGTCCAAATTGCCGGTCGGTTCGTCGGCCAGTAAAATCGCAGGTTGAATGATAATCGCGCGCGCAACCGATACACGTTGTTGCTGGCCGCCCGACAAAGTTTTTGGATTTGCGTCTGCGTATTTTGCCAATCCGACCCATTCCAATACCTTGATTACCAATTTTTTTATCTTGGATTCAGGCAGACCACGTACGCGTAATGGTAACGCGACATTATCAAACACAGACATGTGTGACAAAAGCGAATATTCTTGGAATACAATCGCCATTCTGTGACGCAATGAAGCGATTTCATCACGTGTCATATCATTCGTTACACGGCCGAATAATTTAATCTGGCCACGGCATGGTTTGTGCAACTGGTATATTAAACGCAGCAAAGTTGTTTTGCCCGCCCCAGATGCGCCCGATAAAAAGTAAAATCCGCCGGCACTGATATTAAACGACACGTCAGACAAGACTTCGCGTCCATTGTCGTATCTTGCACCCACGTTCGCAAAAGATATTGCTGTATTATTCTCCATAAAGAAAATAGTATAAAAAAAAGCCCCATCGGTCAAGCGCGCATAGAAATAAAAAAATGCGCCGAAGCGCATTTTTTATTCCGTTACAATCTTGGTCGTAGAATTGCGGTTTAACGCCCAAACTTCTTCGCCAGTGCCGGGATATTGCGGGCGTTCTTTGCCATAAGAAATTGTTTTAATGCGTTCTGGTTCGATATCTTCGGAAATTAAAACGTGTGCCGCGTTGCCCGCACGCAGTGCGCCCAATGCCAAGTTGTATTCAGTTGAACCGCGTTCGTCACAGTGACCTTCAAGTACGACGTTAACGTCCGGGTTGCGTTTCATATATAACGATTGGCGTTCCAATTCTTCGCGTGATTCATCGGTTATAACTGCGGAATCAAATGCAAAGAAAACCTTGTCATCGTTTATGTTGCCCGGTCCGCCACATGCGGCCAGAGTTAATCCAACAATGATGCCGAATAAATATTTTTTCATTTTTCGTTTCCTTTTCTGTTCTTTCATATTACGCATAAATTTTAGCAAAATTTATAAAAAGTTGTCAATATATGATTTTCCTCTTTTTTTGATGTGGCGTTTTGTGATATAATCACGACAAATAATAAAAGGAAGGATTATGAAAAAATATGTTTCTTTGGCTGTTTTGTTGGCGTTCAGCACGCCGGCATTTGCCGCCCCCAGTTATTTAACACGTGATGGAATGGGGGGGTATGTTGTTACATACGATTATACGGACAAGGCAAAGACCGGATGGTATGTTGGCGCACGTGCTGATTTGAATTTCTGGAATTGGACAAATAATTACAGCAGCGGTGAAAATTTCTTGGGTGCGGTTGAAGAATATAATCGTGACGAATTTTCATTCGAACCTGTCTTTGGCGGCAGCGCATTCGCAGGTTTCCGTTTTGCATATTTTTGGCGTGCCGAGTTAGAAGCCGGTTATCTGGGATATTTTGAAGATGCAGATCACATGGCTGAATATAATTTGCAAATTCCGTATGCCATGGCGAATTTGTACTATGATTTTACAAATGGTTTGTATTTGGGTGTTGGTGCCGGTGTGGCGATGCCGATTGAAACAATCGATATGCTTGGTTATGCCGATGGTTCTGATCGTACGCGTTATGGGTTTGCGCCCATGATTGGGGTGATGTTGGGGTATTCGTATGAATTGGATTATAACCTGGTGTTGGATGTGCGGTATCGTTTGTCAGGGCTGACAGGTTGGCATCATCGCATAGATGGTTTGGTTGACATGGATGACAATCGGTTCTGGTTCGAAAACGAGGTTAATTTTGTGTTGGATAACTCGATATCGATTGGTCTGAGATATGAATTTTAATACAAAATGTTGTTGACCCGATTCGCTGAAATATGATATCATTATTACAGTAGAGAGAATTCATGAAACACGAATTAAAAATTTCAAGATTGGCGGTGGTTTGTGTGCTGTGTGCCGCGGTTTCTGGCGCGTACGGCGCTTCGTCGGTGCGTTCGTTGGGTGGCAGTGGTACGTACACCAGTGCGGCGGCTGCGGCGGAGGATGGTAACTCTGGTGGGGCGGCATCTGTGCGTGGTGGATCGTTGCGTGTGACGCCATCGTCGGGTGTTTCGGGAACGACAACAAATATCAGTGCGGGTAATACGACGGGTGGTCGTGTGGCTACGTTGCCACGTTTGTCCATTGGGCATTATTTGGGTGGTGGTACGTCCGTCAGTGGGGGCAGTTCGATACGTCCAATTACGCCGGGTGGATCAACGTCTGGTGGTGGTTCGTCGTCTGGTGGTTCTGGGGGTGTCGGTTCGGATGATTTGAATGCGTTGCGTGGCCAGGTTGATCAGTTGGAACGTGATATAGAAGGTCTGCGGACGACGGATGATAATTTCAGCGATGCGTTGTTGGGCAAGCAGGATGCTTTAATTCCTGGCGATGATGGTTATATCATTATAGATGATGCTACGAACGAAATCTTTGTTGATGTTGACGCATTAGAAGGTGCGTTGGAAACTGTCGCGGGCAAAGATGGGCGTGAAGTTGAATTGGGTTCCAATGATACGCATTTGTTGTGGCGTTATGTCGGTGAAAGTGGTTGGCGTGATTTGATTGCGATTGCTGATATTACTGGTCCCCAGGGGCCCCAGGGTGAAAAAGGTGAAAAGGGTGAACCGGGCGAGGCTGCGAATTTAGAAGCGTATTCCACGACCGAGGAAATGAACCAGGCCATAAGAGCGGCTGTTGATGGATTGGCCGGTACATACGCAACCAAGACTGAATTAACAAATGTATCCAGTGCGGTTGATGCGTTGTCTGGCAAAATTGGTAATACGGCGATGGGGACGACCGCCAACACGGTTACTGGTGCGATTGCTGAATTGGCCGGGGATGCGGACAATTATGAAAATGTCAAATACAAGGCCACGGTCGCTATGTGGGAAAATAATAAAAACAGCGATACCATGTATCCGACGGCCGCGGCGGTAAGTCAGGCGATTGCCGATGCGACCAGTGATATTGTTGGCAGCGAAGAAATCGAACAATTCAAAGACGATGTTGCGGGGTTAAAGGCAACCGTTGGCGATGAAAATTCCGGATTGGTCAAAGATGTTGATGATTTGTCGGGTGCTGTGACCGCGTTGGATGGCGAAATGGATACTGTTTCCCAATTGGCGGGCAGTGCCGCATCCGCGGCGACTGGGGCGGCGGAAAGTGCGGCCCAGGCGTTGGCGGGTTTGGCGGACAAAGAAGATAAATCCAATAAGAAAACAACACTGACCAACAGTGATACAGATTATCCGTCTACGTCCGCGGTAACAACTGCGTTGGCGGACAAGGCGAACGTTGATGATATTCCCACAACTGTTGCAGAATTGACAGACGCGTCGAATTATGTAACAACGACCGGATTGGACAGCGCGATTGACAGTGCAATTGCGGAAAAAGATTTTGTAACCAATGCGGATTTGGCGGGCAAGGCGGATCAAAGCGCGTTGGATAATTTGACTGGGCGTGTTTCTGCGAACGAGGCGGGTATATCTGAATTAAATGCCACAATGGGTTCGGGCGAGTTGACCACATCGGATAAAACAGTTTTGGGTGCAATTAACGAATTGAAATCTAAGACGGACGGGATGGCAACGGATGGTAATTTTGAAGAAATGAATGAAAAAATTACCGAAATGGAAGGCAAACTGGATGGCAAGCAAGATGTTGCGAACCTGGTTCAGATTGTGTCCGAGGCTGATGCAACAAAATATCCGTCTGGGGCGGCCGTATACAAAGAATTGGAAACCAAGGCCAATGCGTCCGAACTGGATACACTGGAACAGACTGTTGGACAATTGGATTCAACCATTAACGCCGAGGGTACGGGTTTGGCGGACAGGGTAGATGCGGCGAATGATGCGGCGTCGGCGGCACAAACCGCGGCCGAAGAAGCGGCGCAAACCGCGGAAAGCGTGCAAGCCAGTCTGGCGTTAAAGCAGGACGTTTCCGCGCGCGAGGCGACAACAATTACCAATGACGAAACAAAATATCCATCGTCTGCGGCGGTGACTGCGGCATTGGCGGGCAAGGCGGATGTGTCTGCGTTGGATGACTATGTTACGAACGATGGTCTGGCAACGGCGGTTGATGGCGCGTTGGATACAGCCGGCGTTGTGACCGATGCGAATATGTCTGAAAAGTTGGCTGATTATGCGACTAAATCAGATTTGTCCGGTTATGCGACAACGGATGCGTTGAATGCCAAGCAAGATAAAAATGTTGGCGAGGATAACAGTGGTAAAATCCTGACCGTGGGTGCGGATGGAAATATCACGACGTCTGCCACAATTGCCCAAAGTGCGGTTGATGGTTTAACCGATGCACTGGATGCCAAAGCGGACAAGACTGCGTTGGATGACTATGTTACGAACGATGGTCTGGCAACGGCGGTTGATGGCGTGTTGGATGCGGCCGGCGTTGTGACGGATGAAAATTTGGCTGAAAAATTGGATGGATATGCCACGGATGAGGATTTGGCGGGCAAACAAGATGCGTTGGGGTACACCGCCGAAAATGCCGCGAACAAGACAGATGATATGACGGCGGATGCCGGATCTACAACCAAATACCCAACGGTTCACGCAGTCGAGGCATACGTTACCAACACTGTGGCCGAGGGTGTGGATATTAACACCGATCAAATCGATGATGGTGCGGTGACTAAACCGAAATTGCACCAGGATTTGCAGGACGAAATCGAGGGTAAAGAAGACAAGGCGAATCTGAAAGCATTGGCGTACAAAGAGCAAATCAAAGATGCCGATGTTGCGGCCGATGCGGCAATTTCGAAATCTAAATTGGCGTTGGATGTTCAATCGGCGTTGGATAATGCGGCGAATGCGGTGGCCGCACCGGCGGGTGAAAAAACGTCAAACAGCGTACTGGGAACGGATGGCGAAGGTAATCCGGTTTGGTATGAAATAGCAATGTAAGGGGAATTTGAAAAATGAAAAAACAAAATATTGTATTTTCTGGATTTATGGCGGCGATACTGTTCAGTGCCGGTGCGGCCAACGCTGCAACCCAAATTGCCAGCAAGCAGTACGTTGATAATCGTGAAACGTCAATCTTGCAAACGGTCAGCAATACGTATGAAACCAAGGAAAATGTTACAAACCTGACTGAACAGGTTACCCAGTTGGGCGATACAATCAATAACGAAGATACTGGTCTGGCGGCCAAGGTTGACGATGCTGTCGCTGCCGCGACCGAAGCGAAACAAACGGCTGATACCGCCCAATCAACTGCAACCGGCGCACAAAGCGCGGTAGAGGCATTGGGGGCAACCGTTGGTAATGCTGAATCTGGCCTGGTCAAAGATGTGACGGATTTAAAGGGTCAGGTTGGCACGCTGGATTCAGAAATGGATTCCAAGTTGGACAGCGCGACCGCCAAGACAACGTACGAGGTTTTAACAAACAAGGCGGCTGAAATCAACGAAGGTAATCAAACATCGCCAACAGCATATCCGTCAGTGGGCGCAATCGTTCAATGGACTAATAAAAAGATTGCGGACTTGTCAGATACTGGATTGCCCGTCAACCCCGGTAATATCAATGACGGAACTATTGCTGGCAGTAAATTGGAAAATGGCGCGGTCACAACTGATAAAATCGCCGATGATGCGGTGACATCTGACAAAATTGCCGATGATGCCGTTGGTGCCGAGCATATCAAAGATGGCGCGGTTAATTCCGACGCGATTGCTGACGGCAGTGTGACCGGCACAGATATTGCCAATGGTACCATTTCCGCGGGTAAGTTGGATACTGCGTTGAATGCAGAAATTGACGGCAAGGAAGATAAATCAAACAAAGCCACCGTCATTGATTCATCCAACCAGGCATCCACAGACGCATATCCGTCTGTCAAGGCCGTATACGATTGGACTACGCAACAGATTGCAAATGTTGAATTTGATCCATCGACCGATTTGGGCTCTGGTTCTGTATCCGGCGATAAAATTACCGATGGCACAATCACCGGTGATAAAATTGCCAATGACGCGATTGATTCCGATGCGATTGCGGATAACGCGGTTGGAACCGGCCAAATTCAAAATGGCGCAGTGACGGGCGATAAAATCGCAGACGGTGCGGTTGATTCCGCGGCAATTGCCGACGGCACCGTGACCGAGGCCGATTTGAACACCGACCTGGCCAGCAAGATTAATGGCAAACAGGACAAAAATGTTGGTGCGGAAAATAACGGTAAAATCCTGACCGTGGGTGTGGACGGGAATATCACTACATCTGCCACAATTGCCCAGGCAAGGGTTGATGGATTAACAGACGCCCTGGCTGACAAGGTTGATGATTCCGAATTGACCACAATCAACCAAACAATTGAACGGATTGAACAAAACGTCACCAACATCACCGCCCCTGATAGTGGTTTGTTGGCGAAAAAGGAAGATTCCGCCAACAAGAAAAATTCTATTACGCCTGACATTGAATCATCTGATACATATTTCCCGACGATTGGCGCAATGACATCATGGGTATCGTCAGAGATTTCCGGATTAAGCGAATTGCCTGTTAATCCTGATTTGATCAAAGAAGGTACATTGGCGGGGTCTAAATTGCAAAACGGTGCGATAACCAGTGAAAAAATTGCAGCGGGTGCGGTGACCACGGAAAAGATTGCGGATAACGCCGTGACATCGGATAAATTGTCTGACGATGTTGTTGCCGAAATCGATGGCAAGGCGGATTTGGCAGACGTTTATACCAGACAGCAAACAAACGACAAAATCGTTGAAATTGCTATCCAGCAGCCGTCGAATACATGTACGACTGAATCGGATTTGTGTGTGCTGACATTGACCAAGGATAATAAACTGGCGTGGGTGCCTGTAACTGAACCTGCAACGGCGCCGGTTGATGCTGGGCCGGTTATGGGCTCGAAAAATACTGACACAACGGTGGATTAATCAGTCCCGCGACCCAACCCAGACAATTTGATTAAACAAAAAAACAAACAAAAGAACAAACAAAACAAAAAACAAAAGAAAGAAAGGAAAGGAAAAATGAAAAAATTAACAGCAGGCATTTTTGCAACATTATTGGCCGTTGTTTCGGCCGATGGGGCATATGCCGCAATCGCATCCAAGGGCTATGTTGATGAAAAGGTTGGAACAGTTACAACTGCACTTGGAAATAAAGCTGATAAAACAGCAATTGCAGATATGTTGACAAAGACAGAAGCTGGCACAACCTATGCGACAAAAGAATCCATTGCAGATATGGAAACAAAATCGAATGCTTCAGAGACGTATGCTACTAAGTCAGAAGTGTCTAGCTTGTCTAGTGAGGCAGAAAAGATTGCGAATCGTGTGACAACGGTTTCTGATGCTTCTGATGATACACATTATCCAACGGCAAAAGCGGTTTGGGACGTTGTTCAGGCTGAAACATCTGACATTGCGTCCAGTGGTGATTTGAGTGCGTTGACAACGCGTGTCGGTACATTGGAAAAAACGTCTGCGACACATGCGACAAAGACAGAATTAACAGATGGTCTGGCCGAAAAATTGGATACTGCAACCGCGGCAACAACGTATGCAACCAAAACGGAATTGGCTGGAAAGCAAAATACAATTGCTGGTGCACAGTTAGAGGCATTGAATTCAGGAATTACCGCGGACAAGGTAGAGGCATATGATGGTTATGCCGCACAGATTTCTGGCAAGTTAGACGCTGCAACAGCAGATGGAAAATATGCCGCTAAATCAACCGAGGGCGTTGCAAGTACCGCCAGCACAAATGCACAAACTGCATTGGAAAACATTGGTACATTGACAAACCTGACAACAGAAGCCAAGACGAATACTGTCGCTGCAATCAATGAAGTTGCAAGCGAGGCCGCCGCCGCCGCCAGTGCAGCGTCCGCAGCAGATACCAAGGCCGACCAGGCGCAAACAGCCGCCACAACCGCCCAGGGCGAAGTTGATGCATTAGAAAAGGTTGTGAACAATGAAACAACTGGTTTGGCCGCCGCGCACACCGCAATTGATGCGTTGGAATCCGGTAAATTGGATAAAACCGGTACAGCCTCACGTGCAACGGCCGATGCGTCCGGAAACGAAATAACTAAAACATACGCAACCAAGGCAGAAATTGCAGATTTGGCGACTGATGAAAATCTGGCACTGAAACAGGATAAAACAGATAATACTTTGGAAACAACAAGCAAGACAGTTGTTGGGGCCATCAATGAAGTTCGTGGAACTGCGAATACTGCAAGCAGCACTGCAATCGCTGCAAAATCTGCTGCCGCCACCGCACAGTCTGCAGCAGAAGCAGCACAAGATGCGGCTGATTTAAAATTGCCGACCGCCACATATAACAGCCAGGTTGGTACTGTGACCGCCGGTAATATGGGAACATCGGCATCAACGGTTGTGACCGCTATCAAGGAAGTAGCAGGTGAAGCGTCGACCGCACAATCAACTGCAACCCAGGCGCAGCAAACTGCAACCCAGGCACAGAACACAGCAAGCCAGGCACAGCAAACAGCAAGCGCTGCAATCCCGGCACCAAGTGATGCGTGTGCGGATTCCGCGAACAAGTGTGTTCTGGTATCGTCTGGTGCAGGTAACTATTCTTGGGAAGTTATTGCCCGTGGCAGTGCCGAATAATAACGGCGTAACAATATGTGTGCGGTGTTAAATGTGCACCGCACACAGGTAAAAAAAACAGATTGCGATAAACGAACAGTGGAACGAAACAGATACTTTGGGTAGAATACGGATATGATAAAGTCAAAAGGCATTTTCGCAGTTTCATTTATAGCTATGATGGTGGCGGGTGGCGCGTATGCAAATATTGCGTCACAGGGCTATGTCGATCAGCAGATTGGCACACGTGCGCCAGATAGTACAGCTGTAAAGGTTGCCACCGCCGGGACCGCGGTGGGGGATGCGACGCATCCGGTCTATGTTAATGCCAGTGGTGTTGCAACAAAAATAGATAAAGTTGCTGCCGCCGCAACAGCAGATACGGCAACCAGCGCAACATCTGCGACCAAGGCAACCCAGGATGCGTCTGGTAATGTTATTACAACGACTTATGCCACAAAAACGGAATTAAATGCCAAGGCTGATGCAGATGATATTCCAACTGTTAATGATGCAACATTGACAATACAGAAAAATGGAACGGCGGTTGCAACATTTACAGCAAATTCTGCAACAGCGGCAACAGCGAATATTACTGTTCCGACAAAAACCAGTGATTTAACAAACGACAGCGGGTTTATTACTGCCGAAGAATTGCCCGATGGATATAAGTTGCCGGTTGCAACCGACAATGCGTTGGGTGGTGTGAAATCTGGTGGTGATATTACTGTGGCGACCAGTGGCGCTGTGACCGTGAGCCACGCAGCCAAGGCAGACAGTGCAACAACCGCCGCAAGTGCCACCAAGGCGACACAGGATGCGTCCGGAAATGTGATTACAACTACTTATGCGGCCAAGTCGGAAATAACGGGTTTGAACAGCAGTTCGACCGGCGACGGGGCCGTGGTGACGGGTGTATCACAATCAGCCGGTAAAGTATCCGTAACCAAAGGAAATGTTAAGATTCCTGTTGGTGGTGAAAATGCAACGTCGTATGCGACAATTTGGATAGAATAAAAATCCCCGCCAATCCGGCGGGATTTTTTAATTACTCGTGACTTGTTACTCGTATTACCCCACCCCCCGTCGTGCAAAGCGCGCCACCCCCCCAGGTTCCACCCACGCGACACGTCGCGCGGGGCCCGGGGGCGGTGGGCATTCGGGAGCGGCCATCTTGTCGCTAATCACTGTTTGTGTGGGGACCGGGGGCGGTGGGTATTATTGGTTACTAGTTACTCGTAACTCGTTACTCGTGATATACCACCCTTCGCCAAGGCTTCGGGTGATAAACCACCCCGGCACTTCGTGCCACCCCTCCACAGGGGGGAACTTGTTACGTTCCCGTCGCGGTCTAAGTTCCCCTCCATTGGAGGGGTGTCCCAACGGGACGGGGTGGTTAGAGAGTACGGAATTATCCACTTAGTCCCCTTTGTCATCGCGAGGGAGTGAAACGACCGTGGCGATCCAGTAAATAAAAAAGCACTGCGGGCGAATGCCCGCAGACATATTATGACTGGATTGCCACAGTCGTACGACAACGTTTTCAACGTTGATCGTACCCCTTCGCAATGACAAGGGTAGAGTTACTGGTTACTCGTTACTCGTGATATACCACCCCGGCACTTCGTGCCACCCCTCCGCAGAGGGGAACTTTATTCTGCGACGGTACGGTCTAAGTTCCCCTCCATTGGAGGGGAGGGCCCGCAGGGCGGGGTGGTAAGAGAGTATATGATTAGCCGCTTAGTCCCCTTTGTCATCGCGAGCGGAGCGTGGCGATCCAGTAAATAAAAAAGCACTGCGGGCGAATGCCCTGTTTTAATTACTCGTGACTTGTTACTCGTATTATCCCACCCCCCGTCGTGCTTTGCACGACACCCCCCGCCCAGGTTCCACCCACGCGACACGTCGCGCGGGGCCCGGGGGCGGTGGGTATTGGCGCGTTCTCGTCACGGGGGTATGTTGCCCACAATATGGGCGGTGGGGATTAAACCACCCCGGCACGCTGGCGCGTGCCACCCCTCCGCAGAGGGGAACTTGTTACGTTCCCGTCGCGGTCTAAGTTCCTCTCTATTGGAGAAAAGGGACCGGGGGCGGTGGGCATTATTGGTTACTAGTTATTCGTGACTTGTTACTCGTGATATACCACCCTTCGCCAAGGCTTCGGGTGATAGACCACCCCGGCACAACCACCCACGCGACACGTCGCGCGGGGCCCGGTATCGTGCCACCCCTCCGCAGAGGGGAACTTGTTACGTTCCCGTCGCGGTCTAAGTTCCTCTCTATTGGAGAAAAGGGCC